>NZ_JBAFWT010000014.1:0-129230 GCF_043195195.1 Roseixanthobacter psychrophilus
ATCTATTACGGCCTGCCGAAGGTGGGATTGCAGCTCGAACCGTTCGTCGCGGGCGTGATCGCGCTGGGCCTGAACTATGCGGCCTATGAGGCGGAAAACTACCGCGCCGGGCTTCTGGCCATTCCGCGCAACCAGATGGAAGCGGCCATCGCGCTCAACATGACCGAGCGCCAGGCGCTGCGGAACGTCATCATCCCCCAAGCGGCGCGCATCGTGCTGCCGCCGACCACCAACGATTTCATCTCGCTCATCAAGGACTCCTCCCTGGTGTCGGTGATCTCGCTGGTGGAACTGACCAAGACCTACGAGCTGATCTCCACCACCTATTATGATTATTTCGGCACCGGCCTGCTGGTGGCGGCGATCTATCTGCTCATCGGCCTGCCCTTCGTGCGGCTCGCCAAATGGGCCGAGCGCTATGCCAGCCGGGGTGTGACGCGATCCATCGGCTGATGGGGCCGCGGCGCTCGCCTCAACCGTAGCGGGCGAGCGTGAGCCCCTCGGTATCGATATCGGGCGTGCGGTTCGTGATCAGATCGGCCAGCAGGCGCCCGGTGCCCGCGGCCATGGTCCAGCCCAGCGTGCCGTGCCCGGTGCCGAGAAAGAGATTGGGATATTTTGCCTTGCCGAGGATCGGCGGGCCGTCCGGCGTCATGGGCCGCAGACCGCTCCAGAAGGAGCCGGCCTTGGCGTTCCCTCCCTGGGGAAACAGGTCGCTGACCACATGCTCCAATGTGTCCCGGCGCGAATGGCGCAACGAGAGATCGAAGCCCGCCAGTTCCGCCGTGCCGCCGACCCGGATGCGGTCGCCGAGGCGCGTGACCGCAACCTTGTAGGTTTCGTCCATCACGGTCGATTCCGGCGCCCCGGAGGGATCGGTGATGGGGATGGTCAGCGAATAGCCTTTCACCGGATAGACCGGCAGGCGGATTCCCAGCGGGCGCACCGCCTTGGTCGAATAGCTGCCGAGCGCGACCACGTAAACATCGCCCCGGATGGTCCCGCCATGGGTCGCGACGCCGGTGATGCTGGCGCCGTCGTGCTGGATCTCCCGCAGGGCGCGCCCGTAGGAGAAGACCGCGCCCCGCTCAGCCGCGAGCGCGGCGAGTGCATTGGTGAACTTGAAGCAGTCGCCGGTCTCGTCGCCCGGCAGGCGCAGGCCGCCGGCGATCTTTTCCGCGACCCGCCCGAGCGCCGGCTCGGCAGTGATGCAGCCGGCGCGGTCTAGCAACTCGTACGGCACGGAAAACCGATCGAGGATCGCCATGTCTTCGCCCGCATGGTCAAGCTGCTGCTGGGTGCGGAACATCTGCAGCGTGCCCTGCATGCGCGCGTCATAGGCGATGCCGGTCTGCTGGCGCAGGGCAATGAGGCAATCGCGGCTATATTCGGCAAGCCGCACCATCCGGCTCTTGTTGATCTCGTAGCGCGCATGGGTGCAATTGGTCAGCAGGCGCAGGCCGAACGCGACCATGGCGGCATCGAATTGCGGGCGGATGACCAGCGGCCGATGCTTCATCATGAGCCATTTGATGGCCTTCAGCGGCAGGCCCGGCCCGGCCCAAGGCGCCGAATAGCCGGGCGAGACCTCGCCCGCATTGGCGAAGCTGGTCTCCAGCGCCGGACCCGCCTGCCGATCCACCACTTCCACCTCGTGGCCGGCGGCGGCGAGATAATATGCGAGGGTCACGCCGATGACCCCCGATCCTAAAATCACCACCTTCATCGCCCGGCCTCCCCCGGCCCGGCGCTGAGCGCCTGCCGCACTGCAAAACGGGATCAGACACCAAGCAGGGGCGGGCCGACAAGGCCGGTGATGATCCCGCGTGCGGTTGGGTTCACGCCATGGCTTCCGGTGGACGGCATGCGCCGCGGTGCGGGTGGCCTGCCGGCTGCGTGATGGCCCGGTTTCCCCGCCGCGCGCTCGCGCCACGTGGCGGCCGCTCAGGTCCAGCTATGAGCCTCAAATCGCAGTAAAATACCTCTCGCCCCGGTTGAGGCGCGGACCGATGCGGGCGATAACATCGCTGTCGGCGCGCGCCATCGGCGGTCAGGCGCGCTGCAGCGAAGGAGGCGCGCGTGTTCACAAATGTGGGGTTGCGGGGAATCGACCTCGCCGCGCTCTTCAACGCCGTGCCAAATCCTTACGTGATCATGGCGCCGGATTTCAAGATCGTCGGCATGAACGAGGCCTATCTGCGCGTCACCATGCGGCGGCGGGAGGACATTACCGGTATTTCGATGTTCGAGGCGTTCCCGAGCGACCCGGCCTCGAAGTCCAACCAGATGCTGCGGGCCTCCCTGGAGCGAGTGCTGCGCGACAAGGTGCGCGACGATCTGCCGTTCCTTCCCTATCCGATTCAGCGGCCCGACGGCGCGATGGAGATGCGCTATTGGAGCGCCACCCATACCCCCTTGTTCGGCGAGGACGGCGCGGTGGGCTACGTGGTGCAGTACACGGTGGATGTGACCGAGCTTCACAATCTGCGCCTGAGCGTGGGGGCGACGTCCGCCAGTCCCTCGCTGCTGATCGAGGGGGAGGTGTTCGACCGCGCAGAGGCGGTGCAGGAAGCCAATGTCGAGTTGCACCGCGAGCGCCAGCGGCTGCGCAACCTGTTCGAGCAGGCCCCCACCTTCACCGCCGTGCTGCGCGGCCGCGATCATGTGGTGGAGTTGGCGAATGCCGCCTATATGCGGCTGGTGGGCGAGCGTCCGCTGGTCGGCCTCACGGCGCGCGAGGCATTTCCGGAGCTGGCCGGCTCCCGCGTTCTGGACGAGTTGGACCGCGCCTACCGCACGGGTGAAACATTCGTGGCGCGGGGGCTTTCGGTGATGCTGCGCACCACGCCGAACCAGCCTCTGCAGGAACGCGTCCTCGATTTCATCTATCAGCCGGTGATCGATGCCGACGGCTCGGTTGGCGGCATCTTCATCCAAGGACAGGATATCACCGAGCAGCGCCGCGCCGAGGATGCCCTGCGCGCGCGCGAGACGGAACTGCGCCGCCTCAACGAATCCCTCGAGGCCCAGGTGGCCGACCGCACCCGCGAGCGCGACCGGCTGTGGCGGCTCAGTGGGGATCTCATGGGCGTGTGCCGGGAAGACGGCGGCCTCGAAGCGGTCAACGGCGCCTGGAGCGACCTGCTCGGCTGGAGCGAAGGCGATCTGCTTACGGGCGGTTTCCTGGATCTGGTGCATCCCGATGACATGCCGGCGACTCAGGCCGCCCTTGCCCGCTCGCGGGAGGCCCGTGCGGTGGGGCGGTTCGAAAATCGCTGCCGCCGCAAGGATGGCTCCTATCGCGTGCTCGCCTGGACCCTCGCCGCCGATACCGGGCGACTTTATATCGTCGGGCGCGACATGACGGATCAGCGCCAGACCGAGGAGCAATTGCGTCAGGCCCAGAAGATGGAGGCGGTGGGCCAATTGACCGGGGGCATCGCCCACGATTTCAACAATCTGCTCCAGGGCATTACCGGCTCGCTGGATATTCTTCAGCGCCGGGTCAGTCAGGGACGTACCGCGGAACTCGATCGCTTCGTCGCCAATGCCATGAGCTCGGCCAGCCGCGCCGCCGCGCTCACCCACCGCCTGCTGGCCTTCTCCCGCCGCCAGCCGCTGGATCCGAAGCCGGTGCAGGCCAATCCGCTGGTCACATCCATGGAGGATCTGCTGCGGCGAACCATGGGCGAAAGCATTCATCTGGAGCTGGTGCTCGCGGGAGGTCTCTGGCTCACCTTGTGCGATGCCAATCAGCTGGAAAATGCGATCCTCAATCTGGTGATCAATGCGCGTGACGCCATGCCCAACGGCGGCAAGCTGATCATCGAGACCTGCAACGTTCACCTCGACGGCCTCTATGCGGCCCGCGCCCACGGCGTCTCGCCCGGACAATATGTCTGCCTCAGCGTGACCGACACCGGCACCGGCATGGCGCCGGAGGTGATCGAGCGGGCGTTCGATCCCTTCTTCACCACCAAGCCGATCGGCCAGGGCACCGGGCTCGGCCTGTCCATGATTTACGGGTTCGCGCGGCAGTCCGAAGGCCATTGCCGCATCTACAGCGAGGTCGGGCACGGCACCACGGTGAAGCTCTACCTGCCGCGCCACCACGGCGACGCGGTCGGGGAGACCGGCCCGCGCGATCTCGACGACAGCCATCTGTCGGTCGACGCGGAGGTGGTGCTGGTGGTGGAGGACGATCGGGTGGTGCGTGGCCTGATCATCGAGGTCCTGCATGAGCTGGGCTATGCCGCGATCGAGGCTGTGGACGGGCAGGCGGGGCTCGATCTGCTGATGTCCGAGCGCAAGATCGACCTGCTGGTGACCGACATCGGCCTGCCGCGCCTGAACGGGCGGCAGATGGTGGACGCCGCGCGCGCCCTGCGCCCCTCCCTCAAGGTGCTGTTCATGACCGGTTATGCCGAGAATGCCGCCATCGCGGGCGGGTTTCTGGAGCCGGGGATGGCGATGGTGACGAAGCCCTTCGCCATCGAGCAACTGGCGGCCCGGATCCGCATCATGCTGGAGCAGGAGCGCGCCTCGTCCTGAGCCGGCCTAAAGGTCGAGGGTCAGCCGCGCTTCCGCCGACAGCGCGACGCAGGCCATGAGCGCATGGCTGCGATCCTCGGGCGAGAGGACGCGGTCGCGATGGATCGGGCGGCCCTCGATCCACTCCACCTTGCACGCGCCACAGATGCCGCCGCCGCAGGACGCCGGCACCCGCACGCCGCTGCGCTCCAGCGCCTCCAGCATGGTCACGCCCAGCGGCACCTCGATCTCCTGTCCGCTACGGGCCAGCACTAGCGTGTAGGGGCGAGCCTGAGGGTCGGCGATGACCGGCGGGGGCACGAAGCGTTCCACGTGCACCTGCTCCAAGGGCCAGTCCCGCGTCGCCGCCTCGAAGGCGTCCGTCAGTCCGTCCGGCCCGCAGCAGGCGAGGGCGATGCCGGTACGCGGAGCGCCGAGAAGGACGGTGAGATCCGGCCGAGGCCCAGCCCTTGTGTCGTGGATCACGGCATGGCCCGCGGCCACCAGCGGCGCCAATTCCTCCGCCAAAGGCGGCGCGCCGCGCGCCAGCAGGTGCAGCGTGAAGTCGTCCCGTCCCTCGGCCAGCAAGGCATGGGCGGCGGAGAGGAAAGGCGTGACGCCGATGCCCCCCGCGATGAAGACATGCCGCCGTTCCGCGAGGGGTACGCCGCCGCGCGGCAAGGTGACGCCGATCTCGTCGCCCGCCTGCACCGCGTCGTGCAGCAGGGCCGAGCCGCCCCGGCCCGCCGGCTCGCGCTTCACGGCCACCACATAGCGGTCGTTCTGGTGCGGCGGATTGCACAGGGAATAGGTCCGCAGCAGCCCGCCGGGCAGGTGCAGATCCACGTGGGCGCCGGGCTTGAAGGGGGGCAGGTCCCAGCCGTCCGGGTCCTTCAGCACGAAGCGCTTCACCCCGTCTCCGGCGGTGATCTCGGCAACGACGGTGCGGAGGGTTCCGCGTGCCATCACACGTTCCGCACCAGATCGCCGATCCGGACCACGCCGCCCACGAGAATGCGGCAGTTGAGGCCCGAGCGATTGATCAGGGGATCGAAGATGGCCTTGCCGGTGATTTCCTCGATATGCCGGCACGGCACCGAAAGGCGGGTCGCCTCCAGCAGTGTCTCGCCCAGCAGGAAGCGCTTGCCCACCAGATGGTTGAGCGGCACGCCCTCCACCGTGACGTTGCGGCGATGGTCCTGCGGGGCGATCTCGATGCCGGCGTCGCGCTTGAGGGCATCGAGGGTCTCGATCTCGAACAAGGTAATCTGCCGGCCGTCCTCGGGCCGGTCGGAATAGAAGCCCTCCTCGCGTCCGATCATGTAGCGGTCGCCCTCGATGCCCTTTCCGGCGATCAGATTGATCTCGTTCATGGCACGCATGGGCAGGAAGGCGCGGGCGGTGATGTGCAGGCACCGGACCACGCCGGTGAAGGTGGTGAGGGCGGTGCGCGGGGCTTCCGCCGTGTCGCTGGCAAGCATGGGTGCTCCTTGGTTCGATGCGAAGGACCCCGGCGTGCCGGGGTCCGGGGCGGCCGACGCGCGGTCGCGGGGTGAGCGCGGCGCGCCTCAGTTTAGGGGCTTCTTGGCGGTCTCCGGCGCCATGTAGGTGGCGAAGGTGGTGATGAGGCCGCAGCCGATCAGATAGATCGAGATCGGCCAGGTGGCCCCGCCGCTCCAGGCCATGAGCGAGGCGGCGATAAAGGGGGTGAGTCCGCCGGAAATGGCCGCGCCGATCTGGAACCCGAGCGAGGCGCCGCTATAGCGCAGGCGCGCCTCGAACAGTTCGGAGTAGAACGGCGCGCCAATGCCGAACATCACCATCTGGCCGAACGAGATGGCCACCACCACGGTCAGCGAGACGATCATCGGGTCGCGGGTCTGCAGCAGCGCGAACATGGGGAAGGCAAATCCCATGCAGAACAGGCAGCTCAGATAGAACATGGTCTTGCGGCCCCATTTGTCCGACAGCCAGCCGAAGAACGGGATCGAGAACAAAGCGATGAAGGAGGACAGCATCACGCCGTTGAGGATGGTGCCGCGCGACATGCCGAGGGTCTGCGTCGCATAGGAGATGACGAATACGCCGGCGATGGAGGCATAGGAGATTTCAGCGATCTTCAGGCCCACAGCGGTGAAGAACGGCCGGCGGTGATACTTGAAGATCTCGACGATCGGCATCTGCGCCACTTCGCGCTTGGCCTGGAGGTCGCGGAACGCGGGGGTCTCTTCCAGCCGCAGGCGGATGAACAGGCCGACGCCGATCAGCAGCACCGACATGAGGAACGGAACGCGCCAGCCCCAGGCGAGGAAATCGGCGTCCGGCATCTGCGAGATGATGGCGAAGATGCCGAGCGCCGCGAGATTGCCGATGGGGTTTCCCACCTGCACCAGCGAGCCGTACAGGCCGCGCCGGTCGGCGGGCGCATTCTCCACCACCATCAGCACGGCTCCGCCCCATTCCCCGCCGAGGCCGATGCCCTGAAGGAAGCGCAGGGCCACCAGCAGGGCCGGGGCGGCGACGCCGATCTGGGCATAGGTGGGCAGCAGGCCGATCAGGAAGGTGCCGAACCCCATGATGACGATGGTGGTGGCGAGCATCGCCTTGCGGCCGAGCTTGTCGCCGTAATGGCCGAAGATCGCGGCGCCGAGCGGGCGGGCCAGAAAGCCCACCGCATAGGTGCCGAAGGCGGCGATGGTGGCGAGCGCCGGCTCGGCGACCGGGAAGAACAGCTTGTTGAAGACCAGCGCGGTGGCCACCGCATAGATCAGGAAGTCGTACCATTCCACGGCGGTGCCGATGACGGACGACCAGATGATGCGGCGCATGGTGGAGGGCGGCGATACGGCGGCGGGCGCCGCCAGACGTTCGGTGATGGTCATGATAATCCCCACGATGGAAGGTTGTTCTTCGTCAGGACGCACGTTCCCGCTGCCCGCCCGGCTTCTGCGTCCGGGCGGGTTCGCAACGATTGGGCGGTGCGGCAAGCGCGCCGCGCCGGGCAGCCTCAGGCTGGCAGTGCCGCGATGACGGCGATTTCCACTTTGATCCCGGGATTGGCGAGGCGGCTTTCGATGCAGGCGCGGGCCGGCGGCTCGGCCGGCACCCACGCGTCCCACACCGTGTTGAAGGCGGCGAAGTCCGAAATGTCGGGGAGCCATACCGTGGCCGAGAGCAGGCGCGTCTTGTCGGTTCCGGCTTCCGCCAGGATCGCGTCGATCTTGGCCAGCACCTGGCTCGCCTGGGCTTCCACGCCCACGCTGAGATCGTCGGGCACCTGGCCCGCGAGATAGGCGATGCCGCCGAAGACCGTCGCGGCGCTGAGCCGCTTGCCGACGCCGATACGGGTGATCATGACGCCACCTTGAGGTCGGCGGGGGCCGGCGCCCTTCCGAGCGCACGGGCGATGGTGTCGTCCAGCATCGAAAGGCGGTCCTGTCCCCAGAACCCTTCGCCGCGGAAGACGTAGAAGGGGGCGCCGAACATGCCGGACTGCACGGCGAGATCGGTGTTTTGGTAATAGGCCTGGACCGCCGCCTTGCCCTTCGAGCGTTCGAGGATCGCCGGACCGTCGAGCCCGAGGTGGTCCGCGATGGACACCAGCGTCGCCTCGTCCTCGATGTCGCGCTCCTCGGCCCACAGGGCGGTCATGATGGCGTGGATGAGATCGTGCGGGGGAAGGCCCATCTGCATCGCCGCTATGGCGAAGCGCGACGGGGTCTCCACCGACTGGGTCATGTATTTCGGTTCGAGATTGATCGGCATGCCGAGGATGTCGCGGAAGCGCCGCATCTCGAGAAAACGGTAATCGCGCCGCTCCTTGGAGCGCAGCGGCAGCTTGATGCCGCCGGTGCGGGCATAGACCGAGCCGATATCGACCGGATAATAATTGACGGGCAGGGCGTAACGCTCGGCCATCGCCTTCAGGCGCGGGTTGCCGAAATAGGCCCAATCCGAGTTGATCCAGAAATAATAGTCGATGGCGTTCGAAGTCTTATCGCTCATGGGCGTTCTCCGAGGGATCAGCGTTCGTTGAATTGCGGCGACCAGCGCAGGAGGCGCCGCTCCACGCGCTCGGCGAGGGAGACCAGGCAGATCCCCGCCAGGCCCAATACGGTGATGGCGGCGAACATCTCGCTGGCGTTGAGGGTCGAGAGGGAGGAGACGATCAGGTAACCCATGCCCGTGGTCGTGCCGACGAACTCCGCGATGACCACGCCAACCAGTGAGAAGGAGATGGCGTTGGGCAACGCGGCGAAGGTCCAGGCAAGTGCGCTCGGAACCCGCACGCTCCAGAGGATCTGGCGCGATGAGGCGCCAAGGGTCCGACAGAACTGGAGGATGTGGGTCTCCACCGATAGGGAGCCCTTGAAGGTGTTGAAGAAGATGAGGAAGAAGACCACGAACCAGACCGTGACCACCTTTGCCAGCAGCCCGAGCCCGAACATCATCGTGATCAGTGGCACCATGGCGATGCGGGGCAGGGAATTGCAGCAGACGATGAAGGGGTTCAGCGTCCGGGCGAGGATGGGATTCTGACTGAGGACGAGGCCGGCGGCGAAGCCGGTCACGCCAGCTACCGCGAGGCCCAGCAGCGTTGCGCCAAGGGTCGAGGCGAGGTGCGGGAGCAGGAAGCCGGCCTGGGCGCCGAAGGTCCACGACCATAATTGCTCTGCGATGAGCGACGGGCGGCTGATGAAGAACGGATCGAGGAAGGTGTTTTTGATCAGATAAGGCACCCGCGTCAGCCCCTCCCACAGGCCGAGGAAGATGGCGAGGAGCGCGAGCTGGTAGAGCCGAACGCGCGTGGTTTCGCTGAACCGCGGGCCCTGGTGCGGGCGGGCGGGGTGCTCGAGTTGCGCATTGACGCTGTTCACGACGCGACTCATGCTGCGGCTCCGATCACGCCCTGCGGGCCGTCCGGCGTGCGTTGGTATTCGCGCCCGAGCACTGCCCATAAGGCCTTGAGGTGCTGGCTGAAGGCGTCCGTCTCGCGCACCGTGTAGGGATCGCGGGGATGGGGAATGTCGATGCGGTGGTCGAGCAGAACCCGGCTGGGCGGTCCCGACAGTACGATCACCCGATCCGCGAGGGCCACCGCCTCGTCGAGGTCGTGGGTCACCATGACGATGGTCTGGTTCAATTGGCGCCAGATCTCGTGCAGCTCGCGATGCAGATTAATCTTGGTGTGGGAATCGAGCGCGCCGAACGGTTCGTCCAGCAGCAGCACGCGGGGATCGCAGGCAAGGGTCATCAACAGCGCCGTGCGCTGCCGCATGCCGCCCGAGATCTGGTAGGGGTAATAGTGCGCGTAGGGTTCGAGCTTGGCGAGCTTGAGCAGGCTCTTCACCTTTGCCGCGATGCGGTCCGGCTGGAGGTGCGCGAAGCGCGGTCCGAGGCCGACATTCTGCTCCACTGTGAGCCAGGGCAGCACTGTGTCCTTCTGGAACAGATAGCCCAGCCCATGGGGGACGGACCCCGGCAGCACAGGCATGCCGTCGACCGTGATCGTCCCGGCGGTTGCCGGCTGGAAGCCGGCGACCATATTCAGCAAGGTGCTCTTTCCGCAGCCGGAGGGACCCACGAGGCACACGAACTCTCCCTGCGCGACATCGAGCGATACGCTGCCGATTGCGGTGTGCCGGGTGCTCTTGGAACTGTAGGTCTTGCCGACCGCGTCCAGGCGGATCATGACCCGCATCACGCTTTCCCCCGCGCCTTGAGGACGAAGGAATTGTCCACTTGGTCCGCGAACTTCGCGCGAGCCGCAAGATCCGCGGAGGGATACATCCGGCCTTCGCCCATCAAGGTCATAAGGTCGGCGTAGGCTTCCGGGGTGTAGGTGTTTTCGAAGTTCCACGTGGTCTTGAACTTCTTCGCCGCCTCGACGAGGGCGGGCAGCGGGGTCGTGGGCAGAAAGCCGGACTTCACCAGTTCCGCGATTTCCTCCGGGGCCGCGGCCTTCACATAGTCCGTGCCCTTCACGAGGCCGTTCACCAGCATCTGCACTTCGGCGCGCTTCTCTTCGAGAACGTCTTTGAGCACATAGACGCCCACGCCCGGCAGGTCGCCCTTGAAGGCGGCGTTCCACTCGGCGCTGTCGTAGGCCCGGAAGATCGGCACGCCCCAGCCCTCCGCTTCCGCCGCATCCAGCATGGAGAACGAGGCGATGCAGCCGTCGACCGATCCGGCCTTCACGGCGCCGAGCATGGTGGTGAAGTCGCCCAGGGGGCGGAAGTCCACCTTGCCCTTCAAGCCCGCGGCCTCGGTGATGGCGACGCCGAGAAGCCATGTCAGCGCCTGGGGTTGCGTGACGCCGATCTTCTTGCCGGCGAGATCCTTGACGCTCCGCACGCCCGCCTCGTAGGCCGTTTTGCTGACCAGGATGTTGGCCAGTGCCGGCCGACGCTCGAACGAGCACACGAGGACGGATGGCTTGCCGGCCATGGTCAGGGCGACAGCGTCGCTGGATCCCGTGCACGCGGCGAACACCTGCCCGGCCGAGAGCATCTGCTTGGTCCGCGGGCCGCTCTGGGAGTTCAGATGTTCCACATCCAGGCCGGCTTCGGCAAAATAGCCCTTCTTCAGGGCGGCGTAGATGAAGGCGTAGCTGACATCCAGGCTCGCGACACCGAATGTGACGGACGCAGCGGCGTAAAGCTGGCGCGGGAGAAGGGAAACACCGGCGCCGAGGGCGGCGACGCTGAGGAGATGGCGGCGTGTGATGGATCTGTCGGCCATGATGGTCCCCTCTGTTATTTCGACCCGGTCAGCTGCGAGCCACTCGCAAAGTCAAACAAGTTTACCCCTGGAAATCAATAGCCGCAAAATGATGCATATCGAGCAGATGCACAAAACTGCGGCACGAGGCAGCCTATTGCCGCGCCGATGATCAGGATTTTTCGCGTTTGCACATCTTGCGAGAAATCCCCGGCGCAAATTTCCGCAGACCATCGTGTTTCCCAGTGGAAAAATTTTTCCGGCCCGCTTATCCATTGCCGCCTTGGCCGGGCACCGGCGCGCAATGCGGCAGGGAGACGAGTGGTGCTGGATGTCAGCCGGGCGGATCGCCTTGGCCCCAATCTGCGGGAATTGCGCCTCGCGCGCGGCTTCACGCTGGACCATCTCGCGGGCCTGAGCCGGTTGACCCGAGGGTATCTGTCCCTGGTCGAGCGCGGGCTGAAGACGCCCTCCGTCACCGCGCTGCTGCGCCTGGCGGATGCGCTCGGCGTCAACATCGCCCAGTTGTTCGATCCCAACGCCGACCTGGCGCCGCGTTATACGCTGCATCGTTCCGGCGAGGGCCCGGCGACCCACATGGATGGTGCGTTCGGTCTCGTGCCGCTGGCGGCGGGCCGGGCGCGCAAGATGATGGAGCCCTTCCTCATGACGCCGTCCACCGTGCCGTTGCAGAAGGCCAGCCCGCGCTGGGAGCATGGCGGCGAGGAGATGCTGTTCGTCGTCAGCGGTCGCATCGCGGTCAAGCTGGGGGCGGACGAATTGACCATGGAAAAAGGCGATTGCCTTTATTTCTCCGGCGAGATCAAGCATGAGGTGCGCAGCCTTGGCCGGCAGAAGGCCGAGGTGCTGGTGGTCATCGCGCTGCCCCTCGACGGCCCGGCCTCGCGCGCGTCCTGAGGCTGCCGGCGGGGTCCGCAGCCCTTGCCAGGCCCTGGATGGTTCATGTCGCTTCTCGCCCGCACCTCCACCGTGACCGCCGCGACGCTCGGTTCGCGCGTGATGGGTTTTGCCCGCGATGCCGGCACCGCCGCCGTGCTCGGCGCGGGGCCGGCGGCGGATGCGCTGATGGCGGCCCTGTCACTGCCCCTTTTGGCGCGGCGCCTGCTGGCGGAGGGGGCGTTCAATGCCGCCTTCCTGCCCGGCCTCGCAGCGGCCCGCGAACGCGGCGGGGATGCGGCCGGGCGCGCCCTGTCCCGCGCGGTGCTGATCCTTCTTGTCCTTGCCCTGATCGTGCTGGCCGGGCTCGGCGCCTTGTTCATGCCGGCGCTGATCGCGCTGCTCGCGCCGGGCTTCGCGTTGGGCGGCGACCGGGCGGACCTTGCGGTCACCTGCGGCCGCGTGGCGCTGCTCTACCTGCCGCTCGCCGCCGCTGCGGCGGTTTTCGGCGGCTTGGCCAATGCGGGGCACCGCGTATTCCTGCCCGCCCTCGCGCCGGGGCTCGCCAATGCCGTGGTGCTGACGGTGATCCTGTTTCTCGTCCTGCATGGCGAAGTGGCCACCGATACCGCAGCCTTCCTCGTCGCCTGCGCACAGGTGGCCGCCGGCGTCGCCCAGCTTGCGCTGATGATCATCGCCAGCCGCGGCACCACGGGCGCGCCGACACCCACCGGGCCCGGCAGCGATTGGCGCGGTGCCCGTGCAGTGCTGCGCGCCTGCGCGCCCGCGCTGTTGTTTGCTGGTCTCTCCCAGTTCCGCCTGCTGATCGCGGCGGCCACCGTCTCCGCACTGCCGGGAGCGGTGGCGGCGTTGAATTATGCCCAGCGCCTGGTGGATCTGCCGCTCGGCCTCGTGGGCGCCAGCGCCGGGGCGGTTCTGGTGCCGCTGCTGGCGGCGGGCGGGGGCGGGCGGGGGCGGCACGCCAGCGGCGCGAGCCTGGCCGCGCTCGCGCTGGCCCTGCCGGCGGGCACCGGGCTCGCCGTGCTGGCAGGTCCCATCGTCACCGTGCTCTACCAGCGCGGCAGCTTCGATGCTCAGGATGCGCACCTGACCGCGCTGCTCTTGACCGCGCTTGCCTTTTCCCTGCCGGCGCAGGGACTTGAGCGCGTACTGTCGGCGACCGCCCTGACCCACGGCATGACGCGGACGGTGGAGCGGGTCGGCCTCGCCTCGCTGCTGGCCTGCCTGCTGGTCTGCGCCGGCCTCAGCGT
Organism: Roseixanthobacter psychrophilus; assembly: GCF_043195195.1. NCBI lineage: Bacteria > Pseudomonadati > Pseudomonadota > Alphaproteobacteria > Hyphomicrobiales > Xanthobacteraceae > Roseixanthobacter > Roseixanthobacter psychrophilus. The sequence goes on from NZ_JBAFWT010000014.1 coordinate 13,419, forward strand.
GCTGTTCGGCCCGGCGGGGGCGGCCAGTGGGGTCGCGGTATCCGCAATGCTGAGCGCGCTGGTGATCGGCGGCCTCCTGGTCCGGGCCGGGCACCTGCACTTTGACGGCGTGCTCGGGCGCAGCCTCGCCGGGTTATTGGGGGGATGCGCGCTGATGGCGCTGGTGGTCTTGGGGCTCGCCGCGCTCTGGCAAGAGCCCGCCGCCGGCACCTTCGCCGCTTTGGCCCGGCTGGCGGTGCTGGTGGGGGCGGGGGTGGTGACCTATGGCGCGGTGGCGCTTCTGGTGCGGCGCGGCCTGCGGCGCGCGGGGGCCTGAACGCCGCTCCCGCGTCGCTGTGCCGTGCCTCAGGGTCTTCCATGCTTCATGGTCTTGCCCCTAGGCTGCGCGCGCCCCGAAGGAGTGTTCCCATGGCCGAACCCGTTCCTGCCTGCGTACCCTGCCGCTTCTTCGCCTATCCCTCGGCGGATGGCCTTGCCTTGTTCGGCCGCGACTGGGGCGCGCCCGGCGATGATCTGCCCGTGGTGTGCCTGCCCGGGGTGACGCGCAATTCCCGCGATTTTGAAGCTTTGGCGCAGGCGCTGGTGGCGCGGGGACGGCGCGTGATCGGGCTGGATTTCCGGGGGCGGGGCGGCTCGGCTTTCGGGCCGGTGGCCACCTACACGCCGGTGCAGGAGGCGGGTGACACCATCGCCGCGCTGGCGGCGCTCGATATCGCGCGGGCCATATTCGTCGGCACCTCGCGTGGCGGGCTGGTGATGATGGTGCTTTCCCAAGCGCGGCCCGACCTGATGGCTGCGGCGGTGCTCAATGACATCGGCCCGGTGATCGAGAAGGCCGGCCTTGCCCGCATCTCCGGCTATGTGGGCGTCGCCGCCCTCTCCGATTGGCCGACCTTGATCGCCGGCCTGAAGGCAAGCCAGGGCTTCCTGTTCCCGAGCCTGGACGATGCCGGCTGGGAGCGGTTTGCCCGGCAGATTTATCGCGATGATGCCGGCGTGCCCTACCTCGCCTATGATCCGGCGCTCTCGGAAGCGTTCAAGGCCTTCGATCCCAACGCGGTGCTGCCGGACATGTGGCCCGGGTTCGAGGCCATGAAGGATATCCCCGTCATGGTGGTGCACGGCGCGCTGTCCGACATTCTCAGCGTCGACACGGTGGCGCAGATGGCCGCGCGCCATCCCGGCCTGACCGTCCACACCGTGCAGGATGAGGGCCATGCCCCGCTGCTGTGGGATGCGGCGACGCAGGACGCCATCGGCGCCTTCATCGACGCGGCAAATCCGCCCCGCTGAGGCGCTTTCCCCGCGCGGCGCGGGGTGTGCCCCCCGGGTAGCTTGCGCCGAGCGGCGGCGGGTGGCATGAGGCGCGCTTCGTCTTCGCGCGCGACCGTCCGGCCGCTGCGCTGTCATGTCTGACGGCGGTGCCTCGTGCACGCCGGTCTTCGGGAGGTCGCCATGGCGGCGGTCGCGGAACGCGTCTTTTCCGGTGTGCAGCCCACCGGCAACCTGCATCTGGGCAATTATCTCGGCGCCATCAAGCGCTTCGTCGCCCTGCAGGACAGCCACGACTGCATCTATTGCGTGGTCGATCTTCACGCCATCACCGTGTGGCAGGATCCTGAAGAGCTGAAGCGCCACACGCGCGAGGTCACCGCCGCGTTCATCGCCTGCGGCATCGACCCCAAGCGCCATGTGGTGTTCAACCAGAGCCAGGTGTCCGGTCATGCGGAACTGGCCTGGATCTTCAATTGCGTCGCCCGCATGGGCTGGCTCAACCGCATGACCCAGTTCAAGGAAAAGGCCGGCAAGGACCGCGAGAACGTCTCGGTGGGCCTGTTCGCCTATCCCGATCTGATGGCCGCCGACATCCTGCTCTACAAGGCCACCCACGTGCCGGTCGGCGAAGACCAGAAGCAGCATCTGGAGCTCACCCGCGACATCGCCCAGAAGTTCAACGTGGATTTCGCCGCCTCGATTGCCGCCAACGGCCATGGCGAGGGCTATTTCCCGCTGACCGAGCCGCTGATCGCCGGCCCCGCCACCCGCGTGATGAGCCTGCGCGACGGGTCCAAGAAGATGTCCAAGTCCGACCCGTCGGACTTCTCCCGCATCAATCTGACCGACGACAAGGATGCCATTGCCGGCAAGGTCCGCAGGGCCAAGACCGACCCCGAGCCGCTGCCGTCCGAGGAAGCCGGCCTCAAGGCGCGTGCGGAGGCGGATAATCTGGTCGGCATCTATGCCGCGCTCTCGGACGGGACCAAGCAGGGCGTGCTGGATGAATATGGCGGCGGCCAGTTCTCCGCCTTCAAGGCGGCGCTGGTGGATCTGGCGGTGGACAAGCTCGGCCCCATCGCCGGGGAGATGCAGCGCCTGATGGCCGATACCAGCGCGATCGACGCCATTCTCACCGACGGCGCGGCCCGCGCGCGGGTGATCGCCGATGAGACCATCCGCGACGTGAAGGATATCGTCGGGATGGTGCGGGGCTGATTTCCGCGAAGGAGCGCCTTATACCGCTTGTCCCGGACCAGCGACGGCATAGCCGGAGCGCCGATCCGGGACCCAGCACAGGAGCCCTGCGCAGCAGGCGAAGCGACTGTGCTTTCGCAAAGGCGCCTTCGGCGGCGTCATGTGCTGGGTCCCGGCTCGCGGTCTGCGCCGGCAGGTCGGCGTTCCACTTGGCCGGGACATTTGCCGGGACGCGCGCGCCGGGGCACCGCTGCGCCGGCGAAGATCCCTCGCCTTGCCGCTGCCGCCGCACTGGCGTAAGCCTCTCCTCCTGCCAGAGGAGGCCCCCATGCCGCAGGCCAGCACCCAAGCGAACCTGACCGTCGATCCCGCCGAGGTCGCCCGCTTCGAGGCGCTGGGCGAGGAATGGTGGGATCCCAAGGGCAAGATGGCGCCGCTGCACGCCATCAACCCGGTGCGGCTCGCCTTCCTGCGCGACGTGATGGTGCGCCATTTCGGCCATGACCCGCGCAGCCTGCGGCCGCTCAAGGGATTGCGCGTCCTTGATATCGGCTGCGGCGGCGGCCTCATCAGCGAACCCATGGCCCGCATGGGTGCCGAGATGACGGGTATCGATCCCTCCACTGGCAATGTGGAGATCGCCAGCGCCCATGCGGCCCGCAGCGACCTTGCCATCGATTATCGCGCCGCAACCGCCGAGGAACTGGCGGACGCGGGCGCGCGGTTCGATGTGGTGATGGCGCTGGAGGTGGTGGAGCACGTGGCCGACGTCGGCTTGTTCGTGCGGCGCGCCGTGGAGATGGTGGAGCCGAACGGCCTGTTCATCGGCTCGACGCTCAACCGCACCGGCAAGAGCTTCGCCCTCGCCATCGTCGGGGCGGAATATGTGCTGCGCTGGCTGCCGCGCGGCACCCATCGCTGGGACAAGTTCGTGACGCCGCAGGAGTTCGAGGCCACCCTTGCCTCGGGCGGTTTTGCCATGCGGGAGCTTTGCGGCCTGAGCTTCGATCCGCTGCGCGGCACCTGGGCGCTCTCGGCGGATACGGACGTGAATTATTTCATCGTCGCGGGGCCGATGGGCTGAACCTCGGACTTCAGTCCTCAAATCCGGTTCAGTTGCGATCTTCCGGCAGGATGGGCAGGGGGAACACCTCCACCTCATCGTCCCGCAATGCCTTCACCTCGTCCGCGCTGGCTTCGCCATAGATCGAGCGATGCTCGATCTCGCCGCCATGCATCTTGCGCGCGAGATCGGCGAAATCCTCTCCGACATAATCGGCCTTGCTGGTGACGTGGTCGTGCAGTTCGCGCACCAGGCGGCGGAATTCGCGTTCCTGGTCCCCCATCAAGGCGACCGGGCTTCCGGTTGCCGGCGCCGCGGGTGTGGCCGGATCGGGGCTCGCGGCCGGCGCAGCCGTGGGTGCGCGGTCGGTGCGGGCGACCGACGGGGCCATGATGGCCTTGCCCACCTCCACGCTGCCGCAATGGGGGCAGGAGACCAGCCCGCGTCCGCGCTGGGCCTCATAGCTGTCGAAGGAGGGGAACCAGCTTTCGAAATCATGGTTCGCCGCGCACCGCAAGGTGTAACGGATCACGTGTCCGCCCCCACCAGATGGAGACGGCCGCCCTGGCCGGTGTCTGCGACCTCGAATCTGCGTCCGTGCTGAAGGGACGGGATGCGGCGGCGGGCGGCGGAAACCTCGTTGAGGTCGATCTCGGCGAGGATCACGCAGGGGTCGCTTCCCCCTTCGGCGATAACGCGGCCCCACGGGTCCACCACCAGGGAATGGCCATAGGTCTCGCGGCCATTCTCATGGCGCCCGCCCTGGGCGGCGGCAAGCACATAGGCGCCATTCTCGATGGCGCGGGCGCGCAGCAGCACGTGCCAATGGGCTTCGCCAGTGGGACGGGTGAAGGCGGACGGGACGGTGAGCACTTCGGCGCCGCTTTCCGCGAGCGCGCGGTAGAGCGGTGGGAAGCGCAGATCATAGCAGATGCTCAGCCCCACCTTCACGCCCGCGACCCGCGCGGTCACGGCGCGCTCGCCGGGCTTGTAGGAATTGGATTCGCGATAGCTCTCGCCATTGCCGAGATCCACGTCGAACATGTGGATCTTGTCGTAGCGTGCGGCAATCTCGCCGTCGGGGGCGATCAGGAAGCCGCGATTGACTGCCCGCTGCTCCGAGATCTTGAGCGCAAGCGAGCCCACATGGAGATGAATCTGCAGGTCCCGGGCGAGGGCGCGGAAGGCCGCGAGTGCCGGGTCGCCCTCCTCTTCCCGCAGCTTCTCGAACAGCGCGGAGCGGTCCAGCTCCATGAGATTGGTGGTCTCCGGCGTCTGCACATATTGCGCGCCGGCCTGCGCGGCCTCGCGGATCAGGGCCGTTGCCATCTCAATATTGGCGCCCACGTCGCGCCCGGAGCGCAACTGAACGAGGCCCACGCGCAGGGTTTCGATCTTTTGGATTTCGCTCATGGTTTGGGCTCGCGGCGGCCAGGGTCAGGATCAACAGTGAAGTGTAGAGGCTCGTCCCGTCTGGCGCGAGGAGAAAGGCGGGCGGGGAAGGGCGGCTTCGGCGGAGAGGGCCGGCGGGGCGCCACGCCTCTGCGGTGCGGCTCAGGCTGCGATCAGCGGGTCCAGTTGGCCGGCTTTTTCCAGGGCATAGAGGTCGTCGCAGCCTCCCACATGGACTTCGCCGATGAAGATCTGCGGCACGCTCGTGCGGCCGTCGGCGCGGCGGGACATCTCTTCCTGCCCGGCGGAATCGGTGGTCACGTCGATCTCGGTGAACGTCAATCCCTTGCGGCGCAGCAACTCCTTCGCGGCGTGGCAATAGGAGCACCAGCTCTTGGTGTAAATTTCGATGGTTTTCATGCAGCCCTCTGCGCGACGGCCCAAATCGCCGTCACGGAATTGTTGCATGATAAAGCCCTTCAGCCGGCTTCGACAACCCTGGCGAAGGTCACCGCGTCAATATGAGTGGCCTTCCCATACCTCAAGGCCTGGGCGCAGGCGTCCAGTGTCGCCCCGGTTGTGAGGACGTCGTCCACAATCAAAATCCGCCGGCCGGTGACGTGATGGACCTGCTGCGGGGGGACTTTGAATGCGCCGGCCACGTTGGCGCGCCGCTCGGCCCGGCTGAGGGACACTTGCGAGGATGTGGCGCGCGCACGCACGAGCACGTCGGTGCGGCAGGGCACGCCGCTCGCTTTCGACAGGCGGCGGGCGAGCAGGGCGGCCTGGTTGAAGCGGCGCCGCCACAGCCGCAAGGGGTGCAGCGGCACCGGCACGATCAAATCCGCCTCGGCGAGCAAGTCGCCTGCGGCACGGGCCATTAAGCGGGCCATGGGCGCCGCCATGTCGAGCCGGTCGCCATATTTCAAGCCATGCACCAGATCCCGCGCGATATCGCCAAACAGCACCGCAGCCCGTGCCCGGTCGAAGGCCGGCGGGTCCATGACCGCCTGCGGCGAAAGGCGGGGTTCAGGGTCCAAGGCCACCTGTTCGAAGGCGAAGGGGATGCCGAGGCGCTCGCAATAGGGCCGCTCGATGAAGGCGAGGCGCCGCCAGCAGGCGCCGCACAGGCCTCCGGCCTCGTGGACGATGGCGCCGCAGGAGACGCAGGTCGGGGGCAGCACGAGGCCGAGCGCGGCCTTCCCCGCGCCCCGAAGCGCATGGGCCGCACGGCCTGCTCCGGTCTGGAGCCGGCGCGCGAGCGGTAAGGGAGGTGCTGCCCCGTCCGTCTCTGCGCCGGCCTCTGGAAGTCCGCGATCCATCTTCGCCGCCATCCCGTTCCCACCCACAATGGGCTGGGGCGGGCGCGCCTTCAACGGCTATCGCGGATGCCAGCGGCGCAGCAGCAGCGCATTGGCGATGACGCTGACCGAGGACAGCGCCATGGCGGCAGCCGCCACCATGGGCGAGAGCAGCAGGCCGAGCACGGGATACAGCACGCCCGCCGCGATCGGGACGCCGGCCGCATTGTAGAAGAAGGCAAAAAACAGATTGCGGCGGATATTGGCCATGGTGGCGCGCGAGAGCGCGCGGGCATCCGCGATGCCTGCAAGGTCGCCTTTCAGCAAAGTGATGCCCGCGCTCTCCATGGCGACATCGGTGCCGGTGCCCATGGCGATGCCCACGTCGGCGGCGGCGAGGGCGGGGGCGTCGTTCACCCCGTCGCCCGCCATGGCGACGATGCGGCCCTCGCTACGCAGGCGCGCGATGAGCGCCGCCTTGTCCTTGGGCAGGACCTCGGCTTCCACCTCGGTGATGCCGAGCCGCGCCGCGACCGCCTGGGCGGTGGCGCGATTGTCGCCGGTGAGCATGATGACCCGGATGCCGTCCGCCTTCAGCGCGGCAAGGGCTGCCGGCGTGCTGGCTTTCACCGGGTCCGCCACCGCGATGAACCCGGCGAGGGTGCCGCCGGCGGCGACGAACACGAGGCTCGCTCCTTCGCGGCGCAAGCTCTCGGCTTCGGTCGCCAAGGCATCGGTCGCGATGCCGTGCTCGGCAAGGAACGGGGCGTGGCCGACCAGCACGGTCTCGGACTCCACCATGCCGATCACGCCTTTGCCCACGGGACTGTCGAACTGCGTGGGCTCCGCGAGCTTCAGTCCGCGTGCCTTCGCGCCGGCGACGATGGCGGCGGCGAGCGGGTGCTCGCTCGGCTTTTCCAGGCTGGCGGCGAGGCGCAGCACCTCGTCCTCGGTGCGGCCGAGGGCACGGACGGCGGTGAGCTTGGGCTTGCCCTCGGTGAGGGTGCCGGTCTTGTCGGCCACCAGGGTATCGACCTTTTCCAGCCGTTCGAGGGCTTCGGCGCTCTTGATGAGAATGCCCGCCTGGGCGCCGCGCCCGACACCCACCATGATCGACATGGGGGTGGCGAGCCCGAGGGCGCAGGGGCAGGCGATGATCAGCACCGACACGCCGGCCATCAGCGCAAAGGTGAGGCGCGGCTCGGGGCCGACCAGCATCCACACGCCGAAGGCCACCAGGGCGGCGGCGATGACTGCCGGCACGAACCAGCCGGAGACCTGATCCGCCAGCCTCTGGATCGGCGCGCGCGAGCGCTGGGCCTGCGCCACCATCTGCACGATCTGGGACAGCAGGGTCTCGCGGCCCACCTTCTGCGCGCGCATGACGATGCCGCCGCTGACATTGAGCGTGCCCGCGATCACCGGGTCGCCGGCTTCCTTGGAGACCGGCAGGGATTCTCCGGTGATGAGGGATTCGTCCAGGCTGGATCGGCCCTCTTCCACCGTGCCGTCCACCGGCACCTTCTCACCCGGCCGCACCCGCAGCCGGTCGCCGGGATGGACGAGGTCCAGTGCCACGTCTTCTTCTGTCCCGTCGGCATTGAGGCGCCGTGCGGTCTTGGGCGCGAGGCCGAGCAGAGCCTTGATGGCGCCGGAGGTCTGGTCGCGCGCCCGCAATTCCAGCACCTGCCCGAGCAGCACCAGAACCGTGATCACGGCGGCGGCCTCGAAATAGACCGGCACGGCCCCGTCATGGGTCTGGAACGCCTGGGGGAACAAGCCGGGCGCGAACGTGCCGACAAGGCTGTAGAGGAACGCCACGCCGGTGCCGAGGGCGATCAGCGTGAACATGTTGAGGTGCCCGCTGCGCACCGAGGCGGCGCCGCGCTCGAAGAAGGGCAGGCCGGCCCACAGCACAACCGGGGTCGCGAGGACGAGCTGGATGTAATTCGAGGTCTGCTGCGGCAGCAAGTGCAGGCCGAACAGGTGCTGGCCCATTTCCAGCACGAACACCGGCACGGTGAGGGCAAGGCCGATCCAGAACCGGCGTGTCATGTCGAGGAGTTCGGCATTGGGGCCGTCGTCCAGGGTCACCAGGTCCGGTTCGAGCGCCATGCCGCAGATGGGACAGGAGCCGGGGCCGATCTGGCGAATCTCCGGATGCATGGGGCAGGTGAACACCGTGCCCTCCGGCACCGGCGCGGCGGGGGCCGCCTTGTCGGCGAGGTAGCGCTCGGGATCGGCCTCGAACTTGGTCTTGCAGCCGGCGCAGCAGAAATAGAACGGCTGCCCATTGTGCTCGGCCCGGTGCTTGGCGGTGTGGGGATCCACATCCATGCCGCAGACCGGGTCCTTGGCCATGTGGGAATGGCCGCAGGCGGAATGATCGTGGCTGGCGTGATCGTGGCCCGTGTGATCGTGGCCCGCGTGCTGGTGCCCGGCCTCGGCCTTGCCCGGCTCGGCGCCTTTGGCCGAGCCGCAGCAGGGCGCGGCGGCCGGCTTTTCCGGCATGTTCAGCGGCGCCGGGCCGCCGCAGCAGCTTGCGGCCGGTTCTGTCCCGGTCGGGGAGGCGGAAGACGGGGGGTGCGGATCATGTGCCATGGTCGCCTCATTGCGTCTCTGCGCGCGGCGGTCTTTGCGCTTGCTCAGAAAGACGCGAATTGACTTCTCGGAAGAACCCCCAGGGGGTATCTATCACTTGTTATTTATACCCACCGGGGGTATATGGCAAGCATGCGTGACCCGGCAAAGTCCTCCGTCCTGAAACGTCTCAACCGCATCGAGGGGCAGGTGCGCGGCATTTCGCGCATGGTGGAGGAGGATCGCTATTGCATCGACCTCATCACCCAGATCTCCGCTGTGCGCGCGGCCCTGCGGCGGGCGGAAGAAGAAGTGCTGCGCGATCATGTGGCCCATTGCGTCGAGCACGCGATCCGCTCCGGCGATGCCGACGAGCAGCGCAAGAAGGTCGCGGAACTTATGGACGTGATCTCCCGCAGCGAACGGTAGGGTCTGCCGCGCGTGATATAGTCTTCCTACGATTCTTCCCGCGGGGCGCGCTCATGTCTTTCGGATCCACCGCTTTTCCGTTCTCTCGCCTGCTGGCGGCGCTGGCGCTGGCAGTGCTTGCGGTCCCGGCCCGCGCCGCGCCTGAGCCCAGCCTGTGCAAAGCGGACGAAGCCGTCATCTTTTCCTGTCCGACTGAAGCGCGGATCATTTCGGTCTGCGCTTCCGGCGACTTCGCCTCCGGTCGAGGCGCGGTACAATACCGCTATGGCCGCACGCACAGCGTGGAACTCACCTATCCCGAGCCCGGCACGCCGCCGGCCAAGGCCTTCACCGCCGGCCGGCTGATGTTCGCCGGTGGCGGCGGGGCCTGGCTGCGGTTCGAGAAGCCGCCGTTCCGTTACACCGTCTTCACCGCCATCGGCAAATGGAACCCGCAGGGGGGGCCGCTCGGCATCGCCGGCGTGGCGGTGGAGAAGGATGGCAAGGCGCTTGCGGACATCGCCTGCCGCACCGATCCGGTGAGCGTGCTCGGCTCCGACTTCTTTCAGCGCGCGGGTGTGAAGCTGGAAGGGGAATTCGACATTCCCGATGGCTTCTTCCCGAAATAGGCGTCAATCCACAAGCGCGGCGATGATGGCATTCAGTACCGGGAAGCCGGCCGATGTCGCCGCGAGCCGGTCACCGGTGCGCCTGACGAGACCATCGGCTTCCAGCGGAGCGATGCGCGCCTGCGGAATCGCGCGTCCCGCCAGCCGGGCATGGCGGGTAAGATCCACGCCTTCGGCGAGGCGCAGCCCCATGAGCAGCAATTCGTCGGCCTGTTCATCGCGCGCCAGCGTTTCGTCGGTGACGATGCCGTGGCCGTTCGCCTCCACCAGGTCCAGCCATTTCTCCGGCTGCTTCTGGGTGAAGGTGGCGCGGCGCTTTCCCTCCACCGCAAGCCGGCCGTGGGCGCCGGGGCCGATGCCGGCATAGGTGCCGTAGCGCCAATAGACCAGATTGTGCCGCGCCTCGGCGCCCGGGCGCGCATGGTTGGAAATCTCATAGGCCGGCAGGCCGGCCTGCGTGGTGATCTCCTGCGTCACGTCCCACAGGGCGCGGGCATGATCGTCGTCGGGGATCAGCAACTTGCCGGCGGAATAGAGTTTCTCGAACATGGTGCCCGGCTCGATGGTGAGCTGGTACAGCGAGAGATGCTCGCAGCCTTCGGCGATGGCGCGCTTCAGCTCACGCGCCCAATCCTGCGGCTTCTGGCGCGGGCGGGCATAGATGAGGTCGAACGACACTCGCTCGAAGGCAGCGCGGGCGATGGCTACGGCTGCAAGCGCCTCGTCCACCGAATGCATGCGGCCGAGCCCCTTCAGTTCCGCATCGTCCAGGGCCTGCACGCCGAGCGACACTCGGTTCACGCCCGCCGCCCGATAGCCGCGAAACCGTTCGGCCTCGACGCTGGTGGGGTTGGCTTCCAGCGTGATCTCGGCATCGGCGGCAAGCGGCCAGGCGGTGTTGATCGCCTCCAGGATCGCCGCGACCGTGGCCGGCGCCATGAGGGAGGGGGTGCCGCCGCCGAAAAATACCGTGCCCGCCACCCGCGGCCCGGTGAGGGCGCGCATGTGCGCAATCTCGCGCCGAAAGGCGGCGACGAAGCGCGCTTGGTCCGGCGGCGCGTGCCGCACATGGCTGTTGAAGTCGCAATAGGGGCATTTGGCGAGGCAGAACGGCCAATGCACATAGACGCCAAAACCGCCCGCCGTGTCTTCACCGGCACGGTCTGCTCCCTTCCCCGCAAGCGGGAGAGGGCCTGGACCTCTTGAGGCGGGAACAGGCGGAAAGGCGGTGGTCGTGGTCATCCCTCCAGGCACGCCTGCGCCAATTGGCGGAAGGCGCGGGCGCGATGGGAGAGGCCGAAGCCGAGCGGCGGCATGGAGTGCTTCTCCTCCGCGCTCATCTCCGCAAAGGTGCGGGCATGGCCCTCGGGCACGAACATGGGGTCATAGCCGAACCCCTTCGCGCCTCGGGTCGGCCACACCAGCTCGCCTTCCACCACGCCCTCGAATTCCTCCACATGGCCGTCCGGCCAAGCAAGGCACAAGGCCGAGACGAAGCGCGCGGTGCGCGCCGCGGGATCGGTGGCGCCTCGGGCCACAAGAAGCGACTGGATGGTTTCCATCGCCTTTTCGAAATCGCGCTCCGGCCCGGCCCAGCGGGCGGTATGGATGCCCGGCTGGCCGCCGAGCGCGTCGATCACCAGCCCGCTGTCGTCGGCGAAGGCGGGCAATTGCGCCGCCTGCGCCGCCGCAACCGCCTTCAGCCGGGCATTGGCGGCGAAGGTGGTGCCGGTCTCGTCGGGCTCGGGCAGACCCAGTTCGCCGGCGGCGACCGCCTCCACCCCATGGGGTTCGAGCAGCATCCGCATCTCGATGAGCTTGCCCTTGTTGTGCGTGGCGACCACCAGCCGCCCCTCGAGCCGGCGATGGGACATCAGGCCACCGCCTGCTTCTGCAAATCCACCAATTGGTTGATGCCGGTGCGGGCGAGCGAGAGCAAGTGCAGGAACTCGGCCTCGGTGAAGGGAGTCTTTTCCGCCGTGCCCTGGATCTCGACGATGCCGCCGGAGCCGGTCATGACGAAATTGGCGTCGGTTTCCGCCTTGCTGTCCTCGGGATAGTCGAGATCGAGCACCGGGGTCCCCTCGAAAATGCCGCAGGAGACCGCTGCCACGTGTTCGCGCAGGGGAATGCTCTTCAGCATGGAGCGCGAGTACATCCAGGTCATGCAGTCGTGCAGGGCGATCCAGGCGCCGGTGATGGCGGCGGTGCGGGTGCCGCCATCGGCCTGGAGCACATCGCAATCGAGCGTGATCTGGCGCTCGCCGAGGCCCACGAGATCGGTCACGGAGCGGAGCGAACGGCCGATCAGCCGCTGGATCTCCTGGGTGCGGCCGGACTGCTTGCCGGTGGTGGCTTCGCGCCGGGTGCGCTCAAGCGTGGCGCGGGGCAGCATGGAATATTCCGCCGTCACCCAGCCGCGCCCCTGGCCCTTCAGCCACGGCGGCAGGCGCTCCTCAAGGGTCGCGGCCACCAGCACATGGGTGTCGCCGAACTTGACGAGGCATGAGCCCTCGGCATGACGCAGAACATTGCGCTCGAAGGAAACGGCTCGCATCTCGTCGCTCGCGCGGCGGCTCGGGCGCATAATATGGTCCTTGTCATTGGTTCGAAGGGCCCCCTTTTAGGCGCCGAGCGCGCGCGACTGCAAGGCCGCTTGAAACCGAGGGCCGGAGCAGACACATTTAAAGACCGTACCCGAGGTCAAATTCCGTGCCGTTGGACCCCTTCCTTTCCCTGCCGTCCGCAGCCCTCGGCCAGATCGACGAGCGTTCGCGCGAGATCTTCCGCCAGATCGTTGAAAGCTATCTCGCCACCGGCGAGCCGGTGGGTTCGCGCAACATTGCCCGCCTCATCCCCATGTCGCTGTCGCCGGCCTCCGTGCGAAACGTGATGGCGGACCTGGAGGCCGCGGGGCTGATCTATGCCCCCCACACCAGCGCCGGGCGCCTGCCGACCGAACGCGGGCTGCGCTTCTTCGTCGATGCGTTGATGGAGATTGGCGACGTCAGCGAGGGCGACCGGCGCAATATCGAATCCCAGGTCGCCGCCGCCGCCAAGGGCTATACCGTGGACGGCGTGCTGCGCGAGGCGTCCGCCTTGTTGTCGGGCCTGTCGCGCGGCGCGGGCGTTGTCACCGCCATCAAAACCGATCCCCGCCTGAAGCATGTGGAATTCGTGCCGCTGGATTCCAACCGGGCCCTGGTGATCCTCGTGTCCGAGGACGGGCAGGTGGAAAACCGGGCCGTGCCCCTCCCGCTCGGCTTGCCGGCCTCGGCGCTGACCGAGGCCACCAATTTCCTCAACGCCCATATTCGCGGCCGCACCCTGGCCGAAGCGCGCGGCGAGATGGAAAATCTGTTGAGCGATCTGCGCCAGCAACTCGACGCCCTGACCGCGCGGGTGGTGGAGGCGGGCCTTGCCTCCTGGTCCGGCGACGTGCCGGCCGAGCGCAAGCTGATCGTGCGCGGGCAGGCCAAGCTGCTGGAGGATCTCCACGCCCTGGAAGACCTGGAGCGCATCCGCCTGCTGTTCGACGACCTGGAATCCAAGCGCGACGTGGTGGACCTGCTGGGCCGGGCGGAAGATGCCCAATCCTTGCGTATTTTCATCGGCTCGGAGAATAAATTGTTCTCCCTTTCTGGCTCCTCCACCATCGTCGCGCCGTATCACGACAGCCAGGGGCGGGTGCTGGGAGTGCTGGGCGTCATTGGCCCGACCCGGCTCAATTACGGCCGCATTGTCCCCATGGTGGATTTCACCGCACGGGTCGTCAGCCGCGTTCTGGGTGCCCCAGGGGCCGACGCGGCTTGATTTTTCTCGCCATGCCCCCGATATGCGGGGCGAAATTGATGCACTTCCCCTTTGGGCGGTGTTTGCAGCGATGAGGACATGGGCATGAGCGATCAGGGTGGCGCGAAAGACGCGAAGCCCCACACCGACCCGAATATCGACCCGGAAGGCGCCACGATGGAGGCGTGTGCCGAGGCCGTTGAAGGCGGTGCGTTCCAGGCGGAGAAGCAGCGGCTGGAAGCTGAGGTCGCGAACTTGAAGGACAAGTTCCTGCGGGCCTATGCGGAAGCGGAGAACATCCGGCGCCGGGCCGAGAAGGAAGTCACCGATGCCAAGACCTATGGCATCGCCTCCTTCGCTCGCGACGTGCTGAATGTGGCCGACGATTTAGCGCGCGCCTTGGGCGCGGTTGAGGCGGAAGCCAAGGAAAAGGCGGAAGGCGCGTTCAAGGCGCTGCTCGACGGCTTGGAGCTGACCGAGCGCAGCCTGCACAAGGGTTTGGAAAAGCACGGCATTCGCAAGGTGGAGCCGGTGGGCGAGAAATTCGATCCCAATCTCCACCAGGCCATGTTCGAGGTTCCCGACGCGAGCGTTCCCAACGGGACCGTCGTTCAGGTGGTTCAGTCCGGCTATGTGATCGGCGACCGGGTGCTGCGTCCGGCCATGGTCGGTGTTTCGCGCGGCGGCCCGAAGGCGGCGGCGGGCGAAGCCAAAGCCGACAATGGGTCCGCCTCCTGAGGCACTGATCCTCTCGCAGCCTTGCGATCAGACCGCCCCGGCCTCGCCGTGGGCGGTCTTTCGTTTCAGCGGTCAATTGGTCTCCAGGCCGTCCCGGATGGCGCGGACGCGGGTGTAGGTATCGGGAAAGGCATCGGCCTTCACCACGGTGATCATCCGGATGTGCGCATTGGCGCCAAACCGGAGCCACTGGATCACCTTCACATCGGCCCCGGACGTTGCGTCCTTGGCGCTGGCGATGATCTCGAACCCCGGCTGGCCGCCGATGCGCAGCGGTTCGGCCCGTTCGAGGTGAATGTCACGCACCGCCGGAACCGAGGAGAGGGACCGCAGGGCGAATTGCCCGCGATCGTCCTCACGCGGCGTGCCGGGGGAAACGCCGACCACGAAAATCGGCTGGCTCGCGCTTTCGACCACGTCCTTGTCGCCCTCTGTGAGCACGACCGCGGTATTGCCAATCACCTTCACCACTCGGAAACCCGCCAGCTCGCCGAGCTTGAAGGGCAGTCCCGCCAATTGCTCGCCGGTCGAGGGTGGTGCGCGGAAGGCCAGCGTCGCCAGGCTTTTGCGGACCGCCTCGTCGGTGAGCTGGCCGGTATTGGCTTCGGGAAGCTGTACCGTAACCAGGGCCGTCCCCTTGGGCGAGCCGGCAAGCAGGATCCACTTCTTGGCGACCACGGGGCCGGCGGTCTGCTTGCCGATCACCAGCAGCGACTTGCCCTCGCGGAACGGCGAGGTCTGCGGCAGGGCCGTGGGGTCGGGCACCAGGGGGCCCCGGCTTTCGACCGTAATGCCCTTGGTCGCCAGCGCCGCGTCGGTGAAGCCCGCCTCGACCTGCGGATAGGCTTGGGCCGGCATTTCGATGATCAGGATGGAAGCGGCTTTGCTGCGATCCTCAAAGCCGGAGAAGGTCTGGCTCTCCACCATGCCGTCCGGCGGAACGAGGCCCACCAGGGTTCCTCGTGGAAATATGGCATCGGCAGCCGCGGCAAGCCCGCCCGAAACCACCAGCACGGCAAGCGCGACCCCAAGGCGCATCTTCATCTTCGGCAATCCCATTGCGGCAAAATCCGTTGCGGCCGGCCCCGCCGGGGCGAACACCGGCATGGCCGACCCATCATGGCGTCTTGGCGGCGAAACCCGGCGGAAGCGTGACCCGCGCTCATGCCGGGTCGACGCGCCGGAGCGTCAGGTTGAACCGGCCGGGATGGGGGAGCAAGGTGGAACTGCCGGGCAGGATGCGATCGACCCCGTGGAAGGCGAGCCGGCTTTCCCCCGAGAGCATCAGCACATCCCCCGAGGCCAAGCGCAGGGATCTGGTCGGTCCGCGACGTTCGGTTTCTCCAATGCGGAAGACTGCAGAATCTCCCAGGGAAATCGACAGAACAGGGGCTGAGAAGTCATGTTCGTCTCGGTCCTGATGCAGGCTCATGCGGGCATCGGGCGCGTACCAATTGATCAGGCAGGCCTGCGGCGGATAGGTCACATCGGTTGTATGATACCATATATCCACCAGGGATGCGGGCATCGGGGGCCAGGGTTCTCGGGTGTCGGGGTGAAACGGCTGGTAGCGATATCCCGCCTCGTCCGAGACCCAGCCAAGCGGTCCGCAATTGCTCATCCTGACCGAAAAAGCCTTTCCAGTCCGTGGCATGCGCGGTGTGAACAGGGGCGCCACCGCGAGCATGCGATCGATCTCCCCCATCAGCGCCTGCTGCGCCTTCCGGTCGAGAAAGGCAGGCCAATACAGGCATCCGGGGGCGACCTCCAAAGGCTGCGGCACCGCTGATCTCCTCCCATCACCCATCCCGCTTTGCGAGGCAGGGCCGGGCCCCAGGGTTTCCGAGGGAACGCGAACCTGCAAGCCCGCGTTCCCCAACATAATGGGAAGGGCAGGAGAAACCGCATGAACACACATTTTCTCGGCGCCGCCGGCGCCCTCGCCTTGGTGCTCGGCGCCTCGTCAGCCGGCGCCCAGACCTCCGTGGTCATCGTCACGCAGCCGTCCGGCTATGTGGTCGTGACGCCCGAGCAGCAGGTCCAGATCCAGCGCTATGTGGTCCAGCAGCCGCGTGCCGAAGTGTTTGTGATGCCGCCCGATTTTGCCCCCGTGACCGGTACCGTGATGCCGCAGGAGGTGCAATTGTATAGCTTTGCCCCCGATGGCTCCTATGGCGGGTTTGATGCCGCGCGCTACCGCTACGTGGTGATGCCGGATAACCAGACGATCCTCGTCGAGCCATCCACCCGACAGATAATAGAGGTAATAAGGTAGCTAAATTCAGAGTTGCCCCTCGGAGGCGCTGGGCGCGAAAAAACGTCGGAACCGCAAATCGGGACCCGCCGGGGAGGCCTCGGGGGTGCCTATTTGCGTCTCCTGATCGCGAGAAGGTGAAAAAGCAGTATGGTGCAGCCAAGCATGCCTTGCGGCGCCTAAGGACCCCTCCTATATCGGCCTCGAACGCTGTGATCACAGCGTACCCCAATGCAACGGGGACCGGCGGACAGCCGCGGGAGGGGCCCGCGGGCATCCTTCATGGGCGCTGCAAAGGCCCGGCCGGTCTGCCGATAAGGAGAAGTACATGTCCAAGATCATCGGCATCGACCTCGGCACCACAAATTCCTGCGTGGCGGTGATGGAGGGTTCCAGCCCGAAAGTCATCGAAAACGCGGAAGGCGCGCGCACCACGCCGTCCATCGTCGCCTTCACGGAAGACGGTGAGCGCCTCGTCGGCCAGCCGGCCAAGCGCCAGGGCGTCACCAATCCCGAGCGCACCTTCTTTGCGGTGAAGCGCCTGATCGGTCGCCGCTACGACGATCCCACCGTCGCGAAGGACAAGAAGCTCGTTCCTTACCAGATCGTGCGCGCCGACAACGGCGATGCGTGGCTGGAATCGGACGGCAAGAAATATTCGCCCTCGCAGATCTCGGCCTTCATCCTTCAGAAGATGAAGGAAACCGCCGAGGCGTTCCTGGGCGAGAAGGTGGAAAAGGCGGTCATCACCGTCCCCGCTTACTTCAACGACGCCCAGCGTCAGGCCACCAAGGACGCGGGCAAGATCGCCGGCCTTGAGGTGCTGCGCATCATCAACGAACCCACGGCGGCTGCGCTGGCGTATGGTCTCGACAAGAAGTCTGCCGGCACCATCGCGGTGTACGACCTCGGCGGCGGCACGTTCGACGTGTCGGTGCTCGAAATCGGCGACGGCGTGTTCGAGGTGAAGTCCACGAACGGCGACACGTTCCTGGGCGGCGAAGACTTCGACATGCGGCTCGTCAATTACCTCGCCGACGAGTTCAAGAAGGAGCAGGGCATCGACCTGCGCAACGATAAGCTCGCCCTGCAGCGCCTCAAGGAAGCGTCCGAAAAGGCGAAGATCGAGCTGTCGTCCGCGACCCAGACCGAAATCAACCTGCCCTTCATCACGGCCGATGCGTCCGGTCCCAAGCACCTGACCATGAAGCTGACCCGCGCCAAGTTCGAGGCGCTGGTGGACGATTTGATCCAGCGCACCGTCGAGCCCTGCCGGCTCGCGCTGAAGGATGCGGGTCTCTCCGCCGGCCAGATCGACGAAGTGGTGCTGGTGGGCGGCATGACCCGCATGCCCAAGGTTCAGGAGATCGTGAAGCAGTTCTTCGGCAAGGAGCCCCACAAGGGCGTCAACCCGGATGAAGTGGTTGCCATCGGCGCCGCCATCCAGGCCGGCGTGCTCCAGGGCGATGTGAAGGACGTGCTGCTGCTCGACGTGACCCCGCTGTCGCTGGGCATCGAGACGCTCGGCGGCGTGTTCACCCGCCTGATCGACCGCAACACCACCATCCCGACCAAGAAGAGCCAGGTGTTCTCCACCGCCGAGGACGGCCAGACGGCGGTGACCATCCGGGTGTTCCAGGGCGAGCGCGAAATGGCGGCGGACAATAAGGTCCTCGGCCAGTTCGACCTGATGGGCATCCCGCCCGCGCCGCGCGGCGTGCCGCAGGTGGAAGTCACCTTCGACATCGACGCCAACGGCATCGTGCAGGTGTCCGCCAAGGACAAGGGCACGGGCAAGGAGCAGCAGATCCGCATCCAGGCGTCCGGCGGCCTCAATGAGGGCGACATCGAGAAGATGGTGAAGGACGCCGAGGCGCACGCCGCGGAAGATAAGAAGCGCAAGGCCTTGGCTGAAGCCAAGAACCACGGCGAAGCGCTGGTCCACTCCACCGAAAAGGCGGTCGCGGAATATGGCGAGAAGGTCGGCTCTGCCGAGAAGACCGCCATCGAGACCGGCTTGGCTGAACTGAAGGCCGCGCTGGAAGGTTCGGATGTGGACGCGATCCAGGCCAAGACGCAGGCCCTGGCGCAGGTGTCGCTCAAGCTGGGCGAGGCCATGTATGCGGCCCAGCAGAGCGGCGAGCCCGGTGCTTCCGCCAAGCCGGCGGACGACGTGGTGGACGCTGAGTTCACCGAAGTCGACGACGACAAGAAAAAGTCGGCCTGATCCTTGCCTGTACCACACAGGTGCATGTGAACAGTCAAAGCAAGTCACCCCCGGGCCGGTCCCGGGGGTCGACGTTTCCGACGGCGGGGCTGCGGCTTTCTGCCGGTGGAGGCCGGCAAGGCGCCGGGGCTGACCTTTATGTCGAGGACGCCTGAACCGGGCGGCGGGTAAACGAAGCCATGTCAAAGCGCGATTATTACGAAGTTCTCAGCTGTGAGCGTAGCGCCGACGAGACGGTGCTGAAGGCCTCCTATCGCAAGCTGGCCATGAAGTGGCATCCCGATCGCAACCAGGGCGACGGGGAGGCCGAGGTGCGCTTCAAGGAGGTCAGCGAGGCCTATGAAGTGCTCAAGGACCCGCAGAAGCGCGCGGCCTATGATCGCTTCGGCCATGCCGCGTTCGAGAATGGTGGCGGGAGTGGTCCCGGCTTCGGACCGGATTTCGCCTCCACGTTCGCTGATATCTTCGACGATCTGTTCGGCGGTTCCGTGGGCGGACGCGGCGGCGGCGCTGGCCGGGGCGGTGCGCAGGGCGGGCGCGGGCGCGGCGCGGACCTGCGCTACAACATGGAGATCACGCTCGAAGAGGCGTTCGCCGGCAAGACCGCCGAAATCAAGATTCCCACCTCCATCGTCTGCGAGACCTGCTCGGGTTCGGGCGCTAAGCCCGGCACCCAGCCGAAGGTGTGCCGGACCTGCGGCGGCGCCGGCAAGATCCGCCATGCCCAGGGCTTCTTCACCCTTGAACGCACCTGCCCGGCCTGCCAGGGCCGGGGCAGTGTCATCGAAGATCCCTGTACCGCGTGTGGCGGCGCGGGCCGGGTGACGCGCGAGCGTTCGCTTTCTGTCCAGATCCCGGCCGGGGTTGAGGATGGCACGCGGATCCGCCTCGGCGGCGAGGGGGAGGCCGGCGTGCGGGGTGGTCCTGCCGGCGATCTCTATATCTTCCTGTCGCTGGAGCCCCATCCCTTCTTCCAGCGCGAGGGGGCGGATCTCTATTGCCGTGCGCCGATCTCGATGGTCACGGCGTCGCTCGGTGGTTCGGTCGAGGTGCCGACCATCGACGGCGAGAAGACGAAGGTGCGCATCCCTGAGGGCACACAGTCCGGCAAGCGCCTGCGCCTGTCTGGAAAGGGCATGCCGATCCTGCGCTCGCGGGCCCATGGCGACATGTATGTGCAAGTGGTGGTGGAAACGCCGCAGAACCTCACCAAGCGGCAAAAGGAATTGCTCTCCGAGTTCGAGCGTGAATGCTCCAGCGAGACCAATCCGGAATCGAACGGCTTTTTCGCCAAGATGAAGGATTTCTTCCAGGGCGCCGGCGAGACCGACTGACACCTGCTGTGAGAATGCCAGTGCGGCGCCCGCACTGGATTTTCCCCGTCGCGAAGACCATCGGCTACCCGTCGCAGAGGCAATGAGATCACGCGCTCTTGCGGCGATTTTCACACTTCCCTAACGGCATGATGTCTGCAATGCGAGGCGGTGCGCCACCATTCCGCCGAACTCGCGGGCGATCAGTCTGCGCCATGAAGTGGGGAAGCATGAAAGCGCGATTCGCCTTGAGGTTCGCCGCAGCGGTCCTGGCCTTGCTTGCGGGCACCGGCCTTGCCTCGGCGCATCCTCATGTGTGGGTGACGATGAAGACCCAGGTGGTCTATGCCCCCGACGGCACCATCACCGGCCTGAACCAGGACTGGACCTTCGACGAGGCTTTCACGGCTTTTGCGCTTCAAGGCCTGGAGCGCAACAAGGACGGATCGTATCCGGACAGCGTCCTGAAGCCGCTCGCGGAAGTAAATGTCACGTCCCTTAAGGAATACGATTATTTCGTCAAAGCGAAGACCGCGACGGCGAAGCTCACCTTCAAGGACCCGGTGGATTATCACCTGACCTATGAAAACGAAGCGTTGACGCTGCACTTCTTCCTGCCCTTGGTAAAACCAATCCCCGCCAAGGGAAGCATGAGCTTCGACATCTACGATCCGACCTATTTCGTCTCGTTTGAATTCGCCGAGAAGAACCCGGTGTCCCTGGCCGGGGCGCCGGCGGGCTGCACCTTCAATACCATCCAGCCGGAGCAGCCCCAGAGCATGCAGCTGGGTGAGGAGTTCTTCACCAATCTCACCAGTTCGAGCACGTACGGCGCCCAGTACGCGGACAAAGTCGCGGTGAAGTGCCCTTGACCGCGTTTCTCGCCGCGTGTTCGGCGAGGTTCTGGCAAATTCCGCAGAAGTTTCGCATGACCCATCGGAAGATTCACTCATGATGCTTTCGAAATGGTATTTTAATACCAATATGCGCAAGTACGCCTGCGGAGCCGGCCTGCTTGTCGCCTTCCTCGCGGCTGTCGCTGTCCTCCTTGCGGTCGAGCCGTCCCTCGCGCAGACGCCGGGTGCCATCGGCGGACCGAAGACCACCCCGTTCGGGCTCGGGGCGGGCGGGCCGGCCCCTTCCGGCATCACCGGCTTTCTCATCGCCCAGCAGAGCGCCTTCTATCGCGCCTTGATCCAGGCGGTGCGGGCGGCGAAGGCGGATGGCAATGCCTTCGGCCTGCTGGCGGGCCTTTCCTTCGCCTATGGCGTGTTCCATGCGGCAGGTCCGGGCCACGGCAAGGCGGTGATCTCCTCCTATCTCCTGGCGGACGGCGGCACGCTGCGGCGCGGGGCACTGCTGGCGCTCGCGGCCGGCATGGTTCAGGCGCTGGCGGCGGTCTTGTTCGTCGGCATCCTGGCGATCCTGCTGGGCGGCACCGCGGCCTCCATGGCGGGGGCGATGAATGTGCTGGAGATCGCAGCCTATGGCGGCATCGCCGTGTTCGGCGCCTATCTCGCCTTCCGCAAGGCGCGCAGCCTGGTGGCGGTGCTGCGCGGCCAGCCGGCGGGTCATGTGCATGGACCGGAGTGCGGCTGCAGCGACAAGCACGCCCCAGATCCCCATCTCCTGGATGGGCGGGGCGGGTGGAAGCGCGCGGGGGTGGCGGTGATTTCGGCCGGTGCACGGCCCTGCTCGGGCGCGATCCTGGTGCTGACCTTCGCGCTGTCGCAGGGCGTGATCTGGAGCGGCGTCGCTGCCACCTTCGCCATGGGCCTCGGAACCGCGCTGACGGTCACGGGCATCGCCGCGCTCGCGGTGTACGGCAAGAGGCTGGCGGTGAAGCTTGCCACGGTCGCCTCAGGACGGGGCGCCGCCTTGCTGCTGGCCATCGAGATGGGCGCGGCCATGCTGGTCTGCTTTTTCGGTGTCGCCCTGCTCACCGGCTATGCCGTCAGTGAGCGGCTTCTTCCCGGCTGAGGGGGGGCATGGGCCTCACAGCCGCCAACGCATATGCGAAGAACCGGGTGCGATGCACCAAAATTCGTCAAGTCTAGTTTTTAAGCAACTTCATTTCACAATCCCTCCAAACAACGAAATTGCCGGGGAAGCCGGCGCGTGTAACCTTTGATGCAGATCAAAAGATGCGTCGGCGCCTGTAGGGCGCACGAAGGATAACGGCCAAGCGGCCGTCGCGTCGCACCGGAGGCGCCCATGGCCATGAAGCCCGTCTCGCTCGACGACAAATATGACCTCAAGCAGGACGACGTGTTCGTTTCCGGCACTCAGGCCCTGGTCCGCCTGACCTTGATGCAGAAGGAGCGTGACCGGCGCGCTGGGCTCAATACCGGCGGCTATGTCACCGGCTATCGCGGTTCCCCGCTCGGCGGGCTCGACCAGCAGTTCGGCCGCGCGCAGAAGCTCCTGACCACCAACGACATCCTGTTTCAGAGCGGCCTCAACGAGGATCTCGCCGCCACCGCCTTGTGGGGGTCCCAGCAGGCGGAATTGCGGGGCGAGGGCAAATATGACGGGGTGTTCGGTCTCTGGTACGGCAAGGGGCCGGGCGTGGACCGCTCCGGCGACGTGTTCCGCCACGCCAACAATGCCGGCACCTCCAAGCATGGCGGCGTGCTCGCGCTCATGGGGGACGATCACACCTGCGAGAGCTCCACCACCGCGCACCAAAGCGAATTTCATTTCGTCGACGTGATGATCCCGGTGCTGAACCCCGCCGGCGTGCAGGAAATCCTGGACTATGGCCTTTATGGCTGGGCGCTCTCGCGCTTCGCCGGCACCTGGGTCGGCCTCAAGGCGGTGAAGGACACCATCGAATCCACCGGCATCGTCGATGGCCGGGTGGACCGGGTGCGCATCGAGCCGGCGCTCGGCTTCGCGCTGCCGCCGGGCGGGCTCAACATCCGCCTCGGCGATACCCCCATCGCCCAGGAGGAGCGGCTCCAGGAATACAAGCGCGACGCGATCCTGCATTTCCTGCGCGCCAACCGGCTCAATCGGTTCATCACCTCCGGCGGCGCGCGCCCGCGCATCGGCATCGCCACCGTCGGCAAGAGCTATCTGGATGTGCGCCTCGCCCTCGACGAACTGGGCATCGACGAGGTGCGCGCCAATGATCTTGGCCTGCGCATCTGGAAGGTGGCCTGTCCCTGGCCGCTGGAGCCCGAGGGCCTGCGGGAGTTCGCGCGCGGCCTCGACCTCATCATGGTGGTGGAGGAAAAGCGCTCGCTGATCGAAGTGCAGGTCCGCGAGGAGCTGTACGGCACCGCCAATCAGCCGGTGTGCATCGGCAAGCGGGACGAAGCGGGCAAGTGGCTGTTCCCCGTGAAGGGCGCGCTCGATCCCAACGATATCGCCATCGCGCTCGCCAAGCGGCTGCTGGCCTATGGTGACATTCCCGACATCGCCGCCCGTCTCGCCGAGCTGGAAGAGGCCCAGCGGGTGCTGGCCGCGACCGGCGATGTGGCCACCCGCATTCCCTATTTCTGCTCCGGCTGCCCCCACAATAGCTCCACCGTGGTGCCGCAGGGCATGCGGGCCTATGCCGGCATCGGCTGCCATTACATGGTGCAGTGGATGGACCGGGAGACCACCGGCTTCACCCAGATGGGCGGGGAGGGGGCGAACTGGATCGGCGAGGCGCCGTTCTCCAAGCGCGGCCATGTGTTCCAGAATTTGGGCGACGGCACCTATAACCATTCCGGCTATCTGGCGCTGCGGGCATCCATCGCCTCGGGCGTGAACGTCACCTACAAGATCTTGTTCAACGATGCGGTCGCCATGACCGGCGGTCAGCACCACGAAGGCAATCTCACCGTGCCGGTGATCGCCCGGCAGGTTGCCGCCGAGGGCGCCAAGCGGGTCGTCATCGTCACCGACGAGCCGGAGAAATATGCCGCCGGGGAGGCGTGGCCCGCGGGTCTCACGATCCATCACCGCGACGAACTGGAAACCGTGCAGCGCGAACTTGCCACCGTGCCCGGTTGCACCGTTCTGATTTATGACCAGACCTGCGCCTCGGAAAAGCGGCGGCGCCGCAAGCGCGGCCAATATCCCGACCCGGACAAGCGCGTCCTCATCAACGAGCGGGTGTGCGAGGGCTGCGGCGACTGCGGCACCAAATCCAATTGCGTCTCGGTGCAGCCGCTGGAGACCGAATGGGGCCGCAAGCGGGAGATCGACCAATCCTCCTGCAACAAGGATTTCTCCTGTGTGAACGGCTTCTGCCCATCCTTCGTGACGGTGCACGGGGCCAAGCCCAAAAAGTCAGCGGGCGCGGCCTCCGGTGCCCAGGGTTGGCCGGATCTGCCGGCGCCCGCGCACCCTGAAATTCACGGCACCTACGGCATCATCGCCACCGGCATCGGCGGCACCGGGGTGGTGACCATCGGCGCGATCCTCGGCATGGCGGCGCACCTGGAAGGCAAGGCCTGCGGCATGATCGACATGGCCGGCCTCGCGCAGAAGGGCGGGGCGGTCTACAGCCATATCCGCCTTGCCAATCGTCCCGAGGACATCACCGCCATCCGCATCCCCGCGCGTGGGGCGGACCTGATCCTTGGCGGCGATCTCGTGGTGGCCGGCACCAAGAAGGTGCTGGCGGCGGTCAAGCCCGGCGCGACCATCGTGGTGGTGAACACCCATGAGGTTCTGCCCGGCGACTTCACCCGCGACGCCGATTATTCCCTGCCCGTCGAGCGGCTGAAGCGCACCATTTCCGACCTCGCGGGGCCGGAGAAGACTCATCTCATCGAGGCCAGCCGGCTCGCCCTGGCGCTGTTCGGCAATTCGCTGGCGCAGAACATCTTCATGGTGGGCTATGCCTATCAGTTTGGCGCCTTGCCGGTATCGGAAGAGGCGATCCTGCGGGCGTTGGAGCTGAACGGCGAGGCGGTGGCCATGAACAAGGCCGCCTTCCTGTGGGGCCGCCGCGCGGCGCACGATCCGGCCCGCGTCGAGGCCCTGCTCGGGCCCACCGCCGCCCCCACGGACGCGCGCAAGCTTTCGCAGAGCCTGGACGAGATCGTCACCCGCCGGGTGGCCTCCCTGACCGCCTATCAGAATGCGGCTTATGCGCGGCGTTATCTCGATCTGGTGGAGCGCATGCGCGCCGCCGAGACCACCCGTGCGCCGGGACGTGGCGGGCTGGCCGAGGCGGTCGCCCGCAATCTCTATAAGCTCATGGCCTATAAGGACGAATATGAGGTGGCGCGCCTGTTCGCCGACGGTGAATTCCAGCGCCAGGCGAACGCGGCCTTCGAGGGCGATCTGAAGTTCGAATTCCATCTCGCCCCACCGCTGCTCGCCCGCAAGGCGGGGCCGAACGGCGAGCCGCGCAAGATGCGCTTCGGCCCGTGGATGATGAAGGCGTTCGGCATTCTCGCCGGGCTGAAGGGCCTGCGCGGTACGCCGCTGGACGTGTTCGGCTACAGCGCCGAGCGCCGCACCGAGCGCGCCTTGATCGCGGATTATGAGGGATTGCTGGGTGAGGTGCTGGAGCGGCTCGACCGCGACACTCATGCCTATGCGGTGGCGCTGGCCAGCCTGCCGGAAAAGATCCGCGGCTATGGCCCGGTGAAGGAGCGGCATCTGGCGGCGGTGAAGGCCGAGCAGGCGGAGTTGCTCGCCAAGTTCCGCGCGCCCGCCGTGCAGCCCGCGCAGGCGGCGGAATAGCGCGCGCCCGGTCAGACGGTCCATTGCGTGAAAAAGGCCGCCGGCGGTTCGCCTGCGGCCTTTCTCTTAATGTCAGCTTCAGGCGCGCGGCCTTCAGTGCTTACTGAAATTCAGGGTTCGGAGGAGTTGGCGTGCTGGACCCGGACCGGCGACGCTCCGCCATGAACTGGTCGAACTCGGACTTGTCCTTGGCCATGCGCAGCCGTTCCAGGAAGTCCTTGAATTCGCGCTGCTCATCTTCCAGGCGGCGGAGGGTTTCCGCCCGATAGTCATCGAATGCCCGGTTGCCGCTGGAGGCAGGCCCCCAGAATCCGTTGCCACCTGCGCGGTTCATGCAGTGACGCATCCGGTCCATTTTCCGATCCATCTTATCCTGCCAATGCACCATGCGATTGGTTCCACCAAACATCCGGCCACTCCAGAAGGTGAAGGCGAGTATCGCCAGACCCAGTGGCCAACAGAAGACGAAGCCGAGAACCGCAAGCGCGATCCAAGCTCCGGTCCCGAGATCGTCAAGTTTCGCTACGATAGGCACGGCCATCCTCGATAGTGAATGTTAATAACATTTACATAGATATGGACGACGCCGCGTCTTGTCAAGAAGCGTGGATCGAGCCCGCGGTTCTCATTCCGAAAGGGGAGGGCTGACGACCGAAGGGAGCGTCAGGAGTTCGGCCGGGCGCCCAGGCCTTGGAGATAGATCAGCAGCCCGGCTTCCAGAAGATCTTCCGGGGCCATGGGCAGCGACCTTCGCGCCCCGTCGCCGCGTGCGAACAAGGCGGCGATGCCGTGCGCGAGAGACCAGATGTGCAGCGCCATCATGAGAGCCGGTGGCCGGGACGCCGGCGGCAGGCTCGCGGCCACGGCCTCTGCGGCGGTGCGCAGCACTGCAAACGCCCGGTCGCCCGCCGCGCGCATTTCTGGGCTGGAGTCGAGGGGCACACTTGCCTCGAACATGGCGGCATAATAAGCGGGCTCGGTGCGGGCGAAGGCGAGATAGGCCTTGCCGAGACGCTCCAGGGCCGTGAGCGGATCAGGCCGCCCGTCGCCCCAGGCCGCCAAAAGCGCCTGCTCAAAGGCCTCGAAGCCCCTGCGGGCCACATCGGCCATCAGTTCGTCGCGATCACGAAAATGACGATAGGGTGCCGCCGCGCTGACGCCGGCGGTGCGGGCCGCCTCGGCAAATGTGAAGCCGGCCGGCCCCTTTTGCGCGATCAGTTCGAGCGCAGCGCGGACCAGCGCTTCCTTCAGATTGCCGTGGTGATAGCCCCGGGGCGATTCCCGGTTCGACTTCGACCAGCTCATGGGTGAAATTGCTTCATGTAAGCGCTCTTTACATGGCGAAGGCGGGTCCGTCGATAGCGCTGCTGCCCGCGAAAGGGGGAGATTTCCTCTCGCTTGGGCCGCGTCCCGCTCACGCTTGAATGATTTGGTCCAGGAAGCCGGCGAGGTCTTCGGTGATGAAGTCCACATAGGCGTCTTCGCGGCCTTCGAACTCCCAGCTCTCACGCGCCGCGATGTGTTCGCCCGGCGGCACCACCAGGGTGGTGATCATGCCAATGCGATGCGGGACTTCCAGATTGCGGGCGAGATCCTCGAACATGGCGGCGCGGGTGGGGTCCACCCCATGGGCGCGCAGGAAGCGTTGATAGGCCTCCTCGGTCGGCTTGGGATGGAATTCCGCCGCGACGATGTCGTGCACCGCCGCGAAATGCCCGCCGAGGCCGAGCTTCTCCAGCACATTCTGCGCGTGGCGCTCCGACCCGTTGGTGTAGACGAGCTTGGTGCCCGGCAGCGCCTCGATGGCCGCCGCGAGGCGCGGGGAATGCTCCAGCTCCGACAGGTCGAGATCGTGGACATGGGCGAGGAAGGCCTCGGCGTCCACCCCGTGCTCGATCATGAGGCCGCGCAGGGACGTGCCGTAGCGCCGATAATAATCCTTCTGCACCACGAAGGCTTCGTCGAGGGTAAGGTTCAGCAGGCCGGCCACATATTCGCGCATGCGCGCGTCGAGCTGCGTCCACAAATCGAGATGCGCGGGATAGAGGGTGTTGTCGAGGTCGAACACCCAGGTCTCGACGGCTTCGAACGAAGGGGACGGTGTTTCTGAGGACATGGCACGCCTTTCTCGGGGCTGCGCGAAGTTTATCTTATGCGTCCCTGAGAGTTTGCCACCCCTGCCGCGCGGGCCGGGGTGGCGGTCGCAATCGGATCAGCGGGTGATCAGCGTGCCCGCGCCGTGGTCGGTGAGCAGCTCCAGCAGCACCGCGTGCGGCACCTTGCCGTCAAGGATAACGACCCCTTCCACGCCCTTTTCCAGGGCATAAATGCAGGTTTCCACCTTGGGGATCATGCCGCCGGAGACCGTCCCGTCGGCGATCAGCGCCTTCGCCTGCTCGATGGTGAGGCGCGGGATCAATTGCTTGTCCTTGTCCAGCACGCCCGGCACGTCGGTGAGCATGAGCAGGCGCTTTGCCCCGAGCGCGCCGGCGATGGCGCCCGCGAAGGTGTCGGCATTCACATTGTAGGTGCCGCCGTCGAGCGCGGCCGCGACCGGGGCGAGTACTGGAATCAGGTCCCGGCCGAGGATCTGGTCGAGGACCATGGTGTCCACCTGGTCCGGCTCGCCGACGAAGCCGAGGTCGACCACCTTTTCGATATTGCTGCCGGGATCGACCACCACGCGGCTCGCCTTCTTGGCGAGCACCATGTTGCCGTCCTTGCCGCACAGGCCGATCGCCTTGCCGCCGGCTTCGTTGATGAAGCCCACGATCTGCTTGTTGATGGAGCCGGCCAGCACCATCTCGACAATTTCCACCGTCGCCTTGTCGGTGATGCGCAGCCCGGCTGCGAATTCGCTCTTGATGCCCAGCTTGGTGAGCATCGCGCCGATCTGCGGGCCACCGCCGTGCACCACCACCGGGTTCACCCCGGCTTGCTCCAGCAGCACGATGTCCTCGGCGAAATTGCGCGCCACCGCCTCGTCGCCCATGGCGTGGCCGCCGTATTTCACCACCACGATGGCATCGTCGTAACGCTGCATGTGGGGGAGGGCCTTCGCGAGCACTTCAGCTTGCAATCTGCCTTCCGCCAGTTCGGCGGTGTCCTGCGGGCTCATCGGCTCGGCCTCTCACGTCTGCGGGCTTGGGGCGGCGCCGTTCTAGAGCATGTGGCGGCAAAGTCGAACGCTTTTTGTCGCGCCGTAGCTCCCCCCGCCGCCGCGGCCCGCGCCAAAGTCACAAGATGGCGAGCGCGATCGGCCGCGGTGTGCGCAGGAAAGAGCTGCGTACGCAGGCCTTGTATCCAACACATTTCCCGGCCTAACCGTGCTGCGCGCGGGGCGGCGCTGTCCATCCGCTCGCATTCCCTTAGGATACCTAGATGCCGACCTCACGCCAGCATGCGCGACGCGCGCTCGATCTGCGGCCCCGCTATATCGTGCTGCTGTTCGTCATCTGCCTCGCAATGGTGGCGATCCCCATCCTCACCCACCCGATTCCCCCGCTGTCGGATTACGTGAACCATCTGGCGCGGATGCATGTGATCGCCTCGGTGCCGGGCGACCCGGACCTGTCGCGCTTCTACTTCATCGAATGGCGCGTGATCCCGAACCTGATGATGGACATGGTGGTGCCGATCTTCGCGCGCATCGTGAACGTCTATGCCGCCGGCGAAGTCTTCACGCTGACCACGTTCGCGCTGATCGCGTTCGGCACCATGCTGTTGCATCGGGCCCTGTTCGGCTCTTGGTCGGCGATCGCGCTTCTCGCCTTCCCGCTGCTGTACAACAGCGTGTTCCTGGTCGGCGTGATGAACTACATCTTCGGCATCGGCTTGGCGCTGACGGCCCTCGCCTGCTGGATCCTGCTGCGCGACAAGGCGTGGCCATGGCGCTATGTGGTGTCCTGCCTGTTCGTGCTGCTGCTGTTCTTCTGCCATCTGGTGGCAACCGGCATCTATGGCATCGGCATCCTGTCCTACGAGCTCTACCGCCTGTGGCAGCGCGCCGACGGGCCGCTGAAGATCCGCCTGGTGCGCTTCGTCACCGCCGGCTTTCCGTTCGCCTTCACCGTTCCGCTGATGCTCGCAAGCCCGACGCTGAAGCTCGCCGGCCAGAATTGGTGGGAGCCGCGTGGCAAGATCGACGGCGTCGAGATGGTGGTGAACGTCTATTATGACTATGTGGCCTTCGCCCTCACCGGCATCGTCCTGCTGGCCGCCCTATGGGCGGTGCGCCACCGCCTGATCCGCCTGCACCCGGTCATCACGCCGCTGCTGATCGTCAGCGGGGTGATCTATCTCGCCTTGCCGCGCACCTTCTTCGCCACCTATATGGCGGACCAGCGTATCCCCATCGCCATCGCCTTCATGGTGATCGCCTGCATCCAGGTGGACCTGCGCCACCGTCTCGCCCAGCGTGGCTTTGCCGTGGTCCTGCTGCTGCTGCTCGCGGCGCGGGTCGGGGAAGTGCAATTGGTCTGGGACCGCCTGTCGCAATGGACCGTGGCGTTCCGCGGCTCGGTGGACCAGATCCAGCGCGGCTCCAAGGTGCTGGTGGCCTATGCCGACCCCACGGGGGGCTATGACGTGCGCGACCTCGGCCTGGTCCATGCGGCGTGCCTTGCCATGATCGAGAAGTCGGCCCTCGTGACCACCGCGTTCACCGTGCCGGGCAAGCAGATCCTGCGGGTGAAGCCTCCGTACAAGGACTGGGTGGATACGGAGGACGGCACGCCGCCGACTCTGGAGCAGATGCTGCTCTCCTCCGAGGAGCCGACCATCGACGGCCCGCGCTATTGGGACCTGTGGCCGCAGCATTTCGACTATGTCTATCTCCTGTTCACCGAGCCCAACGACAAGAACCCGGATCCGGAGGAGATGAAGCTAATTTATAGCGGCGACCGCTTCCAGCTTTACCAAGTGGTGAAGGCGAAGCTGGAGAAGCCGGCATCGTGATGGCGCTTCACCGGCATGTCATCCATTTATGACACATGACTTCAGGAGTATGACGCATGGCTTCGCCCCTCGCGGGCAGGCGGAGCGTTGCGCCAGTGAAAGGCTGTGATGGAGATCATTCTGACCCATGCGCTCCTCGTGTTCGAGGATCGCATCGCCCCGGGGACGCTGGTGGTGCGGGACGGCCGCATCCACGATGTCGACGAGGGGCGTTCCCACATTCCCGCGGCGCAGGATTGCGGCGGCGACTATATCGCGCCGGGCCTGATCGACCTCCACACGGATGCGCTTGAAGGCCATTTCGTCCCGCGCCCGAAGGTGATCTGGCCCGATCCGCGCGCCGCCGCGCTCGCCCATGACGGGCAGACCGTCGCCTCGGGCATCACCACCGTGTTCGACGCCATCTGCGCCGGTGGGTTCGACCAGGCGAAATCCGTGCGCCGCGAACTCTTTACCACCATGCTGGACGCTGTGGAGCAGGGGGCGCCCTTGTTCCGGGCCGATCATCGCATCCATCTGCGCTGCGAACTGACGGACCCGACCGTCCTCGATCTGGTGGAGCCGCAGCTCGGCCGCGACCGGCTTTCCCTCGCCTCGCTGATGGACCACACGCCCGGAACGCGCCAGTGGCGCAATGTGGAGCATCTGAAGATCTTCCTCTCCGGCATCGGCAAGAGCGCCGAGGAGGTCGACCAGGAGGTGGAAGAGCGCACCGAGCGCGGCCGCGCGGCGGTTGCGGAAAATCATGCCCGCCTCGCCCAGCTCCTGCGCGGGACGCCGATCGTGCTCGCGAGCCACGACGATACCGTGCCCGCCCATGTGGACATGGCGCGGGAGGCAGGCTGCACCATTTCCGAATTTCCCACCACGCTGGATGCGGCGCGCGCCGCCCATGCCGCCGGCATGACCACCATCGGCGGGGCGCCGAACGTGGTGCGCGGCGGCTCGCATTCCGGCGGCGTCGCCATGAAGGATCTCGCGGCCGCTGGCCTGCTGGATGCCCTTGCCTCCGATTATGTGCCGGCGAGCCTCTTGCAGGCGGCCATTGCCTTGACCCGTCAGGGCATCGCGCTGCCGCAAGCCCTCTCGCTGGTCACCTCCCGGCCGGCCCGCATGGCCGGGCTTGCGGATCGCGGACAATTGGCGCGCGGGCTGCGCGCCGACCTGCTGCGCTTCCGGCTGGATGGCGAAACACCTGTGGTACGCGAGGTTTTCGTGGAAGGGGCGCGGGTGTTCTGACCGGCCCGCGCCTTTTGCCGGATGCCTTCTGCCGCGCGTCTCTTGCGCGTGTGCGCGACGGCCTTAGTTTGGCGCCGCCCGCGTCCTGCGGCGCCGAATCCGATCGGGGGATAGATGTCGCCGCGTTATGCCGTTTATCTTGCGCCGCCCGCCGATGGGGCCCTGTGGGCCTTCGGCTCCACCGTGATCGGCTATGATGCCGCGAGCGGGGCGGACCTCCTGCCGCCGAGCCTTGCGGGTTTCGACGCCGAGACGTGGCACGCCCTGACCGGTGAGCCGCGCCGCTACGGATTTCACGGTACGCTGAAGGCGCCGTTCCGGCTCGCGGAGGGGTTGGACGAGGCCGATCTGTTCGCCGCCGTCGCGGCGTTCGCGGCGGGCTATCGCCCGTTCGAACTGCCGCCGCTGGACGTGCAGGCGCTCGGCGCCTTCGTGGCCCTGGTGCCGACCGTGCCGGTGCCGGCCCTCCTCGACCTTGCCGCCTGCGCCGTGGTGGAACTCGACCCTATGCGCGCGCCCCTGACGCCCGAAGAGGTGGCGCGGCGCCGGCCGGATCGTCTCTCGGCGCGGCAGATGGCGTATCTGGAGCGCCACGGATATCCCTATGTGCTCGAAGAATTCCGCTTCCATATGACATTGACCGGGGCGCTCGACGAGCCGACCTGCGCCCATGCGCTCAATAGTTTGAACGAGGCTTATGCGGCCAGCGGCGCGCATCTGCCGGTGCGGATCGACGACATCGCCATCTATCGGCAGTCGGAAGCGGGCCAGTGCTTCCGCATCCTCCACCGCGCGCCGCTCGGCGGTGTTGAGCCCCCGCAGGATCCCGCACTGTGACCCCATCCCAACCCAAGAAGCTCGGCCTCGCGGCGCTGATCCACGAGGGCGCCCAGGTGAGGGCCTCCACGCTCGGGCGCTATACCGAGGTCGGCGCCCGCACCAAATTGCTCGAAGTGACGATGGGCGATTATTCCTACGTCGCCAATGATGCCGACATAGCCTACGCCAGCATCGGCAAATTCTGCTCCATCGCGGCCATGACGCGGCTCAATCCCGGCAACCACCCCATGTGGCGGGCGAGCCAGTCGCATTTCACCTATCGCGCCTCAGCCTATTTCGAGGACGCCGCCGACGAGCCGGATTTCTTCCAATGGCGGCGCGACCATCATCTGAATATGGGGCATGACGTGTGGGTGGGGCACGGCGCGGTGATCTTGCCGGGCCGCACCATCGGCACCGGCGCGGTGATCGCCGCCGGCGCAGTTGTGAGCAAGGATGTGCCACCTTATGCCATCGTCGCCGGGGTGCCGGCGCGCATCGTGAAATGGCGCTTTCCCGAGGATATCGCCGCGCGGCTTCAGGCACTCGCGTGGTGGGATTGGTCCCACGAGGCCCTGCGTGCGGCGCTGGAGGATTTCCGCGCCCTCTCCATCGAGGCGTTCCTGGAGAGGCACGAGGTGCGGGATGTCGAGGAGCCGCAGCCTTAAGGCCAATGGATTTTCAGAGATGAACGGGTCGCGGCTTTGCTGCCGGCCTGGCATCACCGGGACAAGCAAGAGCGTGCGGTGCCGCTTTTCCCCGCCCCCTTGCGGGGGAGGGAGGCCAAGTCGCCCCGTGTTGGTGTCGTTCGCCTCAGGCCGGCTCCACCCGCAGGACCGGCCCATCCGCCGCCACCACTTTCACCCGCGCGCCCACGGGCAGGTCGGGGCCTTCCACGCGCCAGATGGTATCGTCGATGCGCACCCGCCCGATGCCCTCGTGGATCGCATGCTCCAGCGTGAAGACGCGCCCGACATATCCATCGGCCCGCCGGTTCAGGAACGGGCGGTCGCTCGCCTTGTCGGGCTTGGGCGCGATCTGGCGGGCAGCCAGCACCGCCACCAGCGCGAGGATCGCGAAGATCACCACCTGGGCCTGCCAGGAGAGCGCCATCACCAGCGCCACCCCGCCGGTGGCGATCGCGGCGAGGCCGAGCCAGAGCAGGAACACGCCCGGCAGGAACACCTCGGCCAGCAGAAGCAGGCCGCCGATGACGAACCAGGCCCAGAGGGATTGTTCGAGAAGATCGCCCATGGCCGCTCAGGCGCCTCGGGTCGGCCCGCTGCCGGGCCCGGTGGGACCCGGGCGGCGGATCGATTTGCCGTCCTCGCCGCCGAAGGCGCCGCGTGCGATTTCGCCGATGCCGGCCAGCGAGGAGAGCAGGGCCGTGCCCTCGTAGGGCATCAGCACGACCTTCTGGTTCGGCGCGCCAGCGAGGGTTTCGAACGCCTTCACATATTTCTCGGCGATATAATAATTCAGCGCCGCCGGATCGCCCGCCGCAATGGCCGTGGAGAGCATCTGCGTCGCCTTGGCATCGGCCTCGGCGAGGCGCTCGCGGGCTTCGGCATCGCGATAGGCGGCTTCGCGCCGGCCTTCCGCCTGGAGGATCTGCCCCTGCTTCTCGCCTTCCGAGCGCAGGATCTCCGACTGGCGCTGGCCTTCCGCCTCCAGGATCACGGCGCGCTTCTCACGCTCCGCCTTCATCTGCCGGCCCATGGCGGCCACGAGATCGGCGGGGGGGACGATGTCCTTGATCTCGATGCGGTTGATCTTCACCCCCCAGCTTGAAACCGCCGCATCCACCACCCGCAGCAGCCGCTCGTTGATCTCATCGCGATGGGAGAGGAGCTGATCGAGGTCCATGGACCCCATGACGGTGCGGATGTTGGTGGTGGTGAGCGCGATGATGGAGGAATCGAGCTGCGCCACCTCATAGCTCGCGCGGGCCGCGTCGAACACCTGGTAGAACACCACCCCGTCCACCGAGACGGTCGCATTGTCCTTGGTGATGACCTCCTGGGTCGGCACATCATGGACTTGCTCCATGATGCTCACCTTCTGGCCGATGCGGTCGATGAAGGGCACGATCAGATTGAGGCCGGGCGAGAGGGTGCGCGTATAGCGGCGGAACCGCTCGACGGTATATTGATAGCCCTGGGGCACGGTCTTCACGCCGGCGAACACCACGGCGATGACCAGCACCAGCAGAACCAGGACGAACGCATTCAATCCGAACGGCATGGGTATGTCTCCCGCGCAGCGCCTCGGCGTGAGGCGGCGGGCGGATAAGGGCACGCCGGTCGCGCTGCCGCAAGCGCGCGGTAGTGACACTGAGAACAAAGGACGATCCAGCCGGTGCCGCGATTCGGACGCGGTTCGTTCCTCAACCGTTCGGACGTCCCGGCGTGGCCGTCCCGCAGCGGGACTGGGCAGAGGAGGGGGGCGGGGGAGGGAGAACGAAGCGCGTTTTCCCGAAAGCAGCGATTCGCGCCCGGTTCGTTCCCTGCGTGTTCGCAAGGGGCGGCACCTCCTGTCCCATCATGGGGCAAGCTCGGCGAGGCGTGTGCGCTCAGGCTGCGATCCAGCCGGACAGCTCGCGTCGCACCACCGCCTCGATCACCCGCATGCCCTCGGTGCTGTCGTTCAGGCACGGGATGGCGGCGAATTTCTCGCCGCCGTTGTGCGTGAAGATCTCGGCATTTTCGACGCCGATCTCCTCCAGCGTCTCCAGGCAATCGGCAGTGAACCCGGGATTGACGACGGCAAGCCGCTTCACGCCGCTCTTCGCCAGGGCTTCCACCGTCTTGTCGGTATAGGGCTGGAGCCATTCCTCATTGCCGAAGCGGGACTGGAAGGTGAGGCGGAACTTCTCCGGCGAGAAGCCGAGCCGGTCGCGCATCAGGCGGGCGGTCTTCACGCACTGGCAATGATAGGGATCGCCCTTCAGCAGATAGGATTTCGGCACGCCGTGGAACGAGGCGAGGATCACCTCCGGCTCGAAATCCAGCGCCGCCAGGTGCTGCTCCAGCGCGGTGCAGGCGGCGTCGATATAGACCGGATCGTCGTGCCAGGGTGGGGCGACGCGCAGGATCGGCTGCCAGCGCATGGTCTTCAACTTGTCGAACGCCTTGTCGCACACGGTGGCGGTGGTAGCGGCGGCATATTGGGGATAGAGCGGCACCAGCAGAATGCGCTCGCATCCGGCCTTCTGAAGCGCCTCGATGCGCTCTCCGATGGGCGGCTTGCCGTAGCGCATGGCCCAGTCCACCACGACGCGCCCATCGGTATCCTTGAGGCTCTCGGCGAGCTTCTCGGCCTGGGAGCGGGTGATGGTCTTCAGCGGACCTTCGTTGCGCTCCTTGTTCCAGATGCTCTCATAATCCTTGCCCTTGGGACCCGGGCGCTTGGTGAGCACGATGGCATTCAGGATGAACCACCACAGGGCACGGTTCACCTCGATGACCCGCTTGTCCCAGAGGAACTCCTTGAGATAAGCGCGCATAGACCAATAATCGGTCGCCTCCGGCGTGCCGAGATTGACCAGCAGCACCCCGATCCGCCCGTAAGACACGGCGGGATGGTCTTTGGGGAAATGGCTCTTATCGCCGAAGGAAGCGGCCGAGGGCGCGGGGGACGGGGTCATGGTCTCTCCTCTTGCGAGGCGAGATGAGGCTTTGCGGTCCCAAGGTCAATGCGAAACGCAGCCGCGCCAAGCGGCGGCTGCGTTCACCATTGCGCTGGCGCGCCGCCCTGCCGCCGAAGCTCAGGCCGCGTTCGGCGGCAGGGCAAGTACGGATTCGAAGCCCTCGAATTCGGGCGGGCCGATGTAATTCACCTTGTTGGTGCCGGCGCTCTGATGGGCGGCGCGGAAGGCCTCCGAGCGCGTCCACCCCTCGAAGTCCGCCTTCGATGCCCAATGGGTGTGGGAGGCGTAGAGAGTGTAGTCGTCTTTCTGCGGCCCCTTCAGCAGGTTGAAGGTCACGAAGCCGGGCACGGTGGCGAGATAGCTGTCGCGCTCGCGCCAGACGCGCTCGAACTCGGCCTCCGATCCCTGCTTCACCTTGAAGCGGTTCATCGCGATGTACATGGGCGTCTCCTGCTTCTGCTGCCGGCCCGCGCGCGGGCCGGCGCCTCTCTCCTAGAGCATTTTCGCGCGGAGGGGACACAGCATCATGTGAAGAAATGCGTCCAGGCAACAGGTTAGAACGGTTCTTCGTTCGGGGGGAAAGCGTCTTCGCCGGTTCGCAGTGGCGCGCAAACGACCGCGCCGGCCGGACGCAAAGCCGAGCGCGAAGAGCCAAGTTCGGAAGGGAGGAGTCGCCCCGCCGGAGCATAAAAGGCGCCGGGTGAAGGGGTACGGATGGTGGGCGCGACAGGGATCGAACCTGTGACCCTCACGATGTCAACGTGATGCTCTCCCGCTGAGCTACGCGCCCATCCGTCGGAAGGAGGCCTCTATATCGGCAAGCCTGGGGGGATGCAAGGCGGTCAAGCCACGATATCCCCCGCCTCACGCGGCGGCGAGCATCTTTCCCACTTCGAACACCAGATCGCGCAGATGAAACGGCTTGGAGAGCACCTTGGCCTCACGCGGCGCCTCCACATCGGCGTTCAGCGCAACGGCGGCGAATCCGGTGATGAACATGACCTTGAGGTCGGGATCGAGCTCGGTGGCGCGCCGGGCCAGCTCGATGCCGTCCATCTCGGGCATGACGATGTCGGTCAGCAGCAGTTCAAACGGCTCCTCCCGCATGCGCTCATACGCCGAACGGCCGTTGTCGAACGAGGCCACCTGGTAGCCCGCATTCTGGAGCGCCTTCACGAGGAAGCGGCGCATATCGTTGTCGTCTTCGGCGAGCAGGATCTTCGACACGCCTTCGTCCCCTTGTTACATGTGCTGCGCCGTCGGCGTGCTGGCTGCAGCGTCCATGGCTTGTTTCGCGCATTCGGGTAAATTCGAAGTGAACCTTCTCGCCTCTTCCCAAAACGGTGTCGCTCCAGGCATCATGAACCGGGCCGTCGGCTCACCTATCGATCATTTGGGCCCGCGATGACAGCCTGCCTCGCCGACACCATCGACCCAGCCTTCGACATTCTGCTTCCCGAGGCGATCACGGCGCCGTTCGTGTTCAATTCGCCCCATAGCGGGCGAATCTATCCCCGCACCTTCATGGAGCAGACGCGGCTGGATTTCGATACCTTGCGGCGCTCGGAGGACAGCTTCGTGGACGAATTGTTCGCGGACGTGGTCTCAAGCGGGCTGCCGCTGATGCGGGCGCTGTTTCCCCGCGCCTTCCTCGATCTCAACCGCGAGCCCTACGAGCTTGACCCGCGCATGTTCGAGGGGCGGCTGCCGGCGTTCGCCAACACACGGTCGCTGCGGGTGTCCGGCGGGCTCGGCACCATCGCCCGCGTGGTGGGCGAGGCGCAGGATATCTACCATCGCCGCCTCACAGTGAGCGAGGGCCTGGAGCGCATCGAGACCTTCTACAAGCCCTATCATCAGGCCCTGCGGCGGCTCATCACCCGCACCCATCGCAGCTTCGGGGCGGTGGTGCTGGTGGATTGCCATTCCATGCCCTCAGGCCCAGGCCGGGAAGAGGGTGCGCGCGCCGATATCGTCCTGGGCGACCGCTATGCCACGAGCTGCGCGGGGATCGTGACCGATGCGCTCGAGCAGGAACTGGCGTCGCGTGGGTATGCGGTGGTCCGAAACAAGCCCTATGCGGGTGGCTATATCACCGAACACTATGGGAATCCGTCGGCAGGCCTGCATGCCGTGCAGATCGAAATCAACCGCGGACTCTACATGGACGAGACGAATTATCAGCGCGGCCAAAATTTTTATCGTGTGCGATCAGACCTTTGCGCCGCGATGCAGGGGGCGGTCGCGCGCACGGCGGAGGCCCTCATGCCGCCACGGGCGGCTGCGGCTGAATAAGGCATAAAAAAGGTGCCTTGCGTTTTTTGAATGGCAGATATACGAATTTGCGCACGGGGCGATTTCCGAAAGGAATGGCTCCGGATGGGCCGTTGCCTCGATGCAGCAGGCCCAAAAAAGAAAGGGGCCGCCCGCAGAGCGAACGGCCCAAGTCTAGGGAGGAAACGCCCAAGGAGGGCAGCGACACAGCGACGCCAATCGCCATGTCGCAATGCAGCAATAGCCCATTGCGCTGCCAAAAATCAAGTGGTGGTTTGTCGCACTCTTGTATACCAGGCTAAGTATTTGAAATACGGAGAGTTTTTGTAGGTACATGGCGCGAGATGGCGGGTTTTTTCCCCATAAAAGGGCGAGAAAATCGACTCAATCCTTAAAATGCCTATCGGATTCCGCTTCGTGCGGCGCACGCGTGTGATTTTGGCCACAGTTCAAATCGGTGAGGCGGCGCCAAACGCCGCCCGCAATTGGGTCGGGCTCTGACGGCCGCTGGGCCGGTAGTGTGAGGGGAGAAGACGGCCGCAAAGGCCGCAAAAAGAAAGGGGCCGCTCACGAATTTCGGAGCGGCCCAAGTCTAGGGAGGAAACGCCCAAGGAGGGCAGCGGCATCGCAGCAAGCAATACCGCGCCGCATCAATATGAGCCCCTTCCCCGGTGGCATCAAGTCGGCTTCATGCTCATATTTTGAGCGTGCATAGATTATAAACTTTCTTTTATTTGCAATATGTTGTCGGTCCTTCGCTTAAGGGAAGTGCCGATGGATCGCCAAAGGTGGCGCGGAATTCATCGCTACGCGTTCGGTTCGGCAGGCGGCACTTTCAAATCCTTTCAATCAGTCGCGCCGCCGTCAGCTTGAGCCGCACGGCACTCCAGCGTCGAACATGCCTTCTCCCTTGGCACGAGTTGCTCTAAGCAGGGCGCGCCCCTTGGAGAGCCGCCCATGACCGCCGTCGCCCTTGATGCGTTCGTTCATCAACTCGCCACGGAGTCGGGGCGGGCCATCCTGCCGTTTTTCCGCACCGCCATCGGCGTCGAGGACAAGAGCGGCGGCCAGGCCTTTGATCCGGTCACCGAAGCGGACCGCGCCGCCGAGCAGGTGATGCGCCGCCTCATCAACCAGCATTTCCCGGCCCACGGAATCATCGGCGAGGAATTCGCCAACGAACGCACGGACGCCTGTTATGTCTGGGCGCTCGATCCCATTGACGGCACCAAGTCCTTCATCTCCGGTCTGCCGGCCTGGGGCACCCTCATCGGCCTGCTGAAGAACGGCGCGCCGGTCTATGGGATGATGCATCAGCCGTTCATCCAGGAACGCTTCTTCGGCGATGGCGCCTCGGCCCATTATCAGGGGCCCGCCGGAGCGCGCGTGCTCACGGCCCGCGACTGCAAGCGGCTGGAGGATGCGGTGCTTTTCACGACCAGCCCGCGCCTGATGAATGCCGATGACCGCGCCGCCTTCGAGCTGGTGGAAGCCCGGGTGCGGCTCTCCCGCTATGGCGGGGATTGCTATGCCTATTGCATGGTCGCGGCGGGCCTTGTGGATCTCGTCATCGAGACCGGCCTCCAGGATCATGACGTGATCGCGCTCATTCCCATCATCGAGGGCGCGGGCGGCATCGTCACCAATTGGGAAGGTGGCTCGCCGGCAGCCGGGGGCCGCGTGGTCGCCGCGGGCAGTGCTGCCGTGCACGCTCAAGCCCTGGCGGTCCTGAACGGATAGGCGCGCTCCTCAATAGGACGCCGTGCCCGGAATAAAGGCATCGAAGGCGGCCCAGAACTGCGCGCGGAAGATATCGCGCTCCATCAGGATTTCGTGCCGGCTGGCCGGCACGACGACTTGGGCTCCGGCGATCAGCCGCGCGGCCATGTGCTCGATTGCGGCACTGGACACGACCGTGTCCGCCCCGGCCGCCACCATCAGGAGCGGCTGGCGAATGAGGCGCACCGTCTCTGGCGCCATGAGATGCTGCATGCAGGCGAAGGCAGCGTTCACCCAGCCGATGGTGGGTCCCCCGAGGCCGAGCTCAGGGTGCGCGTCCACAATCTGTGCCGTGCGGGCGTAGCGCGCCGGATCGGAGGTGACGGGATTGCCGTCAAATGCCCGCGCGGAGGCCGCCTTGCTGCTGCCGCCGGGCACGAAAGCCCCGCCGAAGCCGAGGTTGGCCAGGATTTTTGCTGTCGGGTACAGAACCGGGGCAAAGCGCGACACTTGCAGGTCCACCATCGGTGCGGTCAGCACCGCGCGGTCAAACCAGCGGTGGCCGGCGAGGACCGTCTCCAGAAAGATCGCGCCGCCCATGGAGTGCGCCAAGGCGAAGTGAGGGGCCGGACAATCGGGCAGCAGCACTTCGCGGGCGAACACCGCCAGGTCGCGCTGGTAATCGGCAAAGCTTGCCACATGACCCTTGCGGGGATTGCGCAGCAGCCGCTCGGAGCCACCCTGTCCGCGCCAGTCGAGGATCGCCACGGCGAAGCCGCGGGCCCGCAATTCGCGCACCACTTCGAAATATTTCTCGATGAACTCGGTGCGCCCGGACAGCAGGGTCACCGTCCCCCGCCGCTGCGTGCCCTCAAGGGCCGGCCAGCGGGCGAAGCGGATGCGAATCGCGTCATCGGTTGTGAGATGCCCGCTTACGGCGCCTTCGGGAACCGGGTTCGAAGCTATGGCGAAAAGGGTCATGACGCGCGCCGGCCCGAGAAATGTTCATGAGTTTTGCGCCGCGAATCGGCGGGCCATCTGGGGAGGGCGGTCGCAAATGCCGGGCGCCCGTGTGCGATACACGCTCCCTGCGACGGCGACAACGCGCGCTTAATAGCGCTTGTCGCCGAAGCCGATGACAGCCACGCCGCTGATGTCTCCGGTCGCCGCGTCCACCACAAGACGAACGCGTTCCCGTCGCGGCCCGGTCGCCTCGCAGATGATGCTGCCGCCCTTCCGTTGAACGCCGGAAAAATGGGAAAAGCCGCGCGCGCGAAGCTGGTCCAGGATGGCGTCCACATTCGCCGGTGCGCGGTGCTGTGGTGCGGGTGCAAGGTATGGCGCATAAGCGGGCGCGCTCGTCGCGCTTACAGCGGATCCTTCACGGAAGGGGGCGCCCAAGGTTAAGCCCACC
This sequence comes from Roseixanthobacter psychrophilus, assembly GCF_043195195.1. NCBI lineage: Bacteria > Pseudomonadati > Pseudomonadota > Alphaproteobacteria > Hyphomicrobiales > Xanthobacteraceae > Roseixanthobacter > Roseixanthobacter psychrophilus. Next base: position 55,349 of record NZ_JBAFWT010000014.1, read on the forward strand.
ACTTGAGCGTGGCCGCTCGTGAGGACGCCGCTCACGAGCAGGGCGGCAAAGGCGACGGCAAAAGGCAACCACATCCGCAAATCTCCTGGCGAGAGTGCGTGATTTTGGGTCGGCGCCCCATTCCGACTGCTCATTGTAGATCAAATGGGGTGAACAGCCGCCGACAATTTCGTTCAGCCGATGTTCATCGCCACGTAACGCCGGGCCCCTTGACGGAAAAAATTGCCGTTCCCACATCGATGGCAGCGCCGGTCATGTTGACGGCGCGTTGGCCGGGCCCGGCTTCGGCGGGCCCTTGCATGTCGCTTGAGGAGGATATGCCATGCGTCTTGATCTTGCTCCACTCTACCGCAACACCGTTGGCTTCGACCGGGTGTTTTCCCTACTCGATTCCGTCGGCGGGGTTGAGGCAGCTCCCACCTATCCGCCCTATAATATCGAGCGGACCGGTGAAAACGACTATCGAATCACGGTGGCGGTGGCGGGTTTCACCCCGGCCGAGCTGGCCATTGAGGTGAACGAGAACGTCCTTTCCCTGCGTGGTGAGAAAGCCGCGGAACGCCCTTCGGAGAATGCGCAGATCCTGTATCGCGGGATCGCCGCGCGTGCCTTCGAACGCAGGTTCCAGTTGGCCGAGCATGTGGAGGTAAAGGGCGCGAGCTTGGAGAACGGGCTGCTGCACGTCGAGCTGGTGCGCAACATTCCCGAGGCGAAGAAGCCGCGGACCATTGCGATCAGCTCCGGCGCCGCGGCCAATGCCGCTCAGGCCATCGAGGCGAAGGCGGCCTGACGATAAGGGTTCGGTTGGCGCTCCGGCAGTGCCGGACGCTCGGCGGCGCATCCGCGAGGGTGCGCCGTTTCATGTGATGTCGTCCGCTCAGGGGGCCGATGCGGGCGTCGACGCGGGGCGATCGGCCGAAGTGGCTGACGGAGCGACCGTGGGCGGCCAGGAATAATCGTCGGCCCGTCCGGGTACAACCGGCGCCGGGCTTCCTTCCAGAAGCGCCCGTGCGGAATCGTTCGGCTGCAGTTTCACAGGGGTTGCGACCGGGTTTGTGGGCTGGGGGCCGCCGGCCAACGTGCTGGCACCGCGCGCGATATCATTAAGTGAAAGCGGCGCCTTCGTGCCGTCGCGTTCGTCCGGCGGGAGTTCCTCTGGCCGGGGCGCTTCGGAGAGGAAGCGCGTGAGATCCTTCTGGGTGAAAAAGGCAAGCTTGCGCGCGCCCGCTCGCGTGAACCGCACGCCGTCGTTGAACCGCAGGCGTCGGCGCTGCCCGTCCACCGCTGCGCCCGAGGCGGCATATTTTCCGTCTTCGTCCACGAAGCCGTCCCACACCGGGGCAAACACGATGCCCGCCCGCAGGGCCTGGGCGCGCAGCACGTCGTTCAGCCGCTCGTAATCGGCCGACAGAGCCGCATTCTGCACCGGTGCGATGCCAACCAGGATGATGTTACCGGTGCGCGCGCGCAGGGCGGCGATCACGTCGGCGACCCGTTTGGCGTAAAGCTCCTGCCAGCGGTCGGTCAGAGGCTCCAGCTTGGTCTCACCCTCGCTGATGGGTTGCAGGTCGTTGGAGCCGAGGGCGATCACGACGCCGTTGGGGCTGGCCGCTCCGATGGCGTCTGGACCCTTCGTCAGCCAGTCGGTCCCGCCTGGGGTGGTCGGGGCCAGGAAGCCGCTGTCGTCGTCGGTGATGCCGATGACGGCGGGGCTGTTGCGCTCGGGCACGTAGGTATCGGCGAGGCCCTGTGCGAGCTGGGCGGCGAGGCGATCGCCCAGCACCAGGACGAATTTGGTGGCGGGCTGCTTCTTGCCCTCTACCGCATCGGCGCGCGAGGCATGGACGACGCCCTCCGGTTCCGGAGGGGCCACGCGCTTGGGCGCGGGCGGTTGCACCGGGACGGTCTGGCGCGGCGGTGCGAACCAGCCGCCGAACAGATTGAACGGCTGCGAACCACCGCCTCCGGCGCCCGGAATGGCACCCGGCGGACGCAGATCCTGCGCGGCGGCGAGGGTGGGTAGGCCCAGCAGCAGCAGGCAGAGCAGGGGCGCGAAGAGCGGCCGTGAACGTGTCATGCGCCAGCATTGACCCAGGAGGGCGGCTGTTTCAAGACCATGGGTCATGTCTACCGTCGAACACGGCCGCCAAGCAAAACGGCCGCCCCGTTCGGGGCGGCCGTTCGCATCGGCTGTCGGTGCCGAAAGATCAGTTCAACTTGGCTTTTACATCGGCAATGGCGCCGCCGATCAGGCGCTCGGCCAAATTCCCGGTGACGCTGCCGGTGAGCAGGTGCTCGGCGGCCTTGACCGCGGCATCGGCCGCGAAAGCCTTGACGTCGGCGACCGCCTGGCTCTCCGCCTGTGCGATCTTCTCTTCCGCCATGCGGGTGCGGCGGGCGATGAAATCTTCCAGCTTCGCCTTGGTCTCGGCGGCGAGGCGCTCGGCTTCGGCCTTGGCGGCGGTGACGATGGATTCGGCTTCCGCTTCCGCCTCACGCTGCTTGCGCTTGTACTCCGCCACCAGCTTCTGGGCTTCTTCCTTCAGCCGCCGGGCTTCATCCAGTTCCGCGGCGATGCGGGCGCCACGGCTGTCGAGGGCGCCGGCGATGGTGCGGTGGACACCGGCGTAAAGCAGGATCGCCACGAAAACGACGAAGGCAATGGCGACCCAAAGCTCCGCGAGTTGCATCTCGTTCATGGCAGTCCTCGATCGCCCGTCTTCTCGATGAAATCCCCGTTGCGGCGCGCGGCCTTGGCGGGGGATTGATGCTGCTATCCCAGTGTCAGGCGGCGGCCTTGCGGCTGAGCACCTGATCCACCGCGCTCTCGGTGTCCTGCTGGCCCGGCGTGGTGCCGACCAGCGTGGTCACGATGGTCTGTGCCGCATCGACCGCAATGCCGCGGACGTGGGACAGGGCACCGGACTTGGTCGCGGAGATGCGGGTCTCTGCCTCGTCGAGCTTCACCGAAAGGGCTGCTTCCAGGCTCTTGCGGTTGGTCTCGGTCTCGGCGTTCAGGCGGTTGCGGGCTTCGCCAGCGATGGCGTTCGCCTTGCCGCGCGCTTCCGTGAGCGCCTTCTCATAGGCGATCTGCGCCGCTTCGCTCTCCGCGCGGCGCTGGGAGGCCTCGGCGAGATCGCGGGCGATCCGATCGTGGCGTTCTTCCAGAATCCGGCCGATCCGGGGCAATGTGACCCGGCTCATGAGGAAATAGAGCGCGCCGAAGCTCACCGCCAGCCAGATCAGCTGCGAGCCGAAGGTGGCGGGATTGAAGGGCGGGAACCCACCCTTGTGCTCGCCGCCGTGCGCCGCTTCGCTGACCGCTTCGGCCACATGGGCGCCGGTTGAGGCGCCATGATCCTGCTGCGCGACAACAGCTCCGGCCGGGCCGGACGAAGGTTTAGCGCTGTCCGATGCCACCGCCGGAGCAGCCGCAAGGGCTAGTCCCATCAGCGCGGCTGCAACCGTCAGCTTCCATGTCTTGGTCATGGCTCGCCCGCCCGTTTCTTGTCCATCAGGCTCCGGGCGAAGGCCCGAAGCCGCCTGTCTTTTGCAGCCGATCAGGCGACGAAGAGCAGAACCAGCGCGACGACCAGCGAGAAGATGCCGAGACCTTCCGCGAGCGCGGCGCCGATAAAGGCGCGGGCAAACTGGCCGTCGGCGGCCGAGGGGTTGCGCAGGGCGCCGGAGAGGAAGTTTCCGAAAATGTTACCGACGCCAATGCCGGCCAGGCCCATGCCCAGGCAGGCGATACCGGCGCCCAGGAACTTTGCAGCATCCGCTTCCATTGTTCTGCTCCTTGAAAAACACGCTTGAGTGGTATTGAGGCGAGGATGGCGGCCCGGCGATCAGTGCCCGGGATGGACCGCATCGTTGAGATAGATCGAGGTGAGAACCGCAAACACATAGGCCTGCAGCACCGCGACCAGAAGCTCGAGCGCGGTCAGTGCCACGATCATGAAGAAGGGCAGCGTCGCGCCGAACATGCCGGCGATGCCCGCTGAACTGAGGCCGACGACGAAGAAGGCGAACACCTTCAGCGCGATATGGCCGGCCAGCATGTTGGCGAACAGACGCAGCGATAGGCTGATGGGGCGCGAGAGGAAGGACACCACCTCGATCAGCACCACGAAGGGCAGCAGGAAGCTGGGCACGCCCGACGGCACGAACAGGTGCAGGAAGTGTGTGCCGTGGCGCCAGAAGCCGTAGACCACCACGGTGCCGATGACCAGCAGCGCCAGGGCGGCGGTGACGATGATGTGGGCGGTGATGGTGAAGGTGTAGGGCACGAGGCCGATCACGTTCGCCACGAACACGAACATGAACAGCGAGAACACGAGCGGGAAGAACACCATGCCTTCGTTGCCGGCGGAGTCTCGAACCATCTTGGCGATGAATTCGTAGGACATTTCCGCCACCGACTGCATGCGGCCCGGCACCAGGGTGCGGCCGCGCGTCGCGAAAGTGAGGAACAGGAAGATCGCCCCGACGATCCCGATCATGAAAACGGAGGCGTTGGTGAAGGAGAACGAGACGCCGCTGACCCTCAGCAGGTCCGCGTAACGTTGCACTTCAAACTGGTGGATCGGATCAATGTTCATCCGACTCGCCTCTGTCTCAAGCGGCTCGCGAGAGCCGTGCCAAACGAACGGCTTGCGCCGCGAAAAACGATGCGACCCCTCGGGCTTACGCCTTTGGGCCGCTTTTCTTTCCGGTCTCGCCCGCCGCACGCAGCATGTTCATCACGCCTGCGCCGAACCCGACCAAAGTGAAAACGATCATCCCCCAGGGCGCGACGTCGAAGACGTTGTCGATGCCCCAGCCGATGAGTGCCCCCACCAGGACCCCGGCAACGAATTCCGATCCCAGACGGAAGGCCATGGCCATTCCAGAGGATGTGGACGTATCGTTGCGAGGACCCGCCGGCTGCGATTGGTCTTTCGGCCGAGCCTTGTCAAGCGCGGCATTGAGCCGCTGAAGGCGGTCCGAGAGAGCGGAATCCGCTCCTTCATTCGCCTGCTTTCCAGGTCGCCCGTCAGGTGTCCGATGATCGGAGCCCGAACCGTCCGGCATGCTGAAAACTCCGGCTTCGAAGGAAGAAGGATCGAACGATCTCAGCTCCGAAACCGCGCGGCACCATAGTTGCGCCAAAATGGGGTGTCAAGGCGCTGCTGCAGATGCATAAGTGTTTGAGTTTTATGACGAAAAATCGTTGTGCGACATCGTGGCCGGGGCGTTTAGCTCACCTCGCGTAACCGTTCGGCCGCCTGAAGATCGACCGAAACCAGCCGCGAGACGCCGCGTTCCGCCATTGTGACCCCGAATAATCGATCCATGTGCGCCATGGAAATGGGATTGTGGGTGATGACGAGAAAACGCGTGTCGGTAAGGCGCGTCATTTCGTCCATCAACGCGCAGAATCGCTCCACATTGGCATCGTCCAGTGGCGCATCCACCTCGTCGAGCACGCAGATGGGCGCGGGATTCGTCAAAAACACGGCGAAGATCAAGGCCATCGCGGTCAGCGCCTGCTCGCCGCCCGAGAGCAGGGAGAGGGTCTGCGGCTTCTTGCCGGGCGGCTTGGCGATGATGTCGAGCCCCGCTTCCAGCGGATCCTCGGCATCGGTCAGCACCAATTGGGCCTCGCCGCCGCCGAACAGCGTGTCGAATAATTTGCGGAAATGCCCGTCCACCACCGTGAACGAAGCTTGCAGGCGTTCGCGGGCCTCGCGGTTCAGGCTCTGGATGCCGGCGCGCAGCCGCTTGATCGCTTCGATCAGATCGTCGCGCTCGCCTGCAAGATTGCCATGCTGGCTCTCGGCTTCCTCAAGCTCCACCTCGGCGCGCAAATTCACCGCGCCGAGCCGCTCGCGGTCGCGGCGCACGCGTTCAAGTGCGGCCTCGATGCCGGCAAGGTCGGGCAGGGGGGCGCCGAGTTCCAATCCGGATTGAACGCGGGCAGTCTCCGGCGGGCCTTCGAGCGCGTCGGCGATTTCCCGCATGAGATCGTCGCGACGCTGACGCAGGGCCTCAAGCCGGGCCTCGGCGCGGGCATTTTCCTCGCGCGCGGCAGACATGGCCTCAAGCGTGTCGCGGGCGGCGCGATCTGCCGCCACCAGTGCGGCCTCGCCCTCCACCAGCCGGTCCGCGGCGGCACGCCGGGCGGCTTCCGCCTTTTCCAACTCGCTCATCAGCATGCGGCGCTGATGCCCGAGCTGCGCGGGGGCTTCTTCCGTCTGCTCCAGCGCCTCCTGGGCCTCCCTGTGGCGGGCCTGCAGCGCGGCGATGCGCTCACCTGCCCCGCCTGCGCGCTGGTGCCAGGAGCGTTCCTCGGCGGCGATGGCTTCAAGCCGGCGCACCCGGGCGGCGCGCTCGCGCTGCAAGGCTGCATGGGCCGCCCGGGTTTCGGCGAGTGCCGCCCGCGCCTGGGCAGCCTGGGCCCGTGCCTGGGCCAGCGCTGCCTCCACGAGGGCGGGCGAATCGAGGGCGGCCACATCCGCTTCCGCGCGGCTCTGGGCGTCTTCCATCTCCACGCGGGCGGCAGCGATGCGGGTGCGTGCCTCGGCCAGCGCCGAAAGCCGGGCCATATGCTGGGCGGCCTTGCGCTCGGCGGCGGCCGAGGCCTCGCGGGCAAGTTCCGCGGCACGCTGGGCGTGACGCCGCGCCTCGCGCGCCTGAGCCTCCTGGGCTGCGGCGGCCTTCAGGCGTGTTTCCTGGGCGGACAGGGCGGCGCGGGCGGTGTCGAGTGCGATGCGGGCCGCCTCGACTTCGCCCGTGAGATCGGCGAGGCGGTTGCGCTCGGCGAGCCGGCGCGCGGCGGCGGTCGGGGCATCGGCGGCGGCGACCACGCCGTCCCAGCGCCAGAGATCGCCCTGAAGCGAAACCAGCCGCTGGCCCGGCCGCAGCGTCTTTTGCACCTGTGGCCCATCCTCGCGGGCCACAATTCCGACTTGGGCGAGGCGGCGCGCCAAGGCTGGGGCGCCCGACACATGGGTCGAGAGCGCGTGCGTCGCAGCCGGCAAGGCAGGGTCGAGCGCGTCGAAATCCGCCCCGGCCCAGCGGGCGGCGGCTTCGGCGGCCACGGGCAGGTCGAGATCATCACCCAGCGCCGCGCCGAGCGCGATTTCATAGCCCTTGTCCACGCGCAGCAGATCGGCCACCGGCGGGAAGCGAGAATCGGAGGATTGCAACAGCTTTTCCAGCGTCCGTGCCTCGGCATCGAGCCGGCCGAAGGTTCGTTCCGCCTCAGCGACACCGGGCCGAAGGGAATCGAGCGCGCGCCGGGCGTCGGCCTGTTCGGCCTCCGCTTCCAGGGTGGAGTCCTCCGCGGCCTCCAGCCGGTCGCGGGCGATCAGGGCGTCTTCCCGTCGGGCATCGAGCTGGTCGGCGCCCGATTCGCGCATCAACCGCTGCTCCTCCGCGTCGACGGAAGCCCGCTCGGCCGCATTGCGCAGAAGCCGCGCGCGAATATCCCGCAGGCTATTGTCCAGCGCCGTGCGACGGGCGCCGAGGTCCGCGAAGCTGGCGGTTTGAGTTTCCAGCATGTCTTCCGCTTCGGCAAGGCGCGCCTCGGCCTCCGCCAAGGCCTCGGCGGCCTCGCTCTCCTGCATCACCGCGTCTGCCTGCTCGTCGCTCAGCAAAGCGGCTTCCTCCGCGAGGCGCTCCAGCACGCCGGAGGCGTCGGCCGAGAGGGCATCTTCGCGCCCCATGTCCTGCGTCAACTGGGCGAGACGCCGCTCCAGATCTTGCCGGCGGGTCGCGACCCGGCTCTCCTCCTTGTCGAGTTCGCCGAGCGCCAGCGTCAGGCGCTGCAAGGCGGCGGCGGCCTGGGCATCGGCCTGGCGCAGGGGCGGCAGTTCGTGGGCCGCGATGGCCTGGAGGCGGGCGGCTTCCGCCTGGGCCCGCGTGCGCTCGGCGCTTTCGCGCACGGCCGCTTCAAGCGCGCGCTCCCCTTCCGCAAGCGTGCGCACCACCTCGCTCCAGCGCAGCCAGAGCAAGGTCGCCTCATTGCGGCGAATCTCCTCGGCCACGATCCGATAGCGCACCGCCTGCTTGGACTGGCGGCGCAGGCTCTCCACCTGGGTGGACATCTGGGTGATGACGTCGTCCAGGCGTAGCAAATTCTGCTCAGCGGCCTTGAGGCGCACCTCGGCCTCGTGCCGGCGCGCGTGCAGACCGGCGACGCCAGCGGCTTCCTCCAGGATGCGGCGGCGCGCGGCGGGCTTGGCGCCGACGATCTCGCCGATCTGTCCTTGCCGCACCAAGGCGGGCGAGCGCGAGCCGGTGGAGGCGTCAGCAAACAGCAGATGCACGTCGCGCGCGCGCACGTCGCGGCCGTTGATTCGGTATTGGGAGCCTGCGCCGCGCTCGATCTTGCGTACCACTTCCAGATGGTCGGCATCGTTGAAGCCGGCCGGCGCTGTGCGGTCGCTATTGTCGAGATGCAGCACCACCTCAGCCGTATTACGCGCCGGACGGCCCGTGGTGCCGGAGAAGATAACATCGTCCATGTCGTTGGCGCGAAACGCCTTATGGGAGCTTTCGCCCATCACCCAGCGCATCGCTTCCACGAGATTCGACTTGCCGCAGCCGTTCGGCCCCACCACCCCGGTGAGCCCGGGCTCGATCAACATGTCGGAGGGCTCGACGAAGGTCTTGAACCCGACGAGCCGCAGGCGCGTGAATTTCATTATGCGGCGGTTTGCCAATCCTGGAGGCCACGGTCAAACAGCCTGCCCGCAGCATGGCGCGAGGGCAAGGCGTTCAGGCATTGATCTGCGCTTGCGCGGGCGATGATCCACAACCAATGATCTCCTGCCGTGAGGATGGACCTGTCCCTCAATTTGGCGGGGGCAAGCATGGCGGCGCGCAGCATTTGCGGCTAGAAGCTCTGCTCATGGCGATTGCGTCGCGTGGAAGAGCGCCCATCTAAGGGCGGAGCGTGACCATACGAGTTTTTCGAGGACAGGCACATGCTGTTCAATCAAGCAGGCGCGGCCAATGGCACGGTCCAAGGTGGGGCGGGCGCAGCCGACGATCTGGTGACCGAGACCACCACCCAGACCTTCATGGCCGACGTGATCGAGGAATCCAAGCGCCGCCCGGTGCTGGTGGATTTCTGGGCGCCCTGGTGCGGCCCGTGCAAAACCCTTGGCCCGGTGATCGAAAAGACGGTCAAGGCCACCAAGGGCAAGGTCAAGCTGGTCAAGATGAACATCGACGACCATCCGGCCGTCGCCGGGAAGCTCGGCATCCAGTCGATTCCCACCGTCTATGCGTTCGTGAACGGCCAGCCGGTGGACGGTTTCATGGGTGCGCTGCCGGAAGGGCAGGTGCAGTCCTTCGTCGAGCGCCTGCTGGGCGGGGCAGTGAATCCCGATGCGGCCGAGCTGCTCGCCGCCGGTGAGGCGGCGCTGGCCGAAGGCGACGCGGCGGGCGCGGCGGAAGTGTTCGCCCATATCCTCTCCGAAGATCCGGAAAACCTGAAGGCGCTCGGCGGCTTCGTGCGCGCGCAGGTCCTCGCGGGTGCTTTGGAAGAAGCCAAGACGACGCTTGAAAGCGTGCCGGCCGCCAAGCAGACCGATGGCGCCATCACTGCCGCGCGGGCGGCCCTTGAATTGGCCGAGCAGGCTGCATCGCTGGGCGATGCCGCGCCGCTGGAGGCCAAGGTGGCCGCCGATCCGGACGATCACCAGGCGCGCTTCGATCTTGCCGTCGCGCTCAATGCCAAGGGCCTGCGCGAGCAGGCGCTGGTGCATCTGCTGGATATCGTCAAGCGCGACCGCGCCTGGAATGAGGATGGGGCGCGCAAGCAGTTGGTGCAATTCTTCGAGGCCTGGGGACCGACCGATCCGCTGACGGTATCCGGCCGCAGGAAGCTTTCAGCGATTCTTTTCGCTTAAGGGACGCGCGTGGCCAAGCATCGTTCGTATCATTCGCCTGCGGATCTGCCGGCAACGCTTCCGGTGTTCCCCCTGTCGGGGGCGCTGCTGCTGCCGCGCGCCGAGCTGCCGCTGAACATCTTCGAGCCGCGCTATCTCGAAATGATCGATGATGCGCTGGCCGGCGAGCGGCTGATCGCCATGGTCCAGCCCGACGAGAGCAAGCCGGAAGGCGCCAACGGACCCGCCCTGTTCCAGGTGGGTTGCGTCGGCCGCATCACTCAGTTCGGCGAGACTGGCGACGGACGCTATCTCATCACCTTGTCCGGCATTTGCCGCTTCAAGGTGGGAGAGGAACTGGCGGTCGAGACGCCCTATCGACAGATCGTCATCGACGCCAGCGGCTTCGCCAGCGATTTTCAGGAAAGCGCGGGCGAGGACGAGGTCGACCGCACGGCCCTGCTTTCCGCCCTCGCAGCGTTCTTGGAGGCGAACCAGCTTGAGGCGGACTGGGACGGGATTCAGCAGGCGGGCACCGAGACGCTGGTGAATGCGCTCTCCGTCATGTCGCCCTATGGCGCGTTGGAGAAGCAGGCGCTTCTCGAAGCCAAGGATCTCAAGGCGCGGGCGGAAATGCTGGTTGCCATCACCCAGATGATGCTGGCCCGCATGCCGGGAGACGGCGAGGCGCCGCTCCAATAGCGGTGGCCTCGCTCAGGGCTCCACCGCGAAGCGCAGGCGCCCGGCCGGGGCAAGCGTGTCGAGATCGAAGGTGCGCACCTCGACCGCGCCGCCGACATCCAGCGTGACCACCAGCAGCCTGTCGGCCACAGCCGTCGAGACGATCCGCGCCCCTTTCGGCAGCGTTGCCGTGATATCGCTGGTCTTCGTCGCCTTGGCGCGCAACATGCGATAGCCGATGACGCCGAACACGGATGCGACCCCGAGCATCATGATAAGGCCCGACACCAGGGAAAAGCGGCGCACTTTCTTCAGCACGCGCGCCTGGGCGGGTGTGAGTTCCTCTTGAGGATCGGGATCTGGTGTATTGAAAACCATGAACAAGCCTGACTGGGTGGATGACGACGCCGTTCTCGATGCGCTGGACGAGGCTTCCGGGGGCGAGATCGACCATGAGGTGGTCGTGCCCGTGGAAGACGCGAACGCGCGCATCGACCGCGTGCTCGCCGCCCGGCTCGACGGGCTGAGCCGGACCCGCATCCAGCGCCTGGTGGCGGAAGGGCGCGTGACCAACGGCGGGCGAGTGGTAGGAGACGTTTCCGAGCGGGTCAATGCCGGCGACGTGCTGCGCCTGCGGGTGCCGGCGCCCGAGCCGGCCGAGCCCACGCCCGAGGCAATGGATCTCGTCATTGCTTATGAGGACGATCATCTGATCGTCGTCGACAAGCCGGCGGGGCTGGTGGTGCATCCCGCGCCGGGCCATTGGTCCGGCACGCTGGTGAACGGCCTGCTGCATCATTGCGGCGCTAGCCTCTCGGGCATCGGCGGGGTGCGACGCCCCGGCATCGTGCACCGGCTGGACAAGGACACCTCCGGCCTGCTGGTGGTGGCGAAGAACGATGCGGCGCACGCGGCGCTCTCGGCCCAGTTCGCCGATCACGGACGCACGGGGCCGTTGGATCGGGCCTATCTGGCTTTTGTCTGGGGCGTTCCAGCCCAGCGCGGCACGGTGAACGCTCCCATCGATAGGCACCCTTCCAGCCGCCAGAAGATGGCGGTGCGTTCGGGCGGGCGTGAGGCCGTTACCCATTGGCAGGTGGTGGACACCTTCCTCGACACGGCGGGGACGCCGGTGGCGAGCTTGGTGGAGTGCCAGCTCGAGACGGGCCGCACCCACCAGATCCGCGTGCACATGGCGCATATCGGCCATCCGCTGCTGGGGGACGAGGTGTATGGACAGGGCTTCCGCACGAAGGCCGCACGCTTGCCTGAGCCTGCCCGCGCAGCCTTACTGGCGCTCGACCGACAGGCTCTGCATGCAACGCGCCTCGGCTTCGCCCACCCGGCGACCGGGGAGACGCTGACCTTCGAGAGCCCGCTTCCGGCCGAATTGGCGTTCCTTTTGGAAACACTCTCGGCGTCGTGAGGGGATCGAAGCTAGCCCCAGAGCGTTCAAGCCTATATGGTTCAATGTTGCGGTCGGCGTGAAGCGGCCGCGTAGGTGGTCGCTTGCGCTCGAGGGCCACGACATCAAGGAGGCCGCCCATGGCCCGGTCACAACATGTGCCCATTCCCTCTGCCGAGGGTGGGCTGACACGCTATCTCGAAGAAATCCGCCGGTTCCCCATGTTGGAACCGCAGCAGGAATACATGCTCGCCAAAAGTTGGCGCGAGCATGGAGATCGCGATGCCGCCCACAAGCTGGTGACCAGCCATCTTCGTCTCGTGGCGAAGATCGCCATGGGCTATCGAGGTTATGGACTGCCCATATCCGAAGTGATTTCCGAAGGCAATGTTGGCCTCATGCAGGCGGTGAAGCGGTTCGAGCCCGAGAAGGGCTTCCGCCTCGCCACTTATGCCATGTGGTGGATCCGCGCCTCGATCCAGGAATATATCCTACGCTCCTGGAGCCTCGTGAAAATGGGCACCACGGCCGCGCAGAAGAAGCTGTTCTTCAATCTGCGCAAGGCCAAGAGCCAGATTTCCGCGCTGGAAGAGGGCGACTTGCGCCCCGATCAGGTGAAGCATATCGCTACCAAGCTCGGTGTCACCGAGCAGGATGTGGTGGATATGAACCGCCGCCTCTCGGGTGATGCTTCCCTCAATGCGCCGCTGCGCGAGGAAGGCGAAGGGGGCGGGGAATGGCAGGACTGGCTGGTGGACGACCACCTGGACCAGGAAAGCGTGTTCGCCGAGAGCGAGGAGATGGCAAACCGCCGCGGCGCTTTGGCCGGCGCGTTGAACGTGCTCAATGAGCGCGAGCGGCGCATCTTCGAGGCGCGTCGTCTTTCCGAGGATCCGGTGACCCTTGAGGAACTCGCAACCGAGTTCGGCGTGTCGCGCGAGCGCGTGCGCCAGATCGAAGTGCGGGCGTTCGAGAAAGTGCAGAAGGCGGTTGTCGACCGCGTGCGCGCCCTTGAGGAGCCTGAAGTCGAGAGTGTCTGAACGCTTTCCTCAGGCGCGCCTTCCGCGCCTCTGAAGCTTTGATCGCAATGGCCGGGCTTGCCCGGCCATTTGCTTTTTGGGCGTTGCAATCGTCCTGGCGCGCGAAAATGCCCGCTGGGACGGGGGGCGCGCCTTTAACCGGATTTCAACCGGGCCCCCGCATCATCTGCCCATGACGCGCGGCGTATTCAGGTATCTCGTAGCCTCGCTCGTCTGCGTGGGGCTCCTGTCGGGTTGTCGTTTCGACATGTTCGACCGACGGGAGCCCTGGCGCGCCGAGGCCGAGGAGAAGTGCATCGCCGAGAAGGGCGTCGTGCCCTCGGTCTATATGGAACCCATGTCGGCGATTGATGGCGCGGGCGCCTGCGGCATGGATCACCCGTTCCGTGTGTCCGGCCTTGAGGACGGCTCCGTAGCCGTGGAGCCCAAGGCGACGCTCGCCTGCCCCATGATCCGCGATCTCAATTTATGGCTCGCCGAGGTGGTGCAGCCCGCCGCCATGGCGTGGCTCGGCCAGCCGGTGGTGGGCATCCGCCAGATGTCCTCTTATTCCTGCCGGGGCATGAACGGGCAGGTCGGAGCCAAGATTTCCGAACACGCCTTCGGCAATGCCCTTGATGTCGGCGGCTTTACCTTTGCCGACGGGCGCGAGATTTCGGTCAAGAATGGCTGGAGGGGGCCGCAGGAGGCGCGCGGCTTTCTGCTTCAGGTGCAGGCGGGTGCCTGCGAGGTGTTCACCACCGTCCTTGCCCCGGGCTCGAACGTCTTTCACTACGACCATATCCATGTGGATCTGATGCGGCGCAACAATCCCCGTCTGATCTGCAAGCCGGCGCCGCGCCCGATGACCCCGCCCGCCCCGGTATTTGTCACCATTCCCAAGACCGAGAGCCAGCTTGGCGTCCAGCCCTACGGCGGGCCGCAGCCGGCCCTTCAAGGGCAGCAGGTGCCGGGCACCGGGCAGCCCGGCGAGCCCATGAGCATCTCGCCGCAGGGTGCCCAACCGCTGCCGGAGCGGGCGCCCGCGGGGTATGGGCAATCGCAGCCGGCCGGCTATGGCCAAATGCCGGCCCGTGCCCAGCAGCCCTATGGCGCGCCGCCGCCGGGCTATCCCCCCTCCGGCGATCCGGTGCAGCGCGTGCTGCCGCCGGGCGGTGTCTACCAGCCCAACACGCTGCGTCCGCCGGGGCCCATGTCCTATGGGCCGGTCGGGACCGGCGATCCCCAGGTGACCGGCTCGGTGGCGAACCGGAAATATTATTCCCCGACCTATCCGCAGGCCTCGCCGATCCCGCTGCCACAGGCCCGCCCGGGCGAGGATTGACACCAAGGGCCGCTGAAACCTCACGCCACGACCCTTGGACAAACCCGCGCGGCGCCTGACCGAAACCACCTCGGCATCGGTCGAAGTCGGGCCGGTGGCATGAATGCCCGGCGCGTGAACGCCGGGCGCAGCGTCAGTGGATCACCATCGCCGTGAACGGCCAGACATAGGCCTGCAGCATCACGAGCACGCCCACCAGGCAGGCCAGCGTGATGGAGTGCCAGAACACGAAGCGCAGGATCGTGCCTTCATGGCCGAACCAATTGGTGGCCGTGGAGGCGACCACGATGGATTGCGCATCGATCATCTTGCCCATGACGCCGCCGGAGGAATTGGCGGCGCCCATCAGGATGGGACTGAGGCCCAATTGCTCGGCGGTGATCTTCTGCAGGCCGCCGAACAGGACGTTGGAGGCGGTGTCGGATCCCGTCAGCGCGACGCCGAGCCAGCCGAGCAAGGTGCCGAAGAAGGGATAGAGGAAGCCTGCATGGGCAAAGGCCAGGCCCAGCGTCGCATCGAGTCCCGAATAGCGGGTGAGGGTGCCGATGGCGAGCATGGCGGCGATGGTGAGCAGCGACTTGCGCACAACCCAGATGGTTTCGGCATAGGCCGTCACCATCCGCACCGGCGAGAATTTCATGAAGGCGGCGGCGATGAGCGCGGCGATCAGAATGCCGGTGCCGGTATAGGAGAGATAGGTGAAGGCGAACACCGCGCCTTCCGCCACCGGCTTTGCCACCACCGGCGGCACCTTCTGGATCATATTGTGCAGGCCGGTGACCGGCACGTTGATGGTGAAGATGGGGTTGACCAGGGCCTTGAACCAGCCGGTGCCCCACAGCCCCACCACCAGCGAGAGAATGAACCACGGCACCCAGGACCAGATGACTTCGGCGCGGCTCGCCTTGGCGCGCGGCGGCGGCGGGGGCGGCATGGTGTCGGCGCTGGTGTCGTGGGTGCGCAGCTTCGGCGACAGCCACAATTCCTTGGGCTGCCACACCTGCAGGAATGCGACGAGGCACCCCATGGAGATGATGGAGGCGCCGATATCGACGATCCAGGGATTGATGAAGTTTGAAATCAGGAACTGCGGTACGGCAAACGACACGCCGGTGACCAGGATCGCCGGCCAGATCTGCCACATGCCCTTGCGCCCGGCGAACACCCAGATGAGCCAGAACGGCACGATGAGGGAGAAGAACGGCAATTGCCGCCCCACCATGGCGCCGAGCAGATAGGGATCAAGCCCAGTGACGGAGGCGAGGCCCTGGATGGGGGTTCCAAGTGCCCCGTAGGCCACCGGCGCGGTATTGGCGATCAGCGAGAGCCCCGAGGCGGCAAGCGGCGAGAAGCCAAGGCCGATCAGCAGCGCGCCGGTCACCGCGACCGGGGTACCGAAACCCGAGGCGCCCTCGAAGAAGGCGCCGAACGCGAAGGCGATCAGCAACAATTGGAGGCGCCGGTCCTGCGTGATTCCGCCGATGGATTGCTGGAGGATTTCGAACCACCCTTTCTCGACCGTGAGGCGATAAAGGAAAATGACGTTCAGAATAATCCAGCCGATCGGGAAAAATCCGGTGACGACGCCCAGCAGCGTCGCGCGGATGGCAAGATCCGCCGGCATGGTGAAGGCGAAAATGGAAATCGCTAGCGCCACGAGAAGGGCGAGCACTGCGGCAATATGTGCGGATACCTTGCCGGAGGCAATCAATACCAGAAGTGTAACGACGGGGATCGCCGCCGCGAGAGTCGACAGCACTGCACTGCCGAACGGGTCATAGACCTGATTCCACATTACATCGCTCCCTAGAGCAGTTTTATTTTTGCTTCAGGTGCTGGTCCTCCAGCCCCCGCTATTGCGGGGCGACATCTTGCGTCTGTCAATGGTGAAACTCTATGAAATCAGAATTCGTCGGCTAAAGCTGAGGCATTGGCGCCGAACTTGCGCCGCATTTTGGAATGATATGATTCCAAAGTCTATATTACGTAAGGTAATATACAGAGATATCCTTGTGATTACCTAGCGTAATCATGTTGGAACAGAATGAGTCAGGGTTTTCACCCTTTGGAAGTCCGTTTGCTGTCTAGGTTTACCCCCGACGCAAGGCGCGCACCCCCTGCAAAAGCCGAAGCCGCCGTCGCGGGGGGCGAACGGCGGCTTCGGGCATTTCAGGCCGTGTCCGTCGGCCCGGCCGCGCACCCAAGGAGCGCGCGGCCGGGAGCGGGGTCTATTCCGCCGCTTCGGCGACCGGCTCGGGCTTCACCCAGCGCAGAACCGGGGCACGGGCGGCGCGCGTCTCGTCCAGCCGGCGGCGCGGGGCATAATGGGGAGCGCCAAGGAAGCGCTCCTTCTCCCCTGCCTTCGCCGCCATCGCCAGATCCCGCAGGGTGGCGATGAACAGATCCAGCGCGGCCTTGGATTCGCTCTCCGTCGGCTCGATCAGCATGGCGCCGTGCACCACCAGCGGAAAATAGACCGTCATGGGGTGGTAGCCCTCGTCGATCAGCGCCTTGGCGACGTCGAGCGTGGACAGGCCGGTCCCGGCGAGCCAGGCATCGTCGAACAGTGCCTCGTGCATGGCCGGCCGCGTGGCGAAGGGTGCGCTCATCACATCCTGCAGGCTGGCGCGGATATAATTGGCGGAGAGAACCGCATCCTCCGCCGCCTGCCGCATGCCATCGGCGCCGTGGGACAGCATCCAGGCGAGCGCGCGCACGAACATGCCGATCTGCCCGTGGAACGCGCTCATGCGGCCGAGCGCCTGCTCGGCGCCGGCCTTGCGCTGCTGCTCGACCAGGCGCAGGCCCTCGCCGTCCGCCACCAGAGCGGGGGCGGGGGCGAATGGGGCAAGGGCTTTTGACAGCACCACCGGCCCCGCGCCTGGCCCGCCGCCGCCATGGGGGGTGGAGAAGGTCTTGTGCAGATTGATGTGCATGGCGTCGACGCCGAGATCGCCGATGCGCACCTTGCCGAGGATGGCGTTGAAATTCGCGCCGTCGGCATAGAAATAGGCACCGACCGCATGCACCGCCTCGGCGATCGCCACCACGTCCGGCTCGAACAGGCCGCAGGTGTTGGGATTGGTGAGCATGATGGCGGCGACGTCTTGCGAAAGCGCCTTCTTCACCTCCTCCACATCCACCGTGCCGTCGGCACGGGCGGGTATGGATTTCACCTGATAGCCGAGCAGGGCCGCTGTGGCCGGATTGGTACCGTGGGCGCTTTCGGGCACCAGCACGATGCCGGGCTTGCGCCCATTGGCTTCATGGGCGGCCTTGATGGCCATCATCCCGCACAATTCCCCATGGGCGCCGGCCTTGGGGGTGAGCGCAACCGCATCCATGCCCGTGAGCGTGAGCAGATAATGTGACAGCTCCTGCATCAGGGCGAGTGCACCCTGCACGGTGGACACCGGCTGCAACGGATGGATATCGGCAAATCCCGCGAGGCGCGCCATGCCCTCGTTGAGGCGGG
Organism: Roseixanthobacter psychrophilus; assembly: GCF_043195195.1. Lineage (NCBI taxonomy): Bacteria > Pseudomonadati > Pseudomonadota > Alphaproteobacteria > Hyphomicrobiales > Xanthobacteraceae > Roseixanthobacter > Roseixanthobacter psychrophilus. The sequence goes on from NZ_JBAFWT010000014.1 coordinate 73,155, forward strand.
GATTGTGCTTCATGGTGCAGGAGCCGAGCGGGAACAGGCCGCTGTCGATCCCGTAATTCATGCGCGACAGCCGCACATAATGGCGCATGGCTTCCGGCTCGGTGAGGCCCGGCAAGCCGAGGGGGGCGGTACGCTCCTGTCCGCCGAGGCGCGGCGCGAAGGTGGCCGGCTCGTCGAGATCGACGCCGGTGACCTCCTGCCGGCCGATTTCGAACAGCAGTCCCTCTTCCAGGTCGAGAGCCCGGTTCCCGGTGAAGGTGGCGGGGCGGGCCTCGCCGATGGTCTGGGGCGCCGTCGCGCCGCGTCCTTCGCGATTCATGCCAGCACCTCCTGCAGCGCGGCCGCATAGGCGGCGCGGTCTTCGTCCGTGGAAGTCTCGGTGGCGGCCACCAGGATCAGGTCGTCGAGGCCGGCATCCGGCGCGAGCCGGGAATAGGGCACGCCGCCGAGAATGCCCTTGGCCGCCAGCTTCTCGATCACTTCAGCAGCGTTACCTGCGACGCGGATGGTGAACTCATTGAAGAAGCTCTCGTTCAGAACCGCGACGCCGTCGAGCGCGGCGAGCCGATCGGCGAGGTCGCAGGCGGCGGCATGGTTGATGCGGGCGAGCCGTGTCAGCCCCGCCTCGCCCAATAGCGAGAGATGGATGGTGAATGCCAGCGCGCACAGGCCGGAATTGGTGCAGATGTTGGAGGTCGCCTTCTCGCGGCGAATATGCTGCTCGCGCGTGGAGAGGGTCAGCACGAAGCCGCGCCGGCCTTCCGCGTCCACCGTCTCGCCGGCCAGGCGGCCCGGCATTTGCCGCACGAATTTCGCGCGGGTGGCGAACAGGCCGACATAGGGGCCGCCGTAGGTGAGGGGATTGCCGATGGACTGGCCTTCCCCCACCACGATATCCGCGCCTTGCGCGCCCGGCGGCTCGACGAGGCCGAGCGATACGGCTTCCGTGAACACCGCGACCAACAGCGCGCCGGCCGCATGGGCCTTTTCCGCGATCGGTTTCAAATCCACCAGATTGCCGAACACGTCCGGGCTCTGCACCACCACGCACGAGACCGTCTCGTCGATGGCGGACAGGACATCGTCCAGCCCCGTAGGCTGGGGTGAGAGCTGCACCAGGGGCACCTCGGCATAATGGGAGATGGTGGCGATGGTCTGGGCATAATGGGGGTGGAGGTTCCCCGCCAGCACCGCCTTGCCGCGCTTCGTCACGCGATGGGCCATCAGCACCGCCTCAGCGGCGGCGGTGGAGCCGTCGTACATGGAGGCGTTGGCCACCTCCATGCCGGTGAGTTCCGCCACCTGGGTCTGGAACTCGAACAGATATTGCAGCGTGCCCTGGGCGATCTCGGGCTGGTAGGGCGTGTAGGAGGTGAGGAATTCCGAGCGCTGGATCAGATGGTCCACGCTCGCCGGCACATGGTGGCGATACGCGCCGGCGCCGACGAAGAACGGCACGGAGCCGGCCGGCACGTTACGTGCGGCCAGGCGCGAGAGGGCGCGCTCCACCTCCATTTCGCCCTTGCGTCGGGGCAGGTCCGGGAGGTCGGCGAGCAGCTTGTCGGCGGGAATGTCGGCGAACAAGGCGTCGATGGACGGCACGCCGACGCGCGCCAGCATTTCCGTCCTGTCGTCAGGAGTCAGGGGAAGATATCGCATGATGCGTAGGCCTCGGCGACCAGGTAGAGGCGGAGCGCCCCGTGATCGCGATGTGTGGTGTGTCAGCTCAGCGTTTCGACAAAGGCAGCATAGGCTGCCGCATCCATGAGGCCGTCCAGTTCCTTCGGGTCGGACAATTTCAGCTTCACGAACCAGCCCTTGCCCTCGGCGTCCTCGTTCACCGCACCGGGCGCTGCTTCCAGCGCCTCGTTCACCGCGACGACTTCGCCGGAGACGGGGGCATAGACCTCGCTCGCGGCCTTGACGCTCTCGACCACGGCAGCTTCCTTGCCCTGCTCGACCTTTGCGCCGATCGTGGGCAATTCCACGAACACCACGTCGCCAAGCTGGCTCTGGGCATAATCGGAGATGCCGATGACGGCCACATCGCCATCGATGCGGACATATTCGTGTTCCTTGGTGTAGCGCACATCGCTCATGGTCAGGCCCCCTTCTGTTCGCTCTTACGGACGTAGCGCTGGGCCACGAACGGAAATGTGACAACGGTCGCGGGCAGATTCTTGCCGCGCACGACGATGTCGAGGACGGTGCCGGGCGCGGCGAAGGCCGGCGGCACATAGCCCATGGCGATGGGCGCCTGGAGCGTGGGCGCGAACCCGCCGGAGGTGACGATGCCGATCACACGTCCATCCTTGGCGATTTCTGCGCCCTCGCGCGCCGGAGCCCGGCCTTCGAGGCGCAGACCGACGCGCATGCGCGCCGGGCCATCAGTGAGTTCGCGCTGGATGCGCGCGGCGCCAGGAAAACCGCCACCCTCGCGCCGCCGCTTCTGGATCGACCAAACCAACGCGGCCTCGACGGGCGAGGTGGTGGGGTCGATATCATGGCCATAGAGGCAAAGCCCCGCCTCCAGCCGCAGCGAATCACGCGCACCGAGGCCGATCGGCTTCACTTCCGGCTCTGCGAGGAGCGTGTTCCAAACGACGAGCGCAGATGCCTCGGGGATCGAGATTTCGAACCCGTCCTCGCCAGTATAGCCGGAGCGGGAGATATGGACGGGAATGCCATCAAAGGTGGTTGGCCCGGCCGCCATGAAGTCGAGCGCCGCGCCTTCGGGCGCGTGACGCGCCAGAACCGGCGCGGCCTCCGGGCCTTGCAGGGCGAGGAGGGCGCGGTCGTCGAACCGCTCCAGCCTCACATGCGCGGGCAGGCGCGCGGCGATGTGGGCATAGTCCGTTTCCTTGCCGGCGGCGTTCACCACCAGCAGCAAGGTGCCGTCCGCCTCTGGGTCGGCCGGGCGGGTGACCATCAGATCGTCGAGGATGCCGCCATCGTCCGCCATGAGCTGGGAATAGCGCTGGCGGCCCGGCTTCAGATTGAGGATATCGGCGGGAATCAGCGCTTCGAGCGCCGCGGCCGTGGTCGCATGGTCCGGGCCGACCAATTGCGCCTGCCCCATGTGGGAGACATCGAACAGGCCGGCGTGGGAGCGGGTCCAAGCATGCTCGGCGAGGATGCCGTCGCGATATTGCACCGGCATGTCATAGCCGGCGAAGGGCACCAAGCGCGCGCCGAGCGCCGCATGGGCGCCGTGCAACGGGGTCTTCAGAAGGGGGGGATCGGTTTCGGTCTGTGACATTCCGGTTCCTAGGGCGCGCCAAAGTCATCGGACCTTTCGGCCCGAGCGGCGCCCCCTCTGTCACCGGAACCTGAGAGATTTGACCGTACCCGGTGGAACGGGCGCGGCTTACTCCTTCGGTGAGCCACCCGCATGACCGCAAGGCCACGCCGCAGCTGCTTTCCAGAGTGTCGTCCCCCTGCGGTCCTTTTGCCTGAGCGGTTCCGGGGCGGTTGCGCCTTCGGCGCCGGCCATCATCTGGAGATGGGCCGGTCTCTCCCGCAGGGATCTTCCGAGCGACCGCTTCGAAAAGCGGCCGCCGTCACCATAGAGAATAGCGCCGCACGGTCAATGCGGCGTTCCCATCATTGCGCGGGCGCCGGGCCAAACGTGGCGGGTGCCGGCCCGAAGGTCGGGGCGGGACCGAAGGTGTTGGGATCGGCGGCCGCCGCTGCGGGCGCCGCCGCGGCAGGCTTCGCAGGAGTTGCGGCCGGCGCGGATGTGGTTGCTGCTGCGGGCGCGGCCGCCGCGGCGGGGCGGGGCCGGGCCGGACGTGGCCGGGCCGGAACTTCGCCCTTGGGATCGAAGCCGACATAGATGACGTATTTCTCGATCTCGCCCGGCGTGGTGACCGGGAAGGAGATCGTATCCTCCACCACCGTGAAGGAGGTCTGCGTTTCGCCCTGGGGAATGTTCAGGGGTACGACGAAGAACTTCGTGGTGATGGTCTTGGGAGTCGGGCCTTCCTGCACCACCGCGATGCGGATCGGCACATTGAGCGCACCGGGCGTGCCCTTGTCGCCCAGCAGGACCCGACCATCGAGGCCGACCTTAACTGTCATGACGCCGTTGGCGATGTTGCATTCCCGCGCGAGCTGGCCGAGCGAGCCCTGGTATTTCAGGCCGCCACCGGGCGCCGGCACTTGCCAGGCGGATGCACCGGAGCGCACGTCCACACGGGGACAATCGAACTCGACGGCATCGGGGCCGGAGCCGACTGTCATATTGTTCGTGGGCTGAGCGGCACCAACGCCGCCCGCTGCGGCTGCGTCCACATTCACACCGGGCGCTCCGAACGTCCCCTGCGAATTGCCTGCGCACCCTGCAAGGGTGATGGCCATGGCTGCCCCGGCCAACACACGCATAGGCAGAGCAGCGTCGAAAGCAAAACGCATCTGGAAACTCCGAAAACCTCCGCAGGACCCCGTATGTATAACAGAAGGTTAAAGCTCGGGGGGAGAGGGCTACCCCTCCTTAATCATTTCCGCGTGGAGGTATTTGATTCTATGGTTACCGGCGCGGATCAGTTGCCCACCACGCCGACCGGGCGCCCGGCCACCACGACCAGGGCTTTCTTCGCTGCGGCGAGGCGGTTCGCGACGCGGCGCAGATCGTCCAACGTGACCGCTTCAATCAGAGCATTGCGGCGGTCGATGTAATCCAAGCCGAGCTTGTCAATCTGGATCTGGAGCAACTGGCCGGCGATCTTCGCGGAGGTGTCGAAGCGCAGCGCATAGTTACCGGTCAAATAGCTTTTGGCCTCGTCCAATTCGGCCTGGGTGGGGCCCTTGTCCAGGATCTGCTGGAACTCCTCGGTGATGATCTTGATGGATTCACCCGCACGATCGTTCTTGGTGGCCGTACCGGCGAACCACAGGCCGGCGTGCGCCAAGGCGACTTGATAGGAATAGACCGAATAGGCGAGCCCACGTGCTTCGCGCACTTCCTTGAACAGGCGCGAGGAGAAGGCGCTGCCCCCGAGGATGTGATTGAGCACATAGGCCGGGATGAAATCCGGATCCTGGCGCTCAAGTCCGTCGGTGCCGATCACGACGACCGATTGCGGAACGTCGAGGGGGATGATGTCGGTCTTGCCGAGATCTTGCGGCGTCACGTCTGCCACCGGAACCAACTGGGCGGTTGCGGGAAGGGCGCCAAATATCCGGTCCAGTTCGGCGGCGAGTGCTTCGGGGCTGATGTCGCCGACCACCGCGATCCGAAGATTGGAGCGGGCGAGATTGCGCTTGGCGAAGCCTGCGAGATCCTCGCGCGTGATATCGGGGACGCTGGCGAGCGTTCCGTCCACCGGCCGGCCATACGGATGGTTCGGAAACGCGAGTGAGAACCAGCGCTCATTGGCGAGGGAATTGGGATCTGTGGACCGCCGGCGCAGCGAGGCAAGCTGGGCGGTGCGGATGCGCTCGACCGCTTCGGTGTCGAAGCGCGGCTGGGTCAGCGACAGGCGCAGCATGTCGAAGGCTTCGCCGCGATTTTCGGAAAGCGTGCGCAGCGAGCCGCGCAGTTCGTCGCGTCCGGCGTCGAAATGGAGCTCGATGGCCTTGTCCGCGAGGGCCTGGTGGAAGCGCTCGGCATCATATTCGCCAGCGCCTTCGTCCAGGAGAGAGGCGGTGAGGCTGGCGATGCCGGGGCGCGCGGCGGGATCCTGCGCGGCGCCGCCGAGGAAGGCGAACTCCATGGCCAGGATCGGCAAGGTGGTATCACGCACCAGCCAGGCTTCGATGCCGCCTGGGCTGACCACGCGTGTAATTCGCGTGGTCTGGGACTGGGCCGGAGCCACGGAAAGGAGGGAAACAGCCATCATCACCAACACAAGGAAGCGAACACGGAACAAGGCGGCGGCGGGATGCACGCTCACGAGCGTTTCTCCGGGGCCGAAGGCACCGCCGTCACAGGCGCCGGAGGTGGCGTCAGATATCCCGTCACCGCACGCTTCAGCACGAGATAGTGTGCGGCGGCGGTTTTCACGTCGTCGGCGCTGACGCGCTTGATCATGTCCGGCCAGCGGTTCACGTCGTCCACCGAAATGCCGGTGGCCCAAGCTGCGCCATAGATGCGCGCAAGCGTGGCCTGGTTGTCGCGCGCATACATGGCTTCCGCCGTGAGGCGGGTCTTGGCGCGGGCCAGCTCGACGTCGTCCGGTCCTTCCTTGGCGATCTTCGCGATCACGCCGTCCATGGCCTGCTCGAGAGTTTCAAGCGTCACGCCGGGGCGCGGCGCGGCGGAAACGCCGAAACGAGTCTCGTCATAGGCCGTGCTTTGGTACCAGGCACCGGCGCCGGCGGCGAGCCCCTGTTCCGCGACCAGTTCGCGATACAGGCGGCCGGTCTGACCACCCCCGAGAATCTGCGCCAGCACGTCCAGCGCCTCCGCCTCGCCGGGCTTGGCGGTGCGGTAGGACGGCACGAGGTAGGAGCGCTGAAGCGTCGGTTGGGCGACGCGCGGGTCGCTCAGGGAGACGCGGCGATGTACCTGGGGCTCCGGCTCCTGTGGGCGGTCGCGGGGCGGAGTATCGGCGCGCGGGATCTTGCCATAGGTCTTCTCAGCCAGCGCTTCGACGGCTTCGGGCTCCACATCGCCCGCCACCACCAGCAGGGCATTGTTGGGCGCATAGAAGCGACGGTAGAACGCGAGCGCATCCTGCCGGTTGAGCTTCTTGATCTCGTGCTCCCAGCCGATGATCGGGTGCTGATAGGGGTGGTTCACATAGGTCGCGGCCTGCAGCGCCTCCGAAAGGCGCGCGCCGGGATCGCTGTCAGTGCGCATCCGCCGTTCTTCCAGCACCACGTCGCGCTCCGGCAACACCACGTCATCGGTAAGCTTGAGGCCGGTCATGCGGTCGGCCTCGAAGGTCATCACCGTCTCAAGGTGTTCCTTCGCGACGCGCTGGTAATAGGCCGTGTAATCCTGGGACGTGAAGGCATTCTCCTGGCCGCCGAGCCGCGCCACTTCGCCGGAGAATTTGCCAGGGCCCGCCATCTCGGTGCCCTTGAACATGAGATGCTCAAGAAAATGCGCGATGCCGGACTTCCCCGGCTGTTCGTCCGCCGAGCCCACCTTGTACCAGACCATATGGGTGACGACCGGCGCGCGGTGATCCGGGATCACCATCACGGTCAGGCCGTTCGACAGGTGATATTCGGTGACGTCAGGCCCCGCGGCGGAGGCAGGGCTCAACTGAGCAGCGGCGGTTCCCGCGGCGACCATTGCAATCATTGCCAGGCGTCTCATCTGTTCGTTTCTGCCCCGATCGAGGCGAAGGCCGCATGGAAGGTTGCGACGCGCCGCATAAAGATAGGAAGCCCGTACCGTTGCGCCAACGCACAGGCGTCAGCGCGGAAAAATTTTAGCTGCCCCGCCGGGGGTGGGCCCTGCCTATTGGCGATCGAACAGGGTCGGGAACTTGAAGGGTTCTTCCTTCTGCTCCACCACGCCATAGGGCGCGTTCGGAGAGGGCGTCTGATACCCCGGAGGAGGCTCGGTCAGTTCCTGCCGCTCCGGCTCGCCGTTGAATGTCAGCTTGTCGTTCGAGCCGGCGACGCCGAACCAGCTCTTGAAGCCGAGCTCGTTCGGCATAAGGACATCGCGCTTGGATTCGGCACCGACCGGCGCGCCGCTGGCCACGCTCTGGGTCGGCTTGTGCTTGGCGTTGTTCAATTGCGAGGGTAGCAGGACACGGCTTGGATCGTTTAGGCCGACCGGCGTCTTGTCGCCCGCCTTGGCCTGCTGCGCCCGGATGACATCGGGATCCTTCGGCCAATTGGGATTTGCGGCCGCACCGCCGGCGCGCGGAGGTGGCAATGTGGTCGCCGCGTTCGGCGGCGGCACAACCAGCGGGGCGCGCTCGCGGTACTGGATCTGCGGCTTCTCGTCGTCGTTCAGGCCCAGGAATCCGCCGAGCGTGGTCTTGAAGAAGTCGCCGCTGTCGTTTTCCTGCGCCAAGGCAGCATTCGGGGCGGCTGCGAGGGCGGTGAACGGCAGGGCCGCAAGCACGAGCGTGCGCAGCACCATTCCGTATCTCTGCCGATAATCCGTCATTCGCATGGGCCTTTCCCTCGTGCGCCTGCCCCTTCTCGGACATTCAGCCCATACGGCTGGGGTCTGAGGGCGGCATTTTTGAGGCGCGTCCGAAAAAAGCATCATAGAGCAGCACCGCCACACCCACAACGACGGCCACGTCGGCGATGTTGAACACGTACCAATTGAAGCCGAAGGCGTGCAGCGACACGAAGTCGAACACCGCGCCATAGACCACCCGGTCGGCCGCATTGCCGATGGCGCCGCCGATCAAAAGGCCAAGGGAGAAGGCTTCCACCCGCCGCGAGGTCCGTGCCAGCCAGATCGCGAACAGAAGCGAGGCCACCACCTTGAAGGCCACCAGCACCCAGCGCCCGGTCTCGCCCTGGGGAAACAGGCCATAGCTGATGCCGCTGTTCCAGAGCACGACCAGATTGAGGAACGGGGTCAATTCCCGCACGCCCTCCGGCCAGCTCTGTGACCAGGCCAGGACCGCGGTCTTGGTGCCCTGGTCGAGCACCAGGACGATCAGCGCCACCAGGACGCCAAGGCGGATGTGGCGCACCGGGCGGCTCATTCGGCAGCGACGCGGGCTGCCAACTCGCGCAAGGCACGGGCATCGCGCAAGGTCACATCAGGATAATCGGGATCGCTGCCGACTTCCTCCAGCACCTTCCAGGACCGCGCACATTTGCGCCCTTGGGCCAAGGCGGGAACCACCGCGACGCCCGGTACCTCGTCCAGAGCAAAGGCGCCTTCGGGCGGTTCGGCGAGGATCAAGGTCGCGCCGGAAGTGATGCACACTTCCGCGAGGTCCACCCCGTCCAGGGCTTGGGCGAGATCGGCATTGGTCACAAAGACGTGCGGGGCGGCTTCCAGTGAGGAGCCGATGCGCTTGGCGGTGCGCTCCACCTCCAGCGCACCGAGCACGACCCGGCGGACGAGGCGGATCTTCCGCCAGGTTTCGGCGAGTTCCTCATCCTTCCACGATGCCGGCGTTTCGAGGAAGGTGCGCAGATGCACCGAGCCTTCCGTATCGCCGGTGCGTGCGAGAAAAGCTTCCTCGCAGGTGAAGGGAAGGATGGGCGCGAGCCAAGTCACGACGCGCTCAAACACCTCATCCAGCACGGTCAGGCAGGCGCGGCGCGTGAGGGAGGACAGAGGATCGCAGTAAAGCGCATCCTTGCGCACGTCGAAATAGAAGGCCGACAGCTCGCTCGTCATGAAGGACGTGAGCAAGGCGTGGACCTTCTTGTAATCATAGGCCACGTAAGCGGCGCGGATCTGCCCGTCCAGCTCCTGGAGGCGATGCAGGATCAGCTTTTCCAACGGCGGCATGTCGGCGAAGGCGACCCGCTCGGCGGCGCGGTAATGATGCAGCGAGCCCAGCAGCCAGCGCACGGTATTGCGCAATTTCCGGTATGTGTCGGCGGTGGTCTTCAGGATTTCGGGGCCGATCTTCAGATCGTCGGCATAATCGGAGGCGCACACCCACAGGCGCAGGATATCGGCGCCGGAAGTCTTGATCACGTCCTGGGGCGAGACCACGTTGCCGAGCGACTTGGACATCTTGTGCCCGTTCTCGTCCAGCACGAAGCCGTGGGTGAGCACCGCATCATAGGGCGGGCGGCCGCGGGTGCCGCAGCTTTCCAGCAGCGAGGAGTGGAACCAGCCGCGATGCTGGTCGGAGCCTTCCAGATACATCACCCGGTCCGGCCCGTCCGGCGGGCGGTTCGCCTTCAGGTCGGGGCGCACTTCCAGGGTGAAGGCATGGGTCGAGCCGGAGTCGAACCAGACGTCCAGGATGTCGTCCACCTTCGCCCAGCCTTCTGAGGCGCGGTCGGCGAGGAAGCGTTCGCGGGCGCCGTCCTTATACCAGGCGTCGGCGCCTTCCAGCGCGAAGGCCTCGGCGATGCGGGCGTTTACGGCCGGGTCCTTGAGGATCTCCACCGAGCCGTCGCCCACTTCCTTCACGAACACGGCGATCGGCACGCCCCAGGCGCGCTGGCGCGAGACCACCCAGTCGGGCCGGCTCTCGATCATGCCGGTGATGCGGTTTTCACCCGTCGCCGGCACCCAATCCACGGTCTTGATGCCGGCGAGCGCGCGGGCGCGCAGGGTGTCGGGTTCGTTGCCGGCCAGGGTCGCCGGGCGCGGCGCCGCCGTGCCGTCGGGCAGGCGGATGTCCTGGTCCATGGCGATGAACCATTGCGGCGTGTTGCGGAAGATGACCGGCTTCTTGGAGCGCCAGGAATGGGGATATTGATGCTTCAGCCGTCCGCGCGCGAGCAGGTTGCCGGCCGCCACAAGGGCGTCGATGACCGCCTGGTTGGCGTCGCCCTTCTCGCCCTTTTCGGTGATAACGCGCTTGCCCGAAAATCCCGGCGCCTGGTCGGTGTAGAAGCTGTCCGCGTCCACCGTATAGGGAATGGCGGGATTGATGCCGCGCTCCTCCAGCCAGCGGCGATGCTGCGTCCACACCTCGAAATCCTCGCGGCCGTGGCCGGGGGCGGTGTGGACGAAGCCTGTGCCGGCGTCGTCGGTGACATGGTCGCCTTCGAGCAGGGGGACCTTGAAGGAATAGCCGAGGCTGGCGAGGGGGTGGGCGGTGACGAGATTCGCCAGGACATCGGCCGGTACGTCGCCGAGGCGCTTGAAGCTGGTGACGCGGGCGGCCTTGAACACGTCCTCCGCCAGCTTGTCCGCGAGGATCAGCTTGTCGCCGGCCTTCGACCAATTGTCGGCCGGCGCCTCGGTGACCTCATACAGGCCATAGGAGATGCGGTTCGAGAAGGAGATCGCCCGGTTGCCGGGCATGGTCCAGGGGGTGGTGGTCCAGATGACCACGCAGGCGCCGGCGAGCTTGTTCGCGGCAATGGTGGTGGGTGCGGAGATTTCTGCCCCGTGACGAACGGCATACTGAACCGGAAACTTCACCCACACCGTGTCCGACTGGTGGTCGTGATATTCCACCTCCGCCTCGGCCAGGGCGGTCTTCTCCACCACCGACCACATCACCGGCTTGGAGCCGCGATAGAGCAGGCCGTTTTCGGCGAACTTGATGATCTCGCGGGCGATCTGCGCCTCGCCGAGGAAGCTCATGGTGGTGTAGGGGTGGTCCCAATCGCCCTCGACGCCGAGGCGCTTGAATTCGGTGCGCTGTTCGTTCAGCCAATGCTCGGCATAGGCGCGGCATTCCTGGCGGAAGGCGATCATTGCCGCGCTGTCGGAGAAGTCCGGCTTGGCCTTGCCCTTCTTGCGGTAATTCTCTTCCTCGATCTTCCATTCGATCGGCAGGCCGTGGCAATCCCAGCCGGGCACGTAATTGGAATCGAAGCCCAGCATCTGCTGGGAGCGCGTCACCACATCCTTGAGGATCTTGTTGAGCGCGTGGCCGATATGGATGTTGCCATTGGCATAGGGCGGGCCGTCGTGCAGCACGAAGCGCGCCCGCCCGCGTCCCGCCTCACGCAGCCGCTCGCGAAGGCCAATGCGGGCCCAGCGCTCCAGCAATTCCGGCTCCTTCTTCGGCAGGCCGCCCCGCATGGGGAAGTCGGTCTGCGGCAGGAACAGGGTCGCGGAATAGTCCACGGTGTCGGACGGCGTCTTGTCGGTCATGGGATCGGACTCGGAAAGGATCTTGGCGGCAGATCGTTACATCGGATGGCGCGCCCCGGCGCGGAAGCGGGGGCGATCGCTACGAAGGGCGTGTCCCGGTTGACCCCGCGCGCTTAGGCGCGCTGGCGGGGTGCCGGGCCGGTAATTCGCGCCCGAACCGGGCTACGCGCGCCCTGATGTGACGGTGCTTGTGCCATGCAGGGCTTCTAGCAGGCGTCTTCGCGCGGGAAAAGCCCGGATGCCGCGCTGTTGTGCTGCGGGATCTTGCTTCCTGTTCCCAATTTTCTTCGTGGGTCTCATCCCCTCCCTCGCCCGCGTGCGGGCGAGGGAGGGGATGAGACGAGCGGTCGGGACGCTAAGCGCCACACGTGAGAACCCTGGCCCCAAAAGCAATGAAGCCCCGGCCCTAAGGCCGAGGCTTCATCTTCCCCTCTTTTTATTTCGGACGGGCAGCGCCGTTTCGCGGGGCCTGCCCGGTGATCGTCCACGGCCCGGTTCGCCAAGGCCGCATTCTGGTTCGCATCTTTGGGCCGCCGCGCGGGCGGCCCTTGTGGTGCAGCGGGAGGAAGGGGCGAGGATAAACCCGCCCCTCAGCCTCAGCTGTGGTAGGCGCGCTCGCCGTGCTCGGTGATGTCGAGACCCTCGCGCTCCTTCTCCACCGGGGCGCGCAGTCCGACCACGGCCTTGATGATGTAGAAGAGGATTGCGGAACCGACGCCAGACCACACGAGGGTGACCAGCACCGCCTTGACCTGAGCCATCACCTGGGTACCCATCGCATATTCAGCGACCGCGCCGGTGGTGTAGTCGAAGATGCCCGTGCCGCCGAGGGCGGGGCTCACGACGATACCGGTCGCGATGGCGCCGAAGATGCCGCCAACGCAGTGCACGCCGAACACGTCAAGCGAGTCGTCGTAGCCGAAGGCGTTCTTCACGGTGGTGCAGAAGAAGAAGCACAGCACGCCGACGATCAGGCCCGACACAAGCGAGCCCATGATGCCGGCGAAGCCAGCCATCGGGGTGACGGCCACAAGGCCGGCAACCGCGCCCGACACGACGCCGAGCATGGAGGGCTTACCCTTGGCGAGCCACTCGATAATCATCCAGGAGATGGCCGCGGCGCAGGTGGCGATGAAGGTGTTCATCATGGCCAGCGCGGTGAGGCCGTTGGCTTCCAGGTTGGAGCCGGCGTTGAAGCCGAACCAGCCGACCCACAGGAGGGAGGCGCCGACCATGGTGAGCGTCAGAGAGTGGGGGGAGAAGGCTTCCTTACCGAAGCCCGTGCGCTTGCCGACGATAAGGCAGCCCACGAGGGCGGCAATACCGGCATTGATATGCACCACGGTGCCGCCGGCGAAGTCGATAGCGCCGAGCTTGTAGATGTAACCGGCATCGGCCATCACCGCGTCCAGGGCTTCCTGGGCGGCAGCCTTGGCCGGGCCGTCAGCCGCAGCCGCAAGCGCCTTGGCAGCCGCGTCAACCGCATCCGGGCCCGCCCAGTACCAAACCATGTGGGCCATGGGGAAGTAGATGAACGTGACCCAGAGCGGCACGAACAGCACGATTGCGGAGAACTTCACGCGCTCGGCGAACGCACCGAAGATCAGCGCCGGGGTGATCATGGCGAAGGTCATCTGGAAGGCGACGAACACCAGCTCGGGAATGGCCACGCCGACCGTGAAGGTGGCGCCGGCGGATTCCGTGGTGATGCCCTTCATAAAGGCCTTGGAGAAGCCGCCGACGAAATCGGAGCCGCCGGTGAAGGCCATCGAATAGCCGTACAGGACCCAGATGAGGCCGACGATGCAGACGGTGTAGAACACCTGCATCAGCACCGAGAGCATGTTCTTGCCGCGTACGAGGCCGCCGTAGAACAGGGCGAGGCCGGGGACCGACATCATCAGCACGACCATGGCGGAAACCAGCATCCAGGCGGTGTCGCCCTTATTGATGGTGGGAGCCGCAGCGACCGCTGCAGCCGCGTCGGCCGCCGGCGTTGCTGTCTGCGCAAGCACGGGCATGGCAATGGCCGCCGCTGCGAGAAGGGTTGGCAGTCCCACACGGGACCAGGTCTTGAACGTCATTGAAAAAGACTCCGTCAAATGAGGATTGCTCAGAGGGCGTCCGTGTCGGTCTCGCCGGTGCGGATGCGGACCGCCTGGTCGATCTGGAAGACGAAGATCTTCCCGTCGCCGATCTGGCCGGTCTTGGCGGCAGCGGTGATGGCTTCCACAACCTTCGCGACCTGATCGGACGCGACTGCGACCTCGATCTTCAGCTTGGGCAGGAAGCTCACGGCATATTCGGCGCCGCGATAGATTTCCGTGTGTCCCTTCTGGCGGCCGTAGCCCTTGACCTCGGTCACGGTGAGGCCGTGGACCCCGATGCCAGTGAGGGCGTCGCGGACCTCTTCCAGCTTGAACGGCTTAATGATGGCCATCACGATCTTCATGGATCGATCCCTGTCCCTGTCCCCGTGATGCCCCCACACCGCAAAGCGGAGGGCGCGTTCCTACGGCTGGGCCGTGCGTGACGGGGAAAATCCACGCTGCGGCTCCCAAGCCTGCGAACAGGGAATCAAGGACCGTGCCAGTTGAGTAAAGCGCCCTTTACGGCGTGCTTATTTTCTCGCCACGAGACTCTTCGTCATGCGCTTGCCGCAGCGTTGCCGGAATTTTTGCCTAAAAATTAATCTTATCGCCTAATGCGCGATCATCTGGGGGTAACTGGGCGCATCAGGCCTTCCTGTGCCGCTGACGCCACCAGTTTTCCGTCGCGGGTAAAGAGCTCGCCCCGGCAGAAGCCGCGCGCGGCCCCCGCCGCCGGACTTTCCTGTACGTAGAGCAACCATTCATCGGCACGGAACGGCTTATGAAACCAAAGGGCGTGGTCGAGGCTCGCCACTTGGATATCGGGGTCGAACACGCTCTTGCGATGCGGCACGAGCGCCGCCTGCAGCAGAGACAGGTCCGAGGCATAGGCCAGCACCGCCTGCTGTGTACGCAGATCGTCGGGCAAGGGCCCACGGGTGCGCACCCAGATGCTCGGCCGCGAGGTATTGATGGTGCCGGACAGGAAGGAGGGGTCGAGGCTGGTGGGTTTCACTTCCAGTGGCCGCAGCGCCATCCAGTCGCGCTTTGAGGCTGAGGGAAAGCGCCGCAGCAGCTTCTCGCGCCAGATTTCGTCGGAAGGCAATTGCTCCGGCTGGGGCACGTCGGGCATGGCGATCTGATGTTCCAGCCCGGGCTCCAGCACCTGGAACGAGCACGACATGGAGAAGATCGCCTTGCCGTGCTGGATCGCCTTGACGGTCCGCGTGGTGAAGGAACGGCCGTCGCGGATGCGGTCCACCTCATAGATGATGGGCACCGAGGGGTCGCCGCCCAGCAGGAAATAGCCATGCAGGGAATGGGTGATGCGGTCGATATCCACGGTGCGCTGGGCGGCCACCAGGGCCTGCGCCACCACCTGCCCGCCGAACACCCGCCCGCCTCCGGGCGTGCCGCTGCGACCGCGGAACAGGTTGATCTCCAGCGGCTCAAGGTCGAGGATGTTCAGAAGGGCTTCGACATCATTCATGTGCGGGGCTCGGCCTTAAGGAGGAGCAGTGCGGTCGGGGCGAGCGAGCCACGCGCGCAGGTTCCCGTCAAGGCCGCGCTGCCGGCCCTGCCGGATACGCGCCGGGCGGCGCGTTTCGGGTGCCGGCGAATTCGGGAGAATACCATGACCGCCACTGTCCACAGCCAAGAGCCCGCCGCCGGTCGCGCCGATGTGGTGATCGCAGGGGCCGGGCTCGCCGGGCTGAGCCTCGCGTTGGCGCTCAAGGACGGGCTTGGCAGCGATGCCGCCATCGCTGTGCTCGATCCCGCCTTGGCGCGCGGCACCTGGACCGATCCCCGCGCCTCGGCCATCGCTGCCGGCGCGCGCCGCCTGCTTACCGTGCTCGGCGTCTGGGACAAGGTGGCGCAGGCGGCGGAGCCCATGCGCACCATGGTGGTCACCGACAGTCGCACCCGCGACGTCGCCCGCCCGGTGTTCCTCACCTTCGATGGCGAGGTGGAGCCGGGGGAGGCGTTCGCCTACATGGTGCCCAATGCGGTGCTCCAGCAGGCGCTGACCGATGCGGCCCGAGCGGCCGGCGTCCTGCTGATCGCTGAGCCGGTGCGCGATTTCGCCACAGACCGCAGTGGCGTCACGGTATTCTATGGGGCCGACCAGACCTTGCGGGCGCCGCTGCTGGTGGCCTGCGACGGGGCACGCTCGCGCCTGCGGGAGATGGCGGGCATTCAGACCGTCTCCTGGGCCTATGGCCAATCGGCGATCACCTTCACGGTCGAGCATGAGCGGCCCCACGAGGGTCGTGCGGAGGAGCATTTCCTGCCCGGTGGTCCGTTCGCCACCTTGCCGCTTCCCGGCAACCGGCTGTCCGTCGTGTGGACCGAACGCACGGCCGAGGCCCAGCGCATCGTCGAACTGCCGCCTTACCGGTTTCAGGAAGAGCTTGAGAAGCGTTTCGGCCTTTCTCTCGGGGCTGTAACGCCCGTCACAAAGCCAAGCGTGCATCCCCTCGGCTTTGCGATGGCCCGCAGCTTCATCGGCGAACGGTTCGCTTTGGTTGGGGATGCCGCCCATCTCATCCATCCCATTGCGGGACAGGGTCTCAACATGGGCCTGCGCGATGTGGCGGCATTGGCCGAGGCGATCACCGACGCCGCCCGCGTGGGCCTCGATTTCGCCTCCCCCCAGGTTCTGGAGCGCTATCAGCAGTGGCGCCGGTTCGACACGCTGGCCATGGGGGTTGCAACCGACGGACTGAACAAATTGTTCTCCAACCATTCCGACGTCCTGCGCCTGATGCGCGATGTCGGCCTCGGGCTGGTGGACCGGCTGCCGCGCCTCAAGGGCCTGTTCATCAAGGATGCCGCGGGGCTCACCGGCGCGGTGCCCAAGCTCATGCGGGGGCAGGCGCTTTAGCGGGCCTGCAAGCGCCCGATCTTCCGAACACGTTTCACGTGAAACAATGTCCAGGGAAGAAGAACAGGGGTTTGCGGCGTGTTGTTCGCGGCTTTTCGGCGGAGAACATCGTGATTTCCGCCGAAGTTCGCGAAAGATGAATCCGCGCCATGCGCCCCCCTCGCGCGCGGCTGGCCCGGCCCCTCGCCCGAGGCTGCGCCCCAACGTCCCGCGTCTGCCTGAGGCTTCGCCTCAACCTCCCACATCCGCCTGAGGCTGCGCCTCAGGCCTGGGTCTCGATGAACCGCACCAGGGCCGGCAGCACGCCGGGATGCAGCGGGGCCGTGCGGTTCTTGTAGAGAGCGAAGTTGGCCGCCCGGTCTTCCGGCGCCACCTTAAACATGTGGTTGGCATCGGCCAGCGTCACGACTTGCGCGTCCGGCCGCCCGCGCCGCAGGGCGGCGAGGTCCTGGCCGCCGACCTGGAGATCCCGCAATCCCTGCACCAGAAGCGTCGGGGCACGCACGCGGGACAGGTCGTGGGCCGGGTCCACCGCGCATTCCGAAGCGAGGAAGGGTTGGACAGAGGGACGGAACGCCATGCGCAGAGCGGCAGGAACATCGCGCACCCGCCCGCCTGCCGCCACGGTGCGCAGGATCGTCAAAGCCGTGTCGAGGGTGGAGTCGGGAAGGTTCATGGCGATGAACTGGTCCCGCAGGATATCCGCCAACGGCCGCCCGGCGCCCGCCAGCAGCACCAGCCCCGCCACCGGGACGCGCGCGGCGGTGCGGGTCGCGACGCTTGCCCCCTCGCTATGGCCGATCAGAATGAGGCTCGACACGTCCTCCCGCCCGGCGAGCGATTGCAGGGCGCCGATGCTGTCGTCGACATATTGGTCGAACCGCAGATCCTCCTCGCGGGCGACCAGCGCGCGGCTCGCCCCGACGCCGCGCTTGTCGTAGCGCAGCACCCGGTAGCCGGCGCCGGCGAGGCCGAAGGCCAACTGACGGTAGAGGTCGGTCGAGATGGCCGGCCCGTTGCCGTCGCGGTCCAGCGGGCCGGAGCCCGGCAGAAGGAGCACGGCCGGCCCGGCTGCGCGGCCGTCACGGGCGATCGCCAAGGTTCCGCTCAACCCGCCGTGCGACCAAGGGCGCTCGTCGACCGCGAAGGCGGGCGCGGCGCCGAGGCGCCTCGATCCGGTCAGCAGCAGGCCACAAGCGCCCGCTGCGAGGAGCGTGCGACGCGATATCACGTCAGCTCAGCCGTTCAGCTCGGTTTCCGTGAGGCGACGGGCTTCGTCGGCCAGCATGATCGGAATGCCGTCGCGAATCGGGAAGGCCAGCTTGGCCGCGCGCGACACCAGCTCCTGGCGCGCCCGATCATAGGAAAGCGGCGCCTTGGTGAGCGGGCAGACCAGGATTTCCAGAAGCTTGGGGTCCACTTCGTGGCCCGGCCGTTGCGGCTGCGTCATCAAACATCCCCTTGACTTGCCACGCGATCCCCATCCCAGGATGGTCCCCGGATCGGCTGTGGCACCGAACAAAACGCCAACGCAGTGTAACTGCTGCGGCGCACACGTCCATGATGAATTTTGCCGGCATCACGCCTAGGCATCACGGTCAAGTCCAAGATATAGCAGGCAAAAGTGCTGCGGTCTTGCGGCTTTCGGGAGGCGCCGCAGGGCGCGCCGCGCGAGAGCGCCGCCGGGATTGGTCACGAGAAGTGATGGATGCCATCGCATCCTTTGGCTATTCGCTGCGCGGACCGGAGCCTAGAACGGGTCGCGGCCGGGGGACGCCGCCTTTGGCATCGCCGCTTGCATCAGGGCGGCGCCGGGTGCCGCTCATTCTCCTCGTCCAGGCGTGCAGGTAGACGCCGCTTCAGGTGCCGTTCGCCCATGCCCTCACGTGTTCCCCTCGGGCTTTTTCTCGGCTTCATCGGTGTGCTGATCTTCGGTGCGACCCTGCCGGCGACCCGCTTGGCGCTCACGGGCCTCAGCCCGGATTTTCTGACCTTCGGACGCGCCGCACTGGCCGGGCTCGTGGCGGGCGCGCTGCTGCTGGCGCGCGGCCGTTCGGTGCCGCGCCACCCCGGCGTGATCCTGGATCTGATAGTGGTGGTCGTGACCCTCATCTTCGGCTTTCCGCTGCTGATGGGATTCGCCACGCTTACGGTGCCGGTGGCCCATGCGGGCGTCGTGCTCGGGCTGCTGCCGCTGGCGACCATGGCCGGCGCGGCGGCACTCGCCGGGGAACGGCCGAGCCGCGCCTTCATCCTCCTCAGCCTGGTCGGCGCAGGCGTGGTGGTTGCATTCGCCCTGCGCAACGGCGGCGCCGATCGTTTCGGCTTCGGCGACACGCTGCTGGTGTTGTCGGTGGTGGCCTGTGGCATCGGCTATCCCGTGTGCGCGAGGCTAGCCCGGCATATGGAAGCCTGGGAGGTAATCTCCTGGGCCCTCGTCCTCGCCCTGCCGCTGACCTTGCCTTTGAGCCTCCTCACCTTTCCCGCCGATGTGGGTGTGGTGCCGCCGGGCGCCTGGGCCGGAATGCTCTATGTGGCGCTGATGAGCCAATATATCGGCTTCTTCTTCTGGAACGCCGGCCTCGCGCTCGGCGGTATTTCGCGGGTGTCGCAGGTGCAATTGCTGCAGACCTTCGTCACCGTGGGCCTCGCCTGGCCGATCAATGGCGAGGTGCCGGACCTTGAGACTTTGCTGTTCGCCGCCGCCGTGGTGGGAATCGTGGCGTTGGGCCGTGGCGCGAAAGTGCGCTCCGCGGCAGTGGTTGCTCCCTGATCCGCACCTATGTGGCAGCGGAGTGCATCTTGCCGCCCCCGCTTGCTCCCTCCCCCGCACGCGGGAGAGGGGAAGAGGCTGGCTTTAGCGGAAGGCGGGCTTTTGCGGGAGAGCGTGCGGTCAGTCCGCAAGGCCGAGGGTCGGCGCAGCGCGGCGTTCGAGAATGCCGCGAATGGCCTCCACCAATTCGCTTTCCTTCACCGCGAACTGGGCCGGGCGGGCGGCGCGGTATTCGGCATTGTCGGTGATGCCAGCGGCGATCCGGGCGCCTTCCACGAGGTCCTTCACCTGCACCTCGCCGACGGCCTTCTCGTTGGAGCCCTGGATCACCACGGCCGGGGCGCCGCGCTTGTCGGCATATTTCATCTGCGCCTTCATGCCCGAGCCGCCGAGATACATCTCGGCGCGGATGCCGTTGGCGCGCAGCTCCGACACCATCCTCATATAGTCGGCGACGCGCTCCGGCTCCTTGTCCATGGCGAGCACCACGACGGGGCCGATCTCGGCCGCGCTCTCCATCTTGCCGAGATGGGCGAGCACATGGAGCAGGCGGGAGACGCCGATGGAGCAACCCGTGGCCGGCACCGGCTCGCCCCGGAAGCGCGCCACCAGCCCGTCATAGCGCCCGCCGCTCGCCACCGAGCCGAAGCGCACCGGCCGTCCGTCCGCGTCCTTCACATCGAGGGTCAATTCGGCTTCGTAGACCGGGCCGGTATAATATTCGAGCCCGCGCACCACCGAGGGGTCGACGAGGATGCGCCCGTCATCATAGCCGGCGGCGGCCACCAGCTTGCAGATGAGGCGCAGCTCGTCCAGGCCCGCGCGGCCGATCTCGCTCTCGCCGACCACCAGCTCCAGCTTGTCGAGCCCACCGAGACCAGCGCCCGCGCTGACGAAGGCGATCACCTTGTCGATGTCCGCGCCGTCCAGCCCCGCGCCCTTGGTGAAATCACCGGAGGGGTCCATGCGGCCTTTGCCGAGAAGGTCGCGCACGCCTTCAAGGCCCACCTTGTCCAATTTGTCGATGGCGCGCAGCACGGTGAGCCGCCGCCCGGCATTCGCCTCGCCCCCGAGGCCGATGGCCTCCAGCACGCCGTCGAGCACCTTGCGGTTGTTCACCTTGACCACATAGTCGCCGCGGCAGATGCCCACTGCTTCCAGCGTGTCGGCGACCATCATGCAGATTTCCGCGTCCGCCGAGACCGAGGGCGCGCCCACCGTGTCGGCGTCGAACTGCATGAACTGGCGGAAGCGGCCGGGGCCCGGCTTCTCGTTCCGGAACACATAGCCGGAGCGATAGGAGCGGTAGGGCTTCGGCAATTGCTCGAAATGCTCGGCCACGTGGCGGGCGAGCGGCGCGGTCAGGTCGTAGCGCAGCGAGAGCCACTGCTCGTCATCGTCCTGGAACGAGAACACGCCCTCGTTGGGCCGGTCCTGGTCGGGCAGGAATTTTCCCAGCGCGTCGGTGTACTCGATGGCCGGGGTCTCCAGCGCCTCGAAGCCGTAGAGCTCATAGACGGCGCGGATCTTGTCCAGCATGGCGCGGGTGGCGGCCAGCTCCGCGCCGTGCCGGTCGACGAGACCGCGCGGGAGCCGTGCCTTCGGCTTGTTGCTCTGCGTGGACATGGGAAAATGCGCCTGTTGTTCTTGTGCGGAAAGCCGCGTCTTAGAGGAGGGCGCCGGGGGCGGCAAGCCGCGTGGTCCGCGCTGCCCGTGACGCAGGCCCGCGCCGGCCGTATGAAAGGACCATGAGCGATCCCGCCGCGTCCGACCCCGACGGCTCCGATTTCGACGGCGCCGATTTCGATCTGCCCCCCGACCGGCCGCTCAAGCGCGGCTGGACCACGGGCACCTGTGCGGCCGGCGCGGCCAAGGCGGCGTTCGCGGCGCTCGCGGGCGGCGATTTTCCCGATCCGGTGGAGGTGCAATTGCCCTCCGGCGCCCGTCCGGCCTTCGCGCTGGCGGTGCAGGCGCTGGAGGGGGACAGCGCCATGGCCGGCATCGTGAAGGATGCGGGGGATGATCCCGACGTCACCCACGGCGCGCTGGTGATGGCGCGGGTGAAGCGCCTGCCGGCTGGCGGCGGAATCGTGTTTCGCGCCGGGGCGGGGGTGGGCACGGTGACGCGGCCCGGCCTGCCGATCCCGCCCGGAGAACCCGCCATCAATCCCGTGCCGCGCGCCATGATCGCCCAGGGCATCGCGGAAGTGGCGGCGGCGCAGGGCATCGCTGCCGACGCGGAGGTGGAGATTTCCATCGAGCATGGCGCCGAACTGGCGCTGAAGACCCTCAATCCGCGCCTCGGCATTCTCGGCGGGCTTTCGGTTCTGGGGACGACCGGCATCGTCATTCCCTTTTCCTGCTCGGCCTGGATTCACTCCATCCATCGCGGCATCGATGTCGCGCGCGCCATGGGGCTCGACCATGTGGCGGGGGCGACGGGCTCGGCCTCGGAAGCGGCGGCGCAGAAATTTCACGGCCTCGACGAGGTGGCGCTGATCGACATGGGGGATTTCGTCGGCGGCATGCTGAAATATCTGCGCGCCCATCCCGTCGCCAAGGTCACGGTGGCGGGCGGCGTCGCCAAGATGACCAAGCTCGCGCAAGGCCTGCTGGACCTGCATTCCAAGCGCGGCGCGCCGGATCTGGAGGCGCTCGCGGTTCTTGCCGGGGCGGCGGGCGGCTCGGCCGGGCTGTGCGCGCGCATCCGCGCCGCCAATACGGTGGCGGAAGCCTTCCAGCATGCGACGGCTGACGGCCTGATGCTCGGCGATCTGGTGGCCGCGCGCGCCTGGACCACTGCGGCGGCGGCGCTGGGGCGGGCGGATATGGCGCTGGAAATCCTGGTGTTCGATCGCGCCGGCACGCTCATGGGCCGCGCGCCGTTCGCGCCGGCGGGGAAGGGCTGAGCTCTAGGTAGCCATGCCCCGGAAGCGGCGCACATAATCCACGTCATAGAGCGCGCTCTCGCGGAAATCGCGCGCGCCGAGCGCCGGCCCCACCAGGATCAGCGCCATGCGTTCGATGGGATCGGCGGCGATCTTTGCGGCGATGTCGCCGAGCGTGCCGCGCACCAGCTTTTCGTCCGGCCAGCTCGCCTTGGCCACCACCGCCACCGGGCAATCGGCGCCGTAGAAGGGGATGAGGTCCGCGGCCACCCGCTCCAGGGCGTGAATGGCGAGATGGATCGCCAGTGTGGCGCCGGTGGCGGCGAAGGCGGCCAGGGTCTCGCCCGGCGGCATGGCCGAGGCGCGGCCGGAAATGCGGGTGATGACCAAGCTCTGCGCCACCTCAGGCACGGTCAGCTCGCGCCCGAGCGCGGCGGCGGCGGCGGCAAACGCCGGCACGCCGGGCGTGAGCGTATAGGCAATGCCGTGGCGCTCCAGCCGGCGGATCTGCTCGGCCACCGCGCTATAGACCGAGAGATCGCCCGAATGCAGCCGCGCCACGTCCTGCCCCGCCTCATGGGCGCGCACATATTCCTGCTCGATTCGGTCGAGATCGAGCGGGGCGGTGTCGATCAGCCGCGCGCCGGGCGTGCAATAGGCGAGCAATTCCGGCGCGACGATGGAGCCGGCATAGAGGCACACCGGGCAGCGGGCCAGCAGATCGCGCCCGCGCACCGTGATGAGGTCCGCCGCGCCGGGACCTGCGCCGATGAAATGTACAGTCACGAATCCTCTCCGCTGCGCGCGAGGGCGCAGGTGACCGGCCCCAGCGCAAGGCGCGGCCCGAGAAGCTGCGCGCCGAGCCCCGCCGCCGCCAGCGCGGCGGTCTCCGCTGCCGAGGGCACGCGCAGCAGGGCGACCACGCGCTCGGAATGGGTCTGCACCCGCTCCGCCATCGCCTCCAACTGGCCCTGTGGCACCAAAACCAGCGGCAAGCCGAGTTCGGCGGCCGCCTGGGAGATGCCAACTTCCCCGCCCTTCACGGCCGGGGTTGCCACGGCGCCGAGGTCGCCGCGCTCCAGGTTCGCGCGGTCGAGGGCGCCATCGATGGTGGCGATCACCTCCTCCGCCGAGACGCCCCGGCGGCTGCCGATGCCGGCCACGATCATTCCGCCTCACTCCCTGGCTTTTGCCAGCGCCATTGGGTGATGGGCATGGCGGGTCGCCATCCGGTCATGGTCTTGACCGGCACGGCACGGGATATCGCGATCCGCACCAGATCACCTCCCAGTCGCGCATGCAACGCGAGCAGCACCGCCTCGGTTTCCAGCGTCACCCCATTGGCGACCATCCGCCCGCCCGGCTTCAACGCCGCCTCGGCAGCCGCCACGACGCCCTCGTCGCTCACTCCGCCGCCAAGAAAAATGGCGTCCGGTGCGGGCAGGCCCGCCAGCGCCTGCGGCGCCTTGCCCTCGACGATGCGCAGATGGGGCACGCCGAACGCAATGGCATTGCGCCAGATGCGCGCGGCCCGTTCGGTGTGGGATTCCACCGCGATGGCCGAGAGCGATGGGTCCGCCAGCAGCCACTCGATGGCAATGGAGCCGGAGCCGCCGCCCACGTCCCACAGCAACTCGCCCTTGCGCGGGGCGAGTGCGGAGAGGGTCATGGCGCGGATCTCCCGCTTGGTGAGCTGCCCGTCATGCTCGAACAATTCATCATCCAGCCCGCCGGCGCGGGTGAGGACCGCGCCGCGCCCGTCAACCTCGATGGCGAGGACATTGAGCGGGTCGATGTCGGCGAGCGCAAAGTCGTGCGCCCGCGCGGTGCGGATGCGCTCGCGCGGCCCGCCCAGCGCTTCGAGCACCGTGATGCGCGAGGCGCCGAAGCCGAGCCCCGCCAGCAAGGCGGCGAGGGCGGCCGGGCCGTTCTCATCCGAGGTCAGGACGAGGATGCGGGTGCCGGGATGGAGGGCAGGGCGGATGCGGCCGATCTCGCGGCCGTGCAGGGAGATTTGGGCGACCTCGCTCAGCGCCCAGCCGAGCCGCGCGGCCGCAAGGCTGAAGGCGGAAGGGGCGGGGATGACATGCATTTCGCCGGCAGGAATCTGGCGCGCGAGCGTCGCGCCGACCCCGTGCAGGAACGGATCGCCCGAGGCGAGCACGCAGACGTTTCGCCCGCGGGCGGCAATCACGGCGGCGACGCCGTCGGCGAGGGGGCTGGGCCAAGGCACCGCCTCGCCGATGATCGCCTCTGCCGCCAGCACCAGATGCCGCGCGCCGCCGAACACGATCTCGGCCTGTTCGATGCGCGCCCGTGCCGCTGGCGAAAGGCCGGCGAGTCCATCCTCGCCGATGCCGACGATGGACAGCCAGGGGGCGGGTGCGGCAGTCTCCGGCCCCGTTCCTCCGGTGCCGATGGCTTCGCCCGATGCTCGATCCTGTTCCTGCGGTTCAGCCATGACGCGACCGATCCTCATTCTCGGCGGCACGCAAGACGCCCGGCAATTGGCGGCGCGACTCGCAGATCGCCCTGATCTTAGCGTGTTGCTGTCCCTTGCGGGACGCACCGAACATCCCGCGCCCCAGCCGGTGCCGGTGCGCAGCGGCGGATTCGGCGGCGCCGAGGGGCTGGCGGATTTCCTGCGCACCCACGGGACATGCGCGGTGATCGACGCCACCCATCCCTATGCCGCCAACATCTCGCGCAATGCGGCTTCGGCCTGCGCGGCGACCGGCGTGCCGCTGCTGGCCCTCGGCCGTCCGGCCTGGGAGGCGCAAGAGGGCGACCGCTGGCGCGAGGTGCCTGATGTGGCGGCGGCTGTGGATGCGCTCGGTGCCGCGCCCCGCCGGGTGTTCCTGGCCCTCGGCCGCAACGAGGTGCGCGCCTTCGAGGCGGCGCCCCAGCATGCCTATGTGGTGCGCAGCGTCGATTCCATCACGCCGCCGCTCGCGGTGCCGACGGCCGAATATATCCTCGCGCGCGGGCCCTTCACCGAGGCCGATGATCGGACCCTGCTCGCGGCGCGAAGCATCGATATTATCGTCGCCAAGAACAGCGGCGGCACCGCCACCTATGGCAAGATCGCCGCTGCCCGCGCCCTCGGCATCGAAGTGGTGATGCTGCGCCGCCCTCCGCTGCCGGACGTGGCGCGGGTGAGCGATGCCGATGCGGCGGTGGCGTGGCTGGACGCCCGCCTTCATCCCGCGGCCCGCGCGGAGCGGGGGGAATAGACCAGCGGGGACAATCCCGGCCGCTCGACGATCCGCGTCTCCTCGCTGCCGATGAGGACGCAGGTCGCCATGTCCGCCTGTTCGCCCTTCGCCTCGGCGAGGGTGGAGAGGACGATCCGCTCGTCCGGCCGTCCCGCCGCGCGGCCGAAGATCACCGGGACCGACGGGTCGAGCACGCCGCGCAGCAGCTCGAAGGCGCGATCGAGCTGCCAGGGCCGGGCGCGGCTGATGGGATTGTAGAGCGCGATCACGAACCCTGCCTGCGCCGCCGCCTTCAGGCGGGCCTCCACCAGCGGCCAGGGCTTGAGATTGTCGGATAGCGAGAGCGCGCAGAAATCGTGGCCCAGCGGTGCGCCGATGCGGGCGGCAACGGCCAGCATGGCGGTGATGCCGGGAACCATCTCCACCTCCACCGCGCGCCATGGCGGCGGGCCGTGCTCGATCGCCTCGCACACCGCCGCCGCCATGGCGAACACGCCGGGATCGCCGCCCGAGACCATCACCACCCGCGCCCCCGCCGCCGCCCGTTCCAGCGCCGCGCCGGCCCGGCTCAGCTCCTCGCGATTTTCGGTGCCGTGGCGCGTCTGGCCCGGCTTTTCGGGCACGCGGGCGAGATAGGGGCCATAGCCGAAGATCTCCTGCGCGGCATCGAGCGCGGCGCGGGCCTGGGGCGTCACCTGTTCCGGCGATCCGGGGCCGAGGCCGACGACGCTAAGATGCCCGCTCACGCCGCGCCCTCCCAGCCCGGCACCAGCACGATGGCGAAATAGGGCGCGCGGGCATCGTCGCGTCCGGCGAGCGGAACATGGGTGCAGCCCGCCATGGTGCCGCGCTCCACATAGATGGCGCGCTCCAGCCGGCCGGCGCGTTCCAAAGCGCGGCGGATCTTCGGCAGATTGCGGCCCACCTTCATGATGACGGCGGCATCGGCCTGGGCGAGGCGCAGCGTCAGCGCATCCTCGTCCAGCGTGCCGGGCAGCACCATCAGCACGTCCTCGCCCTGGGCGATGGGCGCGCCCACCGTGGACCAGCAGCCCGACATGCCGGTGACGCCGGCGATCACCTGCGTCGGAAAGCGCGGGGCGAGGCGCACATGCAGATGCATGTAGGAGCCATAGAACAGCGGGTCTCCCTCGCTCAGCACCGCCACCGTCTGCCCCGCCATCAGCCGTTCGGCGAGCGCGGCGGCGGAGGCGTCGTAGAAGGCGGCGATGGCGCTGCGATAGGCGTCGTCGCGATGAGGGATTTCCGTCGTCACGGGATAGAGCAGCGGCACTTCCTCGGCGCCCGGCGGGAAATGGGCACTGGCGATGGCGCGGGCGTGGCTGGAATTCCCGGCCTTGGCGAAATGCGCGATCACGTCCGCCGCGCCGAGCGCGCGCACCGCCTTCAGCGTGATGAGTTCGGGGTCTCCCGGCCCGACGCCGACACCGATCAAACGTCCCGTCACAGGCCGGCCCTCGCAAGCGAATTCAAGGCGGCGGCGGTGATGGCGCTGCCGCCGAGCCGTCCGCGCACGATGGCAAAGGGGATGCCGCGCGGGTTTTCCGCCAGCGCATCCTTGGATTCTGCCGCCCCCACAAAGCCCACCGGCATGCCGAGGATGGCGGCCGGGCGCGGCGCCCCGGCGTCCAGCATTTCCAGGAGGTGGAACAAAGCGGTCGGCGCATTGCCGATGGCCACCACCGCGCCCTCCAGATGGGGCCGCCACAATTCCAGCGCGGCGGCAGACCGGGTGGTGCCGAGCCGCTCCGCCAGTTCCGGCACCTGGGGTTCGCGCAAGGTGCACAGCACAGAATTTCGGGCCGGCAGGCGGGCGCGGGTGACGCCATGGGCGACCATCTGCGCATCGCACAGGATCGGCGCTCCGGCTTTCAGCGCCGCGCGGGCCGCCGCCACGAATCCGGGGCCGAACACGAAATCGCGCGCCGCCTCCACCAGCCCGCAGGCATGGATCATGCGCACCGCGAGGTCGGCCTCCTCCTCGGTGAAGCGCGAGAGGTCCGCCTCGGCGCGGATGATGGCGAAGGAGCGCTCGTAAATGGCGGTGCCATCGCGCACATAATCGAACCCGGCAGCCATCAGGCGGAACGCTCCAGAAAAGCCTGCGCGAGCAGGCGGGACAGGGCCTGCGCCCCGCTTTCACCGGGCTGTCTGCCCGGCGCGGCGAGGCGGGTGAGGGTGGGGATGAGGGCTGAAGGTGCAAGCGCGGTGAGCGCCGCGCCCTCCGCCGTGCCCTCTCGCACGAGGGCGATGGGAAAGTCCACAGCCGGCAAGTTTCCCACGGGCAAGTCATTCGGGCGCGCGCCGGTCGGTTCGCGCCCCACGAGCGTCACGGCGGCGGGCGCGGGATGGGCACAGCCCTTGGCGCAGCCGGAAACATGCACCTCGAAAGAGCCGTCGAGCAGCGGGGCGAGCGCGCGCGCCACCTGCGGGGCGAGCGCGCGGGCCGGCAGCAGGCCGGACGCGCAAGCCGGCGCGCCCGGACAGGCGGCCACGAAGCCGCGCGGGTCGGCGGGATCGGTAAGGAGGCCGAGGGTCGCGGCGGCCCGTTCCAGGCAGGCGGCGCCGTCCTGCGTCAGGCCAATTGCCAGCAGCGCGCGGCCGGAGGCGAGGCGGATCTCCCGGGCGCCGGCCTGTTCGGCGGCTTCGATGAGGGCGATGAAAGTCTCTGCCTCCAGCGCGCCGAACGGCAAGCCGATGCCGCGCGCGAAGCTGCCATCGGCGAGCGGGTGGAGGTGCAGTGGGCCGGGGCGGGTTTTGGGGGACCGGTGCGCGAGAGAGGGCCGGGGCGCGAGGTCGGCGCCCGGGTCCGCTTCAGAATTCGCCTGCGTGCGGGTCGGCTGCGGTGCGGCGTCGAGGCACTCTTCCCCCTCCCCACCCCTCCCCCGTACGCGGGAGAGGGGACTTTGCGGCCCTTGGGGGGCGCTTGAGGCGGAGAATGCGTCGTGCGCGGATGCCGCGCCTCGCGCGCGATCGTCCAATGCGGACCGGCGCAGCACATCTTCCATCCGGGCCGCACGCCCAAGCGCGGCGATGCGCGCCAAGAGGTCGACCACGGCCGCGATAGCCTCCCGCCGGCCTAGCTTGGCGAGGGGATGGGCGCGCGCCGCATCGCCGGCCAAGGCGATCCGCCACGCCACGCCACGGAGCGCGCGCACCGCTTGCAGCCGCACGTCGGCCTTGGAGGCATCGAGCGGGCAAGCGCCGCCGCCGTCGATCACAACCGAAACCTTCGGCCCAAGGCGGGGCAGAAGGCCGGCGGCGGCCACCGCCGCGCCGATCTCCCCGGCAAGCAGGCGGGCGTCCGCGATCTCGGCGGCGTCGATGCCGGCGAGCGGCGATGCATCGATGGCGAGGCCCTCGCGCGGCACCAGAGCGAGGGCGGCGACGGCATCATTGAGCGGGCCGACGCTCTCCTCCGCCAGGCCGCGAATCTGCAGGCTGCCGCGCGCGGTCACTTCCACTATGCCGTTGCCGAACGCTTGGGCCGCCCGCGCCAGCCCCACCAGGGCGCGCGGCGCGAAAATGCCGTCGGCGGGCACGAGGCGCACCAGAAGGCCGTCGCCGGTCGCCATGGGGGCGCTCAGCGCCGGGCAGGCGCCGCGCCGGCGGGACAGCGCGTTCATTCCGCCGCCTCCGTGCCAAGGGTCGCTTGATTTCGCGCCTCGGTGCGCGCCTTCGCGATGTCACGTGCTTCCGCGCGCAGGGCGGCCAGATCCGCGTCGAGATCGTTGCGCCGCGCGTGCCACAGGCCGCGCCGGCGGGCATCCTCGAAGCGGCGCGCCATCGCCTCTGCCGCCTGCGGGTTTTCGCGCAGCAGAAAGGCGCGCACGGCCTCGTCGAGAAGATAGGCCGCGTGCAATTGGTCGAGCAGGTGGGGGGGCACCTGATGGGTGGTCTCGGCGAAGGCCATCAGCCGGTCCACGGTTTCGGTCAGCTCGGCGGCGCCGCGCGGGCCGTGGCGCATCTGGCCGGCGATGAAGGTGGCGGACACGCGTCCATGGACGATGCGGGCCAGCGCATCCTTCAGGGCGCGGGCCTTCGGCTTTTCGGGATCGCTGGTGTCGAGCACCACCAGATCCACCGCTTTCCCGAGCAGCGCGGCGGCGGCGGCGAACCCGCCCATGAAGGCGCCATCCTCGGTGCCGTCCAGGAGGTCGCGCGCGGGATCGTCGGCCGTATGCAACAGCGCGTCGGCGCGCGCCACCTGGGCGGCGAAGGCGCCGACGGCCGGGCGGGCCGCGCCCTCCGGCCCGTCATAGACATGGGAGGCGGCGGCAAGATAGGCGGCGCCGAGTTCGCTCCGGTCGGCGAAAGCCCCGCGTGCCAGCGCGTCCTCGATGCCAGCGCCATAGGCGCCCGGCGCCGAGCCGAAGATGCGGGCGACATCCGCGCCGGCGCGCGCCAAAGCGGCGAGCGGATTTTCATCCGCTTCCTCCGCGCGGGCTGCGACCGCGCGGGCTGCTGCGTCCAACAGGGCGAGCTGGGCTGGAAAAATATCGCGGAACAGGCCGGAGACGCGCCAGCTTACATCCACGCGCGGCCGGCCGAGGCTCGCGGGCGGCAGCACTTCGATGCCGGTAACGCGCGCGCTGCCATGATCCCAGATCGGCCGGCAGCCCATCAGATGCAGCCCCTGGGCGATCTCCTCGCCGCCCGTGCGCAAGGTGGCGCTGCCCCACAGGTCGATCACCACGCTGCGGGGGTAATCGCCATGCTCCTGGAGATAGGTCCGCACCACCTCGTCGGCGGCGAGGCGGCCGAGGTCCATGGCGGTGGCAGTGGGCAGATGGCGCGGATCGGCGGTGAAGAGATTGCGCCCCGTGGGCAGCACATCGCGCCGCCCACGCGCCGGGGCGCCCGCTGGGCCGGGGCTGACATGGCGACCGTCGAGGGCGGTGAGCAGGGCCGCGCGCTCGGCGTGGGCGCTCTGGGTGCGGTCGGCATCATCGTCTTCCGCGCCATAGATATGCAGGCCGTCCTTCACCTGCATGTCCTTCACATCGCACAACCAGGCATCGATCCGGCGCAGCGCCTCGTTCGGATCGGTCCCGGCATCGATGCCGGCACGCACGGAAAGGCCGGTTTCGGCGGCGCTCTCGACAATCAGCCGGGCAAGCCGGTCGCGGCGGCGGGTATCGAGCCCGTCCGCCTCGGCATATTCGTCCACCAGCCGTTCGAGGGTCTGTTCCGCTTCGGTAAGTCCGGCGCCGGTGAGCGGCGGCGGCAGGTGGCCGAGCGTGACGGCGGCGATCCGCCGCTTCGCCTGCGCCGCCTCGCCCGGATTGGAGACGATGAAGGGATAGATGACCGGAAGGGCGCCCAGAACGGCTTGCGGAAAGCAGTCTTGCGTGAGCGCAACCGCCTTGCCAGGCAGCCATTCCAGCGTGCCATGGGCGCCCATGTGAACAAGGGCATGGGCATCGAGCCCGTGCCGCAACCACAGGCCGAAAGCGAGGAGGGCATGGCGCGGCGGCAAGGCCGGGTCGTGATAGTCCGCGCGGCGGTCGAGCGAGGCGCCGCGATCCGGCGCCAGCGCCACGGTCACGTGCCCGAAGCGGGCGAAGCGGAAATGGAAGACGCCCGCCCGTAGGTCGCGATCCTGCTCCGGCGTGCCCCAGGCGGCGGTGATCGCGGCGCGCACGGGGTCTGGGAGGCCGGCGAACAGGAGCTGATAATCGGCGAGCGGCAGCGCCGCGGTGCCCACGATGCAATCCAGCAGGGCTTTCGAATCCACCGGCGCCGCACCGACGTCATAGCCTTCCCGCTCCAGTGTCTCCAGCAATTGGCGCACGCTTTCCGGCACGTCGAGGCCCACCGCATAGCCGGTGCGGCCGGGGGCACCGGGATAATCGGGCATCAGGATCGCAATGCGGCGTTCTGCGCGGTGTGTGTGGGCAAGCCGGATCAAGGCGGCGGCCCGCGCCGCCACATGGGCGATGGCCTGCGGCTCCGCGCGATTGAGCGCGGCGGTGAAGGCGAGGTCCGCGTCCGGGGCGGCCATGTCCTTGAAGGAGATGGCGCCGGCCAGCACCCGCCCGTCCAGCTCCGGCAGCACGACGTGCATGGCAAGATCGGCGGCGGCGAGGCCGCGCGGGCTGTTCGCCCAGGCGTCCCGCGCCGTGGTGGCGGGAATGATCTGGAGCACCGGCGGCCCGCCGGCGGGGAAAATATCCTCCGCATCGCCTGCCGCAAACGCGGTGGCGGTGAGGATCAGGTCCGGGGCGGTGGCGGCGATGGCGTCGCGCACGAAGGCGCGGGATCTGGGATCCTTCAGGCTGGCGAGAAACAGCGGAACCGGCGCGATGCCGTGCGCCGCCAGTGCCGCGCAGAGGGCATCGATGGGCGCAAGATCCCCGGCCAGCCACATGGAGCGGTAGAACAGAAGCAGGGCGCGCGGCAGGGGAGCAGAGGGATCTGAGGGGGGAAGGGCAGGGAGGTCGCGAGGAAGCGGAGGGAGAGCGCTTGCGGCGCGCGGTGCGTTCCGTATCACGTCCGCCAGATCCACTGCCCCAAGGCCCGGCAGATAGAAGCTCGCGGGCGGCACGCTTTTCGGCGCGACGATTGATGCGCCGGCTTCCCCCCGCACCACGCGCGCCACCCGCTCCAGCAGCGCGGCCATGTTGTCCGGCCCGCCCTGGCGGAAATATCCCAGCCAGTCGGTGAGTTGGTCCGCCGGCACCGTGGAGAGGGCGGCGAGGCGGGGGTCGTCCTGGTCCTCGCCGGGCAGCAGAGCGAGCGCGATGCCGTGCGAGCGGGCGAGATCCGCCAGCCGCTCGGCGCCATAGCGCCACCAGTCGAGCCCGCCCAATTGGCGCACCAAGATCACCTTGGCGTGCCGCGCCGCCTTGTCGATCCACAGATCCACCGACATGGGA
Organism: Roseixanthobacter psychrophilus; assembly: GCF_043195195.1. Classification (NCBI taxonomy): domain Bacteria; kingdom Pseudomonadati; phylum Pseudomonadota; class Alphaproteobacteria; order Hyphomicrobiales; family Xanthobacteraceae; genus Roseixanthobacter; species Roseixanthobacter psychrophilus. The sequence goes on from NZ_JBAFWT010000014.1 coordinate 105,575, forward strand.
TGGCGCAGATCCTTCAGCCGCGCGAGCCGCAGGCTCGGCAGGCGGTCGCGGCCCCGCCGCCACGCGGCGGCGAGCGCCAGGAGGTCGCTGTCGGTGAAGGAGAGGGCAAGCACGTCACCGGGCGGCTGGCGCAAGTCGATGGGCTCGGCCAGATCCTCGATGGTTGCGGACGTGCTCGCGAGCAGGTGCATGGGAAAGCTTACCCCAGGCTCAAACGGAAAGCGCCAGCGGTTCCTCGCTCAGCAGGGCACGCTCCACGGCGGAGCGGTCGAAGCCCTGCAGGCCGATCACCACCAGCGCACCGGTGCGCGGCTCGCCCTCGCGCCAGGGCCGGTCGAATTGGTGCGAGATGCGCGTGCCCACCCCCTGCACCAGCAACCGCAGCGGCTTGCCCGCCACATGGGCGAAGCCTTTCACACGCAAGACGTCCGGCGTTTCCGCCGCGCGGGCGACCCGGGCGGCGAGCGCTGCAGGGTCGGTGATATCGGGCAGGCGCACGATGAAACTGTCGAAATCGTCGTGGTCGTGATCCAGCTCGTCGTCATGATGGGTCCGGCGGGCGTCGATCTCGTCCTCTGTGCCGACGCCAAGGCCAAGCAGGATCGCAGCATCCACCTTGCCGCCGGCCGCGCGCACCACCTTGACGGCGCGCGGCAGGGCTTTGGCGATGCGGGCATCGGCGATTTCAGCGCCGGTCGCATCCAGCAGGTCCGACTTGGAGAGGATGATGAGATCGGCGCAGGCAATCTGGTCCTCGAATACCTCTTCCACCGGATCGTCGTGGTCGAGCGTGTCATCGGCCGCGCGCTGGGCGGCGAGGGCTTCCAGATCGTCCGCGACGCGGCCTTGCGCCAGCGCCGGCCCATCCACCACCGCCACCACGCCGTCCACCGTGACGCGGCTCTTGATGGCGGGCCATTGGAACGCCTGCACCAGGGGCTTTGGCAAGGCGAGGCCGGAGGTCTCGATCAGGATGTGGTCCACGCGCGGCGTGCGGGACAAGATGAGGTCCAGCGCCGGCACGAAATCGTCGGCCACCGTGCAGCACAGGCAGCCATTGGCCAGCTCGACGATATTGTCCTCCGGGCAGCTCTCGATGCCGCAGCCCTTCAAAATCTCGCCGTCGATGCCCACGTCGCCGAATTCGTTGACGATCACCGCGAGGCGCTTGCCCCCGGCATTTTCCAGGATGTGGCGGATCAGGGTCGTCTTCCCCGCGCCGAGGAAGCCGGTAACGATGGTGCAGGGAATGCGGGCGAGAGAGGTCATCGCTGGTCCTCGGAGAAGCTCATGGGAGGAATGCGGGCAATCATGCCGCGCTTGAGGCTGTCGGGGCGTCCGCGCCAGGGCAGGATGCCGTCGGTGGAGGTCGCGAAGAGGGTCGCGCCGGTGAGCAGGTCGGCGGCGCTGTCGGGGGTGAGATCGCCGAACACGTAGGACCAGCCGCCGGTGCGCACCAGCGCTGCGGAAAGCGCGCGCTTGCAGTTGGAAAGGCAGCGCACCTCTTTCACGGCGATGGCGGGGTCCCCGCCCGTTGCCACGGCGCGGATCGCGTCCCGTGCCAGGGCCGCGCCGGCCGGCTCGGTTTGCGGATCGGCGCCGGTAAGCTTGCAGGTGGTGCAGACGAACAGGGTCACGGCCGGAACGCAGGCGACGCGCAGGGAATCGCGGGTCGGCCCGTCGGCGGGCGTGCCGCTTCGCGCCGTCGTGTCGCCCGCCGCGAAAGGTGCATCGTCGTTGGAAGGTCGCTCCACGCCGCGTATCCATGGGTGCGAGCGGCCCGCTCGGCGCGTGCCTCAGAGAGAATCGCCATGCCAGGGCACCCCGCCCGGTACGCGCTCCTGTCGGTGGCAGGTCTCCTGGCTCGCGGATCGCCGTTCGCGGCCGCCTTCCCGGAAGGGGCGCTAGCGCCCTTCTCCAGTGGCTTTTCGGCCGGAACTCACCGCCTACAGTTGCGGGGGCAGCTGCGGCTATCGTCCGGAAAACCCGTGCGCGACCGCATTCCCTTTTCACCCGGCGGAAGCAGCAAGCCGCTCGAACCGGGACCATCGACGCCGACACTTAAGAACCGGTCAGGCCCGAAGTCAATGAACCGCATCGGACCCCTGTGCGCCGTCTCAGCTTTCGCCCTGCTGCGCCTCGGCGTGTTCCCCGGCCTTCTTTGCGGCGACGATTTCAAGTGCCGCCGCCAGCACGTCCTCGACGCCGAGGTGGGTGGTGTCCAGCAGGACGGCATCCGCGGCCATAACCAGCGGTGCGGTCGCGCGGTGCGAATCGCGTTCGTCGCGCTTGCGGATGTCCGCCAGAACGTCCTCGAAGGCGATGTCGCACTTCCGCTCCAGCAGTTCACGGTGGCGGCGGGTGGCGCGCACGTCGGGCGTGGCCGTGACGAACAGTTTCACCCGCGCATGCGGACAGATCACCGTGCCGATGTCGCGCCCGTCCAGCACCGCGCCGCCGGGCTGCTCGGCGAAGCGCCGCTGAAGCTCCAGCAGCGCGCTGCGCACCGCCGGCCGGGCCGCCACCACAGACGCCGCCTCGCCCAGTTCGCCGGTGCGAAGCTGTTCCGGGTCGAGGCTGCGCAGGTCGAGGGTGCGCGCGGCATCGGCGCTCGCCAATTCGTCGTCCAGCGTGCCATCGGAGAGGCAGCGGGCCGCCACCGCCCGATAGAGCAGGCCCGTATCGAGATGGGGCAGGCCAAGGGTGGCCGCGATGCGCCGGCCAAGGGTGCCCTTTCCGGATGCCGCCGGACCGTCGATGGCAATGATCATGGCGGCGCTCATTTCAGCACGGCGCCGAGGTCGCCCATCATGGGCACGAAGGTGGGGAAGGAGGTGGCGATGAAGCGCATGTCGTCCACCCTCACGCCGTCTCGCGCAGCAAAGCCCATGACGAGGAAGGCCATGGCAATGCGATGATCCATATGGGTGGCCACCGGCCCCCCGCCGACGACACCATCGGGGCCGAGGCCGGTTACCAGCAGATCGTCGCCAAGGATCTCATGGGGTACGCCGCAGGCGGCGAGGCCGTCGGCCACCGCGGCCAGTCGGTCGCTTTCCTTCACCCGCAATTCGTTGAGGCCGCGCATGCGCGTGGTGCCGTGCGCAAAGGACGCAGCCACGGCGAGCACGGGATATTCGTCGATCATGGAGGGTGCCCGCTCCGGCGGAACGTCCACGCCCTTCAGGTGGGAATGACGCACGCGCAGGTCGGCGACGGTCTCGCCGCCCTCGGTACGCTCGGCGAGGGTCTCGATGGAGGCGCCCATTTCCTTCAGCGTGGTGATGAGGCCGGTGCGCAGCGGGTTCATCATCACGTCTTTCAACACGATGTCGGAACCCGGCACGATCAGCGCCGCCACCAGCGGGAAGGCGGCGGAAGAGGGATCGGACGGTACGGCAACCGGTGCCGCCTTGAGGTTGGGCCGGCCCGCCAATGTGATTCGCCGACCGTGGGCGCCGAAAGGCTCCACGCGCACGTCGGCGCCGAAATGGGTGAGCATGCGCTCGGTATGGTCGCGGGTGGATTCGCGTTCGACCACCACCGTGTCGCCCGCTGCGGCGAGCCCCGCAAGGAGCACGGCGGACTTCACCTGCGCCGAGGGGACCGGGGTTTCATAGGTGAACGCCTTCAGCGCTGTGAGGCCCTTCAGGCGCAAAGGCAGGCGGCCGCCCGGGGCCTCCTCCTCGACCACCACACCCATGGCCAGCAGTGGATCCAGCACCCGCTTCATGGGCCGGCGGCGCAGGCTGGCGTCGCCGTCGAAGGTGGCGACGATGGGATTGCCGGCGACCACGCCCATCATCAGCCGCGCGCCGGTGCCGGAATTGCCGAAATCGAGCGGGGCGTCAGGGCTTTTCAAGTTTCCGGCGCCGAGGCCGACCACCCGCCATTCTCCCGCGCCGAGCCGCTCGACCTCGGCGCCCAACTGCGTGCAGGCTTTCGCGGTGTTGAGCACATCCTCGCCTTCCAGCAGGCCGGTGATCCGGGTTTCGCCCCGCGCCAGCGCGCCGAACATGAGCGCCCGGTGCGACACCGATTTGTCGCCCGGCACCCGTACCGTCCCGCGCAGAGCCGGGGAGGGTCGGCTTTCGCCGGGAACGGCATTTTGCCCATGGCCATGGGCAGATGACTGTGCGGCGGCGCTGGACATCGGATGCTCCCAATTTCGGCGTGCGATGCCTCGCAAAGCGCGGCCGGCCGCCGTTCCAGGATGGATTGCATGCCGTCTAACACAAGCTCGTGCACGCTGGCCACGCGGCTGATATGGATTCGGTGCTTGACAGGGGCATGGGCATTCGCCAATGGAGCACCCTCCTTTTGACAGCCCCCTAGGATCTTTGCCGTGGCGAAGCCAGAACTCGGCACCAAGCGCATCTGTCCTGTTACAGGGCGCAAGTTTTACGACCTCAACAAGGACCCGGTGGTGTCTCCCTTCACCGGCGAATCCTATCCGCGCTCCTATTTCGAGCCGGTCGTCCGCAGTCGTGGCGAAGCGGCGCGTGCCGCCGTCGTTCCGGTGGTCGCGGACGTGGATGAGGAAACCCCCGACGTCGAGGTGATCAGCCTTGAAGAGGCGGATGAGGAAACCGCAGGCGCCAAGGTGCCCGTGGACGATGTGGACGTCGATGTGGACGTGGACGACGACTTGGTCGCCGACGCCGACGACACTTTCCTCGAAGAGGATGAGGACGAAGGAGATGACGTCTCCGATTTGATCGGCGAGGGCCTCGAGGACGACGAAGAGACTTGATACGGTCTGCGGCCTGTGCTTAAAGGCCGCTCTCGCTGGGGGGCACGATTCCCCCTGGCATCCGTCGCGGGGTATCCCGACGCGCAATTGGTTCTTAATTGACATCACGTGTCACTTAAATGACCGCCTGCGCGCACCTCGCGATCCGGTGGGGCCATAGCTCAGTTGGGAGAGCGCTTCAATGGCATTGAAGAGGTCGTCGGTTCGATTCCGTCTGGCTCCACCATTTCGTTTCCGCCGGCTCTGAAAAGAGATAAGGCTTTAAAGATTGCGGATCGTCTCAAGGTCCGCGCGCGCTCGGGGGCGTTCTTTCCCCGGGAACCGTCGCGGGAGTTCCCGACGCGCCAGCGCTTCGAATTGGGCGGTTTGCCCGCGGCGAGGTGGCAGCGCGAAGCTCGCGACCCGGTGGGGTCATAGCTCAGTTGGGAGAGCGCTTGAATGGCATTCAAGAGGTCGGCGGTTCGATTCCGCCTGGCTCCACCACTTTCGTTTTCCTGACGTTCATTGGCCTTCGGGGCACGGCACGCTGCCGGTGCCGCCGGTTTCGGTGGCCTGGCTCAGACCTCCGGTCGCCACATGTGGAAGACCGCCTCGGGCGTCACCTCCACATAGCCGCTCGGTCCGCCGGCGCGCAGCACGGGATGAGCCTGCGCGGTCTGATAGATGCCGTCCTTCAGCAGGGCGCGGGCGATGTGCACGCCGACCACCTCGCCCAGCACCAGCCAAGTTTCGATCTTCCGACCTTCCGCCGTCTCAAGCTGGATCAATTGGGTCAGGCGGCATTCGAACGAGACCGGGCTCTGTGCCACGCGCGGCACGTCGATGTGCCGGCTTGGTGCCGGTGTCAGCCCGGCCAAGGTGAATTCGTCCACCTGCGGCGGCACGGCCGCGCTGGTGACGTTCATGGCCTCCGCGAGGGGGCGCGTCGCGAGGTTCCAGGCGAATTCGCCACGGGCCGCGATATTGGCGACGCTATCCTTCCAGCCCACGCTCGAGAAGCCGATGATCGGCGGGCGGTAATTGAAGGCGTTGAAGAAACTGTAAGGCGCAAGATTCAGCGTCCCGTCGGTCGCACGGGATGAAATCCAGCCTATTGGGCGCGGGCCCACGATGGCGTTCAGCGGATCATGGGGCAGCCCATGGCCCTCGGCGGGCGTGTAGAAATACCAAGTGTCGGCGCTCATGGCGGGTGTTTCCTGCGAGGCGAACACCATAGAGCACAACGTCGATTCTTCCCCAGGGCGCGATGCTGGGCATCCTGGCTTTTCCCATCGCATCGTGTGGTTTGAAAACCGCCGTCGCGCTGGACTATGGTCGAGCGGGGCGGAAGCAGGGGATGGATATGCAGATCGGCCTGCTGCGCTTTTGGCGCCTAACCAGGACGCAGGACAGGGGCCTTTTTCGCTTGGGGCGTCCCGTCGCCTTGGTTTGCATGCCGCTGCTCATCGTGGCGGCAGTCGCCTGGATCGACCGGGAGGCGGAACTTAGGAGCGCCCGCCAGAAGGTTGTCGCTACAACGCATGTGCTGTCCGAGCATGTCGGCGCGCTGTTCCTTTCCGTGGACTTGGCATTGGCCCAGGTGCGGGAAACGCTGGGCGACAGGGCACCAGCGGAGTTGCGCTCGGACGCGGACGTGCATCGCATTTTGATGGGGCTGGTCCGCCGCATGCCGCAGCTCGAACTGGTATTCGTGGCCGATGAGAACGGGGGTCTGGTGGCGACGAGCCGGACCTTCCCGGCTCCCGAGCGGGATTTGAGCCAGCGAGAATTCTACCTCGCCGGCAAGGCGGGCCAGCAGGCGCTGCTGTTCTCCGTGCCCTTCCGGGGCCAGACCAGTCGGTCGGTCTCGTTCGCGATCAGTCGCGCGCTCTGGCGCGACGGGGTGTTCCGAGGCGTGGTTGGCGCCATCGTTTTCCCGGAATATTTTCATGCCTCCTACCGGGCCCTGCTGGCGCAGTCGAGCAGCGCTGCCATGGCCTTGGTGCGCAAGGACGGGACCTTGCTGCTGCGCTCGCCGGACTTGCGGGACGCCCCGGAGACGCCGACCCTCGTTCCCGACGTGAGAGAAGAGCGCAGCCGGCACGAATCGGGTCTTTTGACCGCCAGTGCGGTGATCGACGGCGATCAGGCGATTGTCGCCTATCGCGCAGTACCGGGCACCGACCTCACGATGGTTTACGCCGTGAGCGAATTCGATATCCTTTCGGCTTGGTACAAGCGGGCGACCGGATATGCGGTGTTCGCTGTCGCGTCCGCTATCGGAGTGGGGGCGCTCCTGCGTCGACGCAGCGGGTGGGATTGGTTGGGGCCAGGGCCAAGGGGCCGGCGTGGTGCCGCGGGCACCGATGCGCAGCATACCCTCGATTTGGCGGCGGTTGGCGCCGTCGACCGGGTTCTGACACCGGTGCTTGCCGACCTGACTTTTGCCGGGGCCCACGCCCGTCTCGACGGGCAGGAGCAGGAAGGGGATGACGCATTGAGCGGCGCGGCGCATGGCGTGCGGCTCGCCCAACGTCTGCTCGGCGCCGGTCGTCGCAGTACACTGCCGCGGATTGTCAACGTTCCCAACGTTCTGAATGGCGTGCGCCGCCTGTTGATCGGCTCCATCTGGCCGCCGATCGAGATCGTCGCTGTGGACGACGTGCGGGGATTAGATGCCTTTGTAGATGCCGCCCGGTTCGAACTGGCGATCTTGGATCTCGTCATGGGTATGAAACGACAAGCGGACGCCGGGAGCCAGATCCACCTGTCCGCCCAGCGCGACGTTGTTCGCAGTAGCGAGCAGGAGGTCGAGCCGGGGGATTATGTGCTTGTCGCCGTACGTTCGATCCTCACCGCCGTGCCCGAGGAGAGCAGAAGCGCGGCGACGCGGATCGATGAGATAGCTGCCTTCGCCACGAGGGCAGGGGGTGGATTTCGCCTCGCCCGCACATCTGCTGGCCTTGAGGCGAAGCTGTGGATTCCGGCGGCCCTAAGCCGCCGCCAGGAGGCGCCCGGCGCGTCCTAACGATCAGCGCAGCCCAAAAAAGGACAGAACAGCGATGACCACAACCACCAGACCGACGATATAAATGATGTTGTTCATGAGGGAGGCTCCTGTTTGTGCGGATGCAGGGGCAACGTTCCTTACGGCATCGGGTTCCGTATGCTGAAGCCGCAGGTGACGCGCGCGCTCTTTGCAGGCCTTTTTTCGGCGTAAGCAGAGGCTCGACTTCCGTTGCGGATGTGTGGTTGAGAGGCGTCCTCGCAACGCCCGGGTATAGGATCGGAGCCCGTATGCACCGCCCGTTTGGAATCGGCCTGTTGATGCTGGCCGTCTCTCTTTTCGCCGTGCCTGCCGTCGCATCGGAGGCCAAGTGCAAGTTCGGCGGCGGCTTTCAGGTGATCTCCCGCGCACGCACCGACGCCGCCGGCGATGACATCATCGCGCGTGCGGTGCCAGCGAGCGCGGCGGGGCCATGCGTCTTCGCAAAAAGAAGCGGGGATATCGAGGTCAGCAGCTCCGACGCGGCGGACACCGTCATCGGGATTGGTGGCCCGATGCTTGTGTTGGATCGCGGCACCGGGCCCAGCCGGGAACTCGTGCTTTACGACCTCTCGACACGCAAGGCGGCGCTGGTTCTCGCTTATGATGACGAGGTGCCGGTGAAGGTCACGGCTGCCGGCGTGACCTTTTCCGCCGTCACCGGCCCGGCGAACGCGGGCAATTGCCCGAAGTTCAAGCAATATGCCGCCAACGGGCTCGAAGCTGCGTTGGCGGTGGAGACGCATATTGCCTTCCCCGGCTTGACCCGCACCGAGAGCGGCAAGCCCCGCTGCATCGCCCGCCAATAGGCGGGTGGGATTCAGCGCTCGGTGAAGAACGTCATGAGCACTTTGCCGTCATCGCCGGTGAGGCACAGGAAGCGGTGCACCTTGTCCGTCTTGTCGCGTTGGATATAGGCCTCGCCCATCAGCACGTGGCGGATCTTTTCGGTGCCCACGCTGGAGTCGGATTCGGCAATGGTGAGCCCATCCATGTCGACGAAAATATCTTCGATGGACGGGGAGTGCTGCTTCAGCACGGCGAGTGCGCGTGTCTTGCAGGCAATGACCAGCACGGTGCTAGGGGAGGGGGCCCCCGCTTTTTCCTTGGGTACGTCCGCCGCGGTTCCGGGCGGCGCGGGAACTGGCGCGGGCTGCGGCAAGGGTGCCGTGGCCGCGGGGGGCGCGGCCGGTGTCTGGGGCGATGGAGCCTGCGTCATCTGCACTGGACCCGTCCGCCGGGCCGCCGCCTGGGGCTCGGCTCCAACCGGGGCGGCATGCGCCGCCATCGCGCCAAGGCAGACCAGCGCGAAGGTGAGGCCCCGTGTCAGCGGCAGGGTAAAAGCGCCGGCGGAGAGAGATTTAGCCTCCGCCTCCGCGTTAAGCCTGCGAATTGGGCCTGAGGATCGATGATCAGCCCGGATGCCCCAGGGGTTGATAGACGAGCGGCACAGGTGACGCCAGATCAAGGCGGGCGGAGCTTGCATATCTTGTCCTTCGTGCGTGGTCGGTTACCAACGCCCGAAGCGGCATTTTGTGCCGTGTCTGTTGTTCCGCCCGAGCCTTTATCAGCGCTTTGGCTCGTCCTCGCCGTTTTCCTCTTCCCCGTCTTCCCCTTCGTCCTCGTCGTCCATGTCCTCGTCATCGGAGGGCGCGATCAAACGGTCCAGGCAGTCCATGAATTCATCGCCGATCTGTTCGACGGTCTCGCTGTCGAGGGCGGGATCGCACGGCAGGACAAAACGTTGCTCGCCCTCATCGGTGGTGAGATCAAGGATCAGCGCGCTGGGCATATCCTCGGGATGGAGGAAGCTGATCCGCAGGCCGGTGAGGATCAGGGCGGGGATATCGGCCATGGGGTGCTCCGGGACGGGTTCGATGTGCCTGACGCACTTTGGCTCTGGGCGCTGGGTGCGTGGTGCGGGTTGCTGGACCGAGGAGGTACCACGATTTGACGCCGCAGGCACCGCGCGCATCGCACAAGGTCGGGATCTGGCCGCTCACGGGCCGGCAGGCAGGTTGCGGGCGTGCGGGCGAGTGGCCTAAAGCATCGTCCCGATGACTTACCGCCTGGATATCGACGGCGTCCGCGCCATAGCCGTGCTGAGCGTCCTGCTGTTCCACCTCGGTGTTCCCGGTGTTCCCGGTGGCTTCATCGGCGTGGACGTGTTCTTCGTCATATCGGGCTATCTCATCACGGCGAACATCGTCGCCGATGCGCGTCAGGGCGATTTCTCCCTGCTGCGCTTCTACGACCGGCGCATCCGCCGCATCGGGCCGGCGCTGACCGTGGTCGTATTGGCCACGCTGGCCGCCGGGTATTTCATTCTCACGCCCGGCGATTATGCGGTGCTTGGGCGTAGCGCCGCCTATGCGGCTGCCGGCATTTCCAATTTTTTCTTCCTGCGCAACACCGGCTATTTCAACGCGGCGGCGGAAACCATGCCGCTGCTCCATACTTGGTCGCTGGGGGTTGAGGAGCAATTCTATGTGGCGTGGCCGCTGCTGCTTGTCGGCGCGCTGCGCGTCGCGAGCAGATGGCCACGACTCGTGCCGACGCTTGTGGGCGCCGTAATCCTCGCAAGCTTTGCCTATGCAGTGGAGAAGGTGGGCACCAATCCCAAGAGCGCTTTCTACCAGCCCTGGACACGGGCGTGGGAACTCGCGGTCGGCGGCGCGCTCGTATTCATTCCGGTCGCCTGGACGAGCGGGATGTCCACCCGCCTCGGCGACCTCCTGAAGCTTGCTGGCCTCATCGCCATAATCGCACCCATGCTGCTGCTGACGGCCGAAAGTCCATTTCCCGGCGTCAATGCCCTTGCGCCCGTGCTCGGCACCGCTTTGCTTCTCATGCCCACCGGCAGCCCCGGTCGCATCGCGCACGCGCTTGCGTTGGCGCCGCTGCCGTTCGTCGGGCGCATCTCCTATTCGCTCTATCTCTGGCACTGGCCGATCATCGTGCTGATGCGCCATTACCATAATGGCGACCGGCTGGATCCCGGCTGGAGCGCGGCGGCGCTGGCGCTGTCCTTTGTAGCCGCGTGGCTCTCCTGGCGGTTCGTGGAGCAGCCGTTCCGCCGCCTGCGGCCACCGCCGTGGAAGAGCGTCGGTGCCGGCGTCCTGGCGGCGGGCACGGTGGCCGGACTTGGGCTCGCGCTCTATGTCGGGGACGGCCTGCCGGGGCGGGTTTCGCCCCACCTCCAGGCCATGGGCTCGAAGGATCGCATGTGGCACTGGGTCTGTCCGCAGAGCGTTCCCGACGGGCCGGCCAAGGGATTGTGCGCGGTCGGCGCACCATGGGCGAGCGCGGGAACGCGGGCGATCATCTGGGGCGACAGCCATGCCGAGCAACTTCTGCCGGTTTTGGATGTGGCTGGCCGCGAGGCGAATACCGCAATCGCCTTGTTCCGCGCCTGCCCCGCGATCATAGAAGCCGGCGGCGTCAGGCGCGATTTCGCCGGCATTCCGACCTATAATGATGATTGTCGCCGTTCCCGTGAGGCCGTGCTCGCCTTGTTGAAGGCCGCGCCGGACATAAGGCTGGTGATCCTCGCCGGCGCATGGCCTGCCACGGCACAGAATCTCTATCGCCACGCTGGCGATGCGGTGGGGTACGAAACCGGCCGTGCTCTCCTGCGGGAAGGCTTCGATCAATTGATGCCGCAGCTTGCCTCGGGCGGGCGGCATGTGCTGCTGATGGCGGACATCCCCCACTGGGCCAGCGATCCGGTGCCGTGCGTGGTGGCGGATGACGGCTCGTTGCTACGTGCGCCATGCGTGCGCACGGTCTCCCAGCTCGCAGAACCCGATTTCGATCCCTGGCAGCGTGACGTGAACGACGTGTTCCGCGCCCTGCGGGGCCGGTATCGGGATGTGACCGTCGCCATTCCCGCCGACTCGCTTTGCGAACCCAAGTCCTGCCTATCGGAAATCGAGGGTGAATTTCTCTATTATGATCTCGATCATATCCGGCGCAATCTCTCCCCCGGTGCCACCCGGGCGTTGGCGGCGAGGCTCGGCCTTGCCGCTCTCTTGAGGGCGGCATCCTCTGGGCCTGTCGGTGCCCGGGCGGACTGACGCGGCTCGGAGCGGACAGGATTGATGGGCCTTGCGAGCCTTTTGGCTCTCTGCGACTTTCGTGGAACGGACACGCGTATGACGTGGGTCAATGATAGGACAATGATGCTGAGCTAATTTAAATTGGCTGGCCTTTTTCTCTGTCTGCCGGAGTTCATCCTTGCGCAGCCGCCCGATCGCACTTGTCCTTGACATCCATATCGCTCTCGCGGCGCTCTGCGCTGGCCCTGCCGTCGCTGCTGACGACGCCAAGAGCCTTGGTGAAAGGTTGCAGGGCCTGTGGGAGAAGATCGGCGGCAAGCGCCTGCCGGCGGATATCGCGAGCACCAACGGCCGCCTGGAAGCCGAGCAGGTGTTGATTTCAGCGAAGTTCGCCGGGCGGGTGTTGCAGGTGCTGGTCGAAGAGGGGCAGACGGTGGATGCCGGCGCCGTGGTCGCGCGGATGGATACGGCGGAACTTGATGCCCAGCTTGCCGGCGCCGAGGCCCAGGTGCGCCGCGCCGAAAAGGCCATGACCGAGTCGCAGGCGGCCATCACCCAGCGCGAAAGCGAGGTGGTGCTGGCCCATCAGGAATATGAACGGGCCTCGACGTTGAGTGCGCGCGGCTACGGCACGGTTCAATCGCTTGACCAGCGGCGCAGCCAGATGAATGTGGCCGAAGGCGCCAAGCGGGCGGCGCAGGCCAGCTTCGACCAGGCCCAGGCCGCCGCCGACACCGCCCGCGCCGAAGTGGCACGTATCCGCTCGCAGCTCGACGATTCGGTGCTGACGGCCCCCCGCCGCGGCCGCATCGAATACAAGCTGGTGCAATCCGGCGAGGTGGTTGCCGCCGGCGCGCCGATCGCGACGCTGCTTGACCTCGCGGACGTCTACATGACCGTGTTTCTGCCGGCCCGCGTCGCCGGTCGGCTCGGCATCGGCGACGAGGCGCGCATCGTGCTCGATCCGGCGCCGGACTATGTGATCCCCGCGAGCGTCTCGTTCGTCGCCACGGAAGCCCAGTTCACGCCCAAGACGGTGGAGACGTCCGACGAGCGCGAGAAGCTGATGTTCCGCGTGAAGCTGAAGATCGCTCCGAGCCTGCTGAAGCAATATGAGGCACAGGTGAAGACCGGCGTGCGCGGTGTCGCCTTCGTGCGCACCAGCCGCACGGCGGCATGGCCGGCCGAGCTTGCCGTGAAGCTTCCCAAATGAGCGATGCGGCCGTCCGCTTCGCCGGCGTCGTGCATCATTACGGAAAGACCGTTGCGCTTGGCGGCATCGATCTGGAGATCCCGGCGGGCTGCATGGCCGGTCTGATCGGCCCGGACGGGGTGGGCAAATCGACCCTGCTTTCGCTGACCGCCGGTATCACGAAAATCCAGGCCGGCACGGTGGACGTGCTTGGCGGCGACATGGCCGACAGCAGCCAGCGCCGCATCACGGGCGCGCGCATCGCCTTCATGCCCCAGGGGCTCGGGCGCAATCTCTATCCCACACTCTCGGTGGCGGAGAATCTCGACTTCTTCGGCCGCCTGTTCGGCCAAGCCGGCGCCGAGCGGCGGGCACGCAGCGCCGAATTGCTCGCCGCCACCGGCCTTGCCCCCTTCGCGGATCGTCCGGCCGGCAAGCTCTCCGGCGGCATGAAGCAGAAGCTCGGCATCTGCACGGCGCTGATCCACGATCCCGATCTCTTGATCCTGGACGAGCCCACCACCGGCATCGATCCGCTGTCCCGGCGCCAGTTCTGGGATTTGATTAAGCGCATGCGGGCGCGGCGGCCGGGCATGAGCGTGATCGTTGCCACCGCCTATATGGAGGAGGCCGACGCCTTCGATTGGCTCGCCGCCGTGCACGATGGCCACGTGATCGCGAGCGGAAGCCCGCAGGAGATCAAGGCCCGCACCGGGGAGACCAATCTGGAGCGGGCTTTCGTCGCCTTGCTGCCGGAGGACGCGCGCACCACCGACGGGCCGGTGGTCGAACGCCCGCGCGTGCCGCAGGATGGCGTGCCGGCCATCGAGGCGGAAGGGCTCACCTGCCGCTTCGGCGCCTTCACGGCCGTGGACCATGTGAGCTTTCGCATCGAGAAGGGCGAGATCTTCGGCTTTCTCGGCTCGAACGGTTCGGGCAAGAGCACCACCATGAAAATGCTCACCGGCCTCTTGCCGGCGAGCGAGGGGGAGGCCCGCCTGTTCGGCCAGAAGCTCGACGCGGGGGACCTGGAGACGCGCCGCCGCGTCGGCTACATGTCCCAGGCCTTCTCGCTCTACAGCGAACTGACCGTGCGGCAGAATTTGATGCTGCACGCGCAATTGTTCGAGCTGCCGCCCGACACCATCCTGCCTCGGGTTCAGGAGATGCTCACCCGCTTTGATCTGGTAGATGTCGCGGACACCCGGCCGGAGAGTCTGCCGCTCGGCATGCGCCAGCGCCTGCAACTCGCCGTCGCCATCATCCACCGGCCGGAAATCCTGATCCTCGACGAGCCGACCTCCGGCGTCGACCCGGTCGCCCGCGACGGCTTCTGGCGCGAACTCATCGCCCTGTCGCGCGACGATGGCGTCACCATTTTCCTCTCCACCCATTTCATGAACGAAGCCGAGCGCTGCGATCGCATCTCGCTGATGCACCAGGGCAAGGTGCTCGCTGTGGGCACCCCGGATGAACTCAAGGCCGAGCGCAAGACGCAATCGCTGGAGGACGTGTTCATCGCCGTCCTGGAGGAGGCCGGCATGGGGCAGGAGGGCGACGCGGCCGCCGCGCAAGCCGACGTCCCGGTGTCTTCCGGCCCGCCGCGGCGGATCGATCCGCGACGGATGTGGGCCTATGCCTGGCGCGAGACGCTCGAAATCCTGCGCGATCCCGCCCGCCTCGCCTTTGCCTTCCTTGGCCCGGTGCTGCTGCTTTTTACCTTCGGCTATGGCGTGTCCTTCGATGTGGAGCACTTGCCTTACGCAGCGTTCGACCAGGACCAGAGCGCACAGAGCCGGCAATTGCTCGAAAGCTTCCAGGGCTCGCGCTATTTCGACGAGAAGCCACCCATTGCCTCGACCACTCAGCTCGATACCCGCATGAGGAGTGGGGAATTGTCCGTGGCCATTGAGGTGCCCTCGGATTTCGGCAAGCAATTGCAGCGCGAGCGCCAGCCCGAAGTGGGCGTATGGGTGGACGGAGCCATGCCGTTCCGCGCCGAGACCGCGCGCGGCTATGTCTCAGGGATCGCCCAGACCTATATGGCGGACGAAATTCTACGCCGCTATGGCCATGCGGTGCCGCTCTATCCGATCAAGATCGACACCCGCTTCCGCTACAATCAGGCCTTCAAGAGCGTCAACGCCATCGTGCCGAGCGTGATCGTGCTGATGCTGGTGCTGATCCCCGCCGTGATGACCGCGCTCGGCATCGTGAAGGAGAAGGAGACCGGCTCCATCTCCAACTTCCAATCCACGCCGGTCACCAAGGTGGAATTCCTGCTGGGCAAGCAATTGCCCTATGTGTTCATCGCCTTCCTCAGCTTCCTGTCGCTGGTGGTGCTGGCGACGGTGTTCTTCCAAGTTCCGCTGAAGGGTTCGTTCGTGACCCTCGTGCTCGGCTCGCTCGCATATGTGTTCGCGACCACCGGCTTCGGCCTGTTCGTCTCGAGCTTCGTTTCCAGCCAGGTGGCGGCGATCTTCGCCACCTCGATCCTCGCCATCCTGCCGGCGGTGAATTTTTCCGGCCTCCTGGTGCCGGTGTCCTCGCTCTCCGGGGGTGCCCGGCTGATGGGCCTCGCCTTTCCTGCGGCCTGGTATCAGCCGGTGAGCGTCGGGGTTTTCGCCAAGGCGCTCGGCTTTTCCGATTTATGGCCGAACATGGCCGTGTTGGTGCTGTTCGCGCTCGGCTTCATCGGCGCGGCGGTGCTCGCGCTGCGCAAGCAGGGGGCCTGACATGCGCGCCCGCCTCATGCGCATCTGGCGGCTCGGCATCAAGGAGCTTTACAGCCTCAAAGCCGATCCGGTGCTTCTGGTTCTGATCGTCTACACCTTCACCTTCGCCATTTACACGGTCGCGACAGGTGCCAAGTTCGAGGTGGAGAATGCCGCCGTCGCGGTAGTGGACGAGGATCAGTCCGCGCTCTCGCGGCAGGTGCGTGCGGCAATTCTGAAGCCCTTCTTCAAGGAGCCGGTGCTGATCGGCGCCGACCAGATCGACCGTGTGATGGATTCCGGCCGGTTCGTATTCGTCGTCGAGATTCCGCCGAAATTCGAGCAGGATGCCATTTCAGGTCGGTATCCAACGATACAGATCGATGTGGACGCGACCGCCATGTCCCAGGCGGGAAACGGCGCCTCCTATCTCCAGAACATCATTTTTCAGGAGATCAGCACCGCCTTGCCGGACACCGTCCAGGCCGCGCCGATCGCGGTGGTGGTCCGGGCGAAATTCAATCCCAACCTCAAGTCGGCATGGTTCACGGCGGTGATGCAGGTGATCAACAACATCACCATGCTGGCGGTCATCCTCTCCGGTGCGGCGCTGATCCGCGAGCGCGAGCACGGCACCATCGAGCATCTGCTGGTGATGCCGGTGACGCCGATCGAAATCATGCTGGCGAAGATTTGGGCCAACGGCCTGGTGATCGTGGTGGCGGCGATCTTGTCCCTACTTGGGGTGGTGGAAGGCCTGCTCGCGGTTCCGGTACAGGGCTCGCTCGGCCTGTTCATCCTGGCGACCGTGACCTATCAATTCTCGGTCACCGCGCTCGGCATCCTGATCGCGACCGCGTCCACCTCCATGGCCCAGTTCGGCCTGATTGTCATGCCGATCCTGATCGTCATGAACCTGCTCTCTGGCAGCACCACGCCGCTGGAAAGCATGCCGGCCTGGCTTCAGAATGTGATGCAGTTCTCGCCCTCCACGCATTTCGTGGCGCTCTCCCAGGCTATCCTTTACCGTGGCGCCGGCCTGGCGATCATCTGGCCGCAGCTTCTGGCGCTGCTGGCCATCGGGGCGGCCTTCTTCGCACTTGCCGCCATGCGGTTCCGCAAGGCGCTGCTGGGCGCGCAGTGAGGGGGCGAGGTCGCGGTTGATGCGGCTCAATGCAGCAGGCGGCCTGCGTGCCCATGATTCAGACTTGGTTCAGCGGGAGCCGTAGGAGACGACCATGCGCGTTGCAAATGTGATGACCGCGCCGGTCATCAGCGTCGAACCCACCACAACCATTGCGGACGCCGCCAAGCTCATGCTGGCGCAGCACATCAGCGGCCTGCCTGTTGTCGCGAAGGACGGCACGCTGGTCGGCATGATCACCGAGGGTGATTTCCTGCGCCGGGCCGAATTGGGCACGCAGGTCCAGCGCTCCTGGTGGCTTGAGCTGATCGTGAGCCCCGGCAAGGAGGCGGAAGAATATGTCCAAGCGCACGGCCGCACGGTCGATGAGGTGATGACCAGGGACGTCGTCACCACACGGAAAGAGACCCCGCTCTCCGAGGTCGTCGAAACCATGACACGCGAGCGCATCAAGCGTCTGCCCGTGGTGGAGGACGGAAAGCTGATCGGCATCGTCGCGCGCTCCGACCTACTGCGGGCGCTGGCGGCGGCGCTGCCGTCCGGATCCGCGGCGGAAACCGATGATGCGCGGCTGCGGGCGGCCATTCTTAAGGAACTGGGGACGCAGCCGTGGAGCGGCAACGGTTTGGTCCGGGTGCATGTGGCCGACGGCGTTGCCGAATTGCGGGGCACCATTTTCGATGAGCGCGAGCGCATGGCGATCCGCGTCGTCGCGGAGAATGTGCCGGGGGTAAAGAAGGTCATCGACCAATTGGTCTGGGTCGAGCCCATGTCCGGCATGGTCATCTTGCCCCCAGGCGAGGATGGAGTGGTGCGCGGCGCCGCTTGATCCCTGGTCGCCCCGGACCGTATTGCGCAGGAGCATCGATATGAGAGCCATGGTTCTGCGCGCGCTTCGCCAACCCCTCGTGCTTGAGGAGCGGCCGGACCCGTTGCCCGCGGCGGGCCAGATTCGGGTCAAGGTCGAAGCGTGCGCCGTGTGCCGCACGGACCTTCATGTGGTGGACGGGGAACTACCGAACCCGGTGCTGCCCATCGTGCCCGGCCACGAGATTGTCGGCATCGTCGATGCGCTCGGCGAAGGCGTGGCGGCCCCCGCGCTCGGGACCCGCGTGGGCATTCCCTGGCTTGGCCATACCTGTGGCCACTGCCCTTATTGCGCGTCCGGGCATGAAAATTTGTGCGACGCCCCGGAGTTCACCGGCTTCACCCGCGACGGAGGCTTTGCAACCCATGTGGTGGCGGATGTGGACTTCGCCTTTCCTCTTGTCGGGTTCGACGATCCCGTTGCGGCAGCACCGCTGATGTGCGCCGGGCTGATCGGCTGGCGCTCGCTTTCCATGGCGGGAGATGCCCGACGCATCGGGCTCTATGGCTTTGGGGCGGCCGCGCATATCCTCGCGCAAGTGTGCCGCTGGCAGGGGCGGGAGGTCTATGCCTTCACCCGCGCAGGCGATTTGGCGGCGCAGCAGATGGCGCTATCGCTCGGTGCCCGCTGGGCCGGATCTTCGGACGAGCGCCCGCCCGAGGAACTCGACGCGGCGATCCTGTTTGCGCCGGTCGGCGCCTTGGTGCCGCTCGCGCTGCGGGCCGTGCGTAAGGGCGGCCGGGTGGTGTGCGGCGGCATCCATATGAGCGATATCCCACAGTTTCCCTATTCGATCCTCTGGGAGGAGCGGCAGGTTCTCTCCGTCGCCAATCTCACGCGCGAGGATGCGCACGCGTTCCTCGCGCTCGCGCCCAAGGCCGGGGTGAAAACCACCACGACCGTCTATCCCCTGGAGCAGGCCAACGCAGCCCTGGCGGATCTGCGCGCCGGGCGGTTCCAGGGCGCAGCCGTTCTGGTGCCGTGAGCATTTTTCAAGCGGCCTGGACCTGAACGATAACCGGACCTTGCGATGATCTTGCGCCGTGCTATCGCCGCAGCCGTGCGGCGATGCCGCCGGCCTTCGCCAATTCCAGCAGCACCATCATGGCGATGGCCGCCGCGAACGCGATGCCGATACCCGCAAGGCCCACATCGCCGAAGCGGAACAGGGCGGCGGCCGGCGGCACGCCGAGGACGATCACCAGCATCAGGGCCGCCATCCCCATCACTACCACCAAGGCGGTATTCGGGCGTGTGAGCGCGGCCAAGAGGGAGGAACTGAAGGAGCGGTCGACGATAATCAGCCCCACGCTCGCGAGGACAAGTGTGAGAAAGGCCCGCCCCCGCACGATATCGGGGGGCAGGTCCGCGTGCAATGAGAGCACATAGACGCCGCCCGCCGCCGCGAAGGCCGCCAGGCCCTGGATCAAGCTCCAGATCATCAGCGGTATGGGCAGCAGCGCGTCGCTGGGCTTGCGGGGCGCGCGCTGCATCAGGTCCGGTTCCTCCGGCTCCGCCTCGAAGGCGATCGAGCAGACCGGATCGATCACCATTTCAAGAAACGCGATATGCAGTGGCCCGAGCAGCGGCGGCAGGCCGAGGGCGAGGGGCAGGAAGGCAAGGCCCGCGATCGGCACATGCATCGCGAGCACATAGCCCATGGCCTTGCGCAGATTGTCGAACGTGCGCCGGCCGAGGCGGACGGTGCGCACGATGGAATTGAAATCGTCGTCCAGCAGCACCATCGCCGCGGCCTCGCGGGCCACATCGGTGCCGCGCCCCCCCATGGCAATGCCGATATGCGCCGCCTTCAAAGCCGGCGCGTCATTGACGCCGTCTCCGGTCATGGCGACGATCGCGCCTTGTGCCTTCAAGGTCTCGACAATGCGCAGCTTCTGTTCCGGGACGATACGGGCGAACACAGCGGCCTTCACGACGGCCGCCGAGAACGCCTCGGTGTCGAGGGCCGCCAGCTCGCGCCCCGTGAGCACCGGTTCCGCGTCGAGCCCGGCGGCGCGGGCGATGGCCGAGGCGGTGGCGGGATGGTCTCCGGTGATCATGATGATGCGGATACCGGCGGCGCGGCACTCTCTCACCGCCTCCTGCACGCCGGGCCGCAGTGGGTCGGCGAGGGCGATCAGGCCGCGAAACTGAAGCGTCTGTCCCTCCAGGCGGTTGTCCGACGCATCCACGAGTTCGCCCTCGGCGAGCGCGAGCACCCGCAGGCCACGGCGTGCCATCTCCTCCGCAGCGCCCATCACACGTGCGAGGTCTTCAGGCGCCAAATGGCACAGGCCTGTGATGGCTTCCGGCGCGCCCTTCGCCGCCAACTGCGGCGGCTGGTCGGCATCGGCCCAGGCGCGGGCCATGGCGGGAAGGTCGTCGCGCAGATCGAAATCGCGGATGGCGATCTGCGGCCAGGCCGCCGTATCCGCCTGCGCGGCGAGATCGTGAAATGCGCGCTCCATGGGGTCGAACGTGCGGTCGCGGCTGGAGCGGGCGGCCAACACGGCGAGGGTGGCCGCCGTGCCCCCGAACCTGGTCCCCTGGGGCGGCAAGTCCACCGGCAAGCCGTCCGCATCACGCAGCTCGACCACGGTCATGCGGTTCTGCGTCAGAGTGCCGGTCTTGTCGGTGCAAAGCACCGTCGCGGCGCCAAGCGCCTCGATGGCGGCGGCGCGGCGCGTCAGCACGCGGGCCTTGGCGATACGGATCGCCCCCATCACGGTGAAAACCGTGAGGATGAGCGGAAATTCCTCCGGCAGCATCGCCATGGCGAGGGCGATGCCGCCGAGGATCGCTTCGGTCCAGTCGTTACCTGCGAGGCCGTACAGCACGGCGGCGAGAATGCTGACGGCAATGCCCACCACCGCGAACAGTCGGACCAGCCTTTGCGTCTGCACGCGCAGGCGCGGCGGCTCTCGCTCGATGCCGCCGAGGCTCTGGCCGATACGGCCGAGTTCGGTCCTTGTGCCAATCCCGAGCACGATCCCCCGGCCCTGGCCGCGCACAACCAGCGAGCCGGAAAAGGCGGCGCTGCGATCATCGCTCGCGGCGTGCACCTCGGTCCGTCCCGCAGCATCGCCGGCGGGTGCCGCGGCCTTTGGGACCGGAACCGATTCGCCGGTGAGAAGGGATTCGTCGATTTCCAGCGCCGCGGTCCACAGCAACAGCATATCGGCGGGCACCCGGTCGCCTTCGCCGACGAGAACCACGTCGCCGCGCACGACCTCGCGGCCGGGAATGCGCCGCTGCACACCCTCGCGAACCACCAGGGCGCGCGGGCTGGACAGGTCGCGCAGGGCATCGAGCGCCCGTTCGGTGCGAAACTCCTGCACCACGGCGATCACCACCGAGAGGGTCGCGAACCCGAACAGGATCGCGGCCTCGAGGGGATCCCCGATGATGAAATAGAGCACCCCTGCCGCCAGCAGCAGGGCGAACATGGGTTCCCGGATGGTATCGAGGACGATCCGGAGCGGGGAGCGATGCTCGCCGCGGGGCAGCTCGTTGGGACCGTCGTTGCGCAGGCGCGCGGCAGCCTCCGCATCGCTGAGGCCGCGTTCGACGTCCGGGACCGGCAAAGGGGCAGGGCGCGCCAGATCCAAGGGATCGCCGGAGGATGGCTGCATCGGGCGGCACTCTCGCAAGGCGGCGGGACGCTCTCGATCACTACTCAAGAACGGCCGGACGGAAGGGGTGAGCGTCGCACGCCCGGAAGTTTTCAGCTTAGCATTTCAGCGCGGCCGGGGCATTGATGCAGAGCAACGCGCTCCCATGTCGGATACAGAGAGCCGTGACGTGCGAGGGATAAATGCATGGCGGTGCGGGAGATTGTCCGGTTTCCGGATCCAAGGTTGAAGCAGGTCGCGCAGGAGGTGACGCGGTTCGACGCCGCGCTCGCCGCTTTGGCCGAGGACCTGCGCGACACCATGCGGGCGGCGCCCGGCATCGGCATCACCGCGCCTCATATCGGCGTGGCGGAGCGGCTGGTGGTGCTCGAACTGCCTGAGGAGGAAGGGCTTTTGCGGATCTATGCCAACCCGCGCGTCATCTGGTCCGCGCCCGAGCTTGGCCGCCATCCCGAGGGTAGTGTCTCTATGCCCGGCGTGGTCGATGAGGTGGAGCGGCCGGTGCGGGTTCGCGTGCAATATCAGGATCTTGCGGGCACTGATCAGGAGGTCGAGGCGGACGGTCTGCTGGCGGTCTGCCTGCAGCATGAGATCGACCAGCTGGATGGGATTTTCTGGCTCCAGAAGCTGTCGCGGCTGCGGCGGGAGCGGGTGGTGAAGCGGTTCGAGAAGCTGGCGCGGGCGTGACGGCGGCTCCGGGAAATCCCGGATTGCGGCGCGCGGCGGGGGTGGCTAAGTCATTGGGGTTTAAGGCGCATGGTGCGTTCCTGTGGGAGGGCCTGAGATGGCGGAGGAGACCCGCATCGTCAGCGGCGAGAGCGAGCAGATGCTGGCCCGCCGGGCGGCGGCGACGCAGGCGATCATGGCCGAGACCGGCATTGACGAGGCGATGATCCGCACCCTGGTCTTCACCTTCTACGACCGGGTTCGGGCGGACGATCTGATTGGTCCGATCTTCGAGGCGCGCGTGGCGGACTGGGATGAACACCTTGAAAAGCTTTGTCTTTTCTGGTCGTCCGTGGCGCTCATGACGGGTAGATACCACGGCCAGCCGATGCCGCGGCACCTGCCTTTGCCGATTTCGGGGGTGCATTTCGACCGCTGGCTCGACCTGTTCGAGGCGACGGCGCATGAGCTGTGCCCGCCGGCGGCGGCGGTGCATTTCATCATTCGCGCGCGCCGCATCGCCGACAGCCTGGAGCTGGGAATTGCCTCGAAAAACAATGAGATAGCAAGTCCCCGGCGGCGCCCGCCGCTGGCCTGAGCTCTGAGCGCCGGCGGGTCATGCGTCCCGCCGGTTCGGCACTCCCCACCGTCGCACGGCGCATCCGCGCAAAGGGGGAGGAAGAAGACGCCGAGGCGCGCCACGCGGATTTTGCCTATCCCGCCGGGAGAAGAACAGCGCGGAAAAGCCCCATGACGGGCCTTTGTTCCAGGGTATTCCGCGAAATTCCGACGAAGTTCGCGCGCAGAAATTCACCGCCGGGAACGGACGCGAAATTCCCGGCGAATTCCCCGATGTTCAGCGAATGAACTGGTCGATGTAGTCGCGGCCGAGGCCGTTGGCGCTGTAATGGGCGCGGCACTTGTCGATGCGGGTGAAGACGTCGTCGAAGCCGGTCACCTTGCCGTCCGGGTCCACATAGATCATCGCGCCGTTCACCTGGAACAGGGTGATCATCTCTTCCACATGGGGATCGACCACGAGGGTATGGGTCTCGCCCGGCGCCTCGTAGACATAGCCGCCCTCGGTGGCGATCCAGTCGTGTTCGAGATAGCGCCAGGAGCCCTTAATGACATAGCCGTGCACCGGCAGCGGGTGGCGGTGGCGCGAGAGCACACCGGCCTTGCGCACCTTCAGCAGGTTCATCCAATAGCCGCTGGAGGCGGAAAGCATCAGCGGGCGGAACCACACGTTCTCTTCCAGCGGCACCCACACGCGCTCGTCGGTGGGAATGGCATTGGGCACCACCAGCTCGGGCCGCGCCTCGGCCGGCTGGGGCTTGCGATAGGGCTGCCACTTCTCGTCGATCGGGGCGGCGGGGCGAATCTGGGACTGGGTCATGGGCGAGGGGTCCTCCCGGTTCGGGCGATCGCGGTTTTCCGCTTGAGGGGCATGGTAGCAAAGGCGGGGCCGGCGTGCTGTGCGCAGGAGTGTGGGCCGGCGCGCGAGATATGTCATGGGGGCGCATGCGCTTGTGGCCCCCTCTCTTCGACGGGGAGAGGGGGGAGTTGTGTGGGGTCACCTCTCCCCGCCGGGGAGAGGTCGC
>NZ_JBAFWT010000015.1:0-116435 GCF_043195195.1 Roseixanthobacter psychrophilus
CTAGCGCCCTCCACGGCCCCCCGGCCCACACGGGACGGAAGAATCCGAGAGGATGCGGCGGATCGCTTGCGGCCGGCTGTCGAACGGGCCGTTTAGCGGGACGCCAGCGCCGGACACGATCCACCATCCCGCCTGACCGCCCGCCCCCTGGCGAAAGCGGGGATGGGCGAAGGCAGGCGCGTCAGGTGGGGGATGCATGTCACATCCCCCAATAATAGGGTGCGCGATAATAATCGTGCACCCGGGTTTCATAATTACGGTCCCAGGTCGGCTGGTCCTCGACACCATAGGTTGGGGCGCCTTCCATCTGCTCGCGGGTGAGATTCACCACATAGCCGCCCTGGGCGGGATCATAGTCCAGCGTCGACCACGGCAAGGGATGGTACTTCTCGCCAATGCCGAGAAAGCCGCCGAACGACATCACCGCATAGGCCACTTTGCCGGAGCGTTTGTCGATCATCAGATCATGGATCGAACCGAGAGATTCGCCAGCGGGATTATAGACTTCCGTTCCGGAGACTTTTTCGCCCGAGATGAGCGAGGTGGTTTCATTACGAATGTCCATGACATTTTCCTTGAAGAGCTTTGTAAATATAAAACGCTCGATCATCCCCAATGTTCCGTTGATGGAGGCACGTCTAGACAAGCAAAAACCCGGCCCTGTGGGAGCCGGGTTTTTATTCTTCACAACAGACGCGGGATCAGACCGCCCAATACCCTTGCAGTCCATAATGGCCGTGAAGCCTCTGCTCGGCGGCGCGGCGCGGCTCGAACGCCATCTGCTCGTCGGGCCACGGCGGGGCGTCCTCCAATTGCTGGATCGTCACGCCGGTCACATATCCGCCCTGGCGGGTATCGTATTTCAACGCCGCCCACGGCACCGGATGATGATCCCCGCCGAGGCCCAGCACCGCGCCGAAGGTGAGCACGGCATACGCGATCTTGCCGGTCTGCTTGTCGATCATCACATCGCTGATAAACCCGATGTGTTCGCCCTCGGTATTGTAAACGTCGGTACCGCTCACTTTGCCGGTGGAGATCAGGTCCGTGGTTTCGTCCTGAAAGTCGTGACGTGCGCCCATGGGTTGGCTCCTCTGTGCGTTTCTCCCAGAAGGAACACTTCGGCGACCGGCCCGGTTCCACGCGGTGCCGCGCCGCAGGGGGAAGCGGACCTTCAGACGATGCGCGCGATGTGGTTGTCGAAGCGCGGGCCGCCGCCATGACGCGCGATGATGCGCGGCACACGCTCTTCCACCGCGATCACGATCACCTCGCCATAGCCATTGGTGGCGAGGAAGCGCCCCGCCGCGTTGATCGGCGCAAGCCCGCAGCCGTCCGGAAACGGGACGAAGCCAAGATAGCGCCCCGAACGTTCCCACACCGCCACTCGTCCGCCGCGCGGACTTGCCGCCGCCGCCAATTGCCCCGAGGCATCGAGCGCCACCGAGCCGATATAGCCGCGCAGCCCCATCCAGGCCTCGTCCGGCGCCTCATAAGGGGTGAGGCCGAGCGTTTCATGGATGGCGAACAGGAGCGGCTTGCTGGAGGGGACGAGGGAAATTTCCTGCGCCGCGATCACCGCTCCCGCCGCATCGCGCGCGAGATGGCGCAGCGAGAGCGAGGCGAGGTCCCCGCCGGCCGGGAACACCGCGCGCGCGCTGCCGTCAGCGCCGAGGATGGCAAGGCTCGCCCCGGTCTCCTCGCACCCCACAGCCTCCGGCGTGCCCGGCTCGACGCCGCCATTAGCGATAATCAGGCTATCCCCCATGTGCAGCATGTCGTGCGGACCCGTGCCCTGGCTCGGCCATTCCGCGATGATCTCGAACCCACCCGCGATACTGCGCAGCGCCACCGTTCCGGCATCGCTCGAAGGATCGATCTCCACGGTGAGAAACCCGGTACCGTCGGGTGTGAAGCGGCCATGGCCGGAGAACACCCGGTTCGCGCCGGGGGCAAAGCGCGCCACTTCCTTGCCGGCCACGCGGTCCAACACCAGGGCCACCTTGCCCGGTCGCCGGCCGACGGCTACCGCCAGTGGGCCATGGGCGCTGGGCTCGATCGCATGCAGGCGCGTCGCGCTCACCGCCAGGGGGTCGGCATCGAAACCGCCGTCGAGGGCCAGCGGGGCAAAGCCCCCCTCCACCTGCCCTGTGGCAAGCCAGCCCCGCGCGAGGGTTTCAGGCGCGAGCTGGTGCGACAGTTCGTGTGCGCGGGCGAGGTCCAGCCGCGAGGCGGCGGCGAGCGCGCCCGCGCCGAGCAGCAGGGAGCGACGGGAGATCATGGCTCAGTCCCCATCCAGCGCGTTGAAGCCGAGCGGCACGCCGAGCTTGGCGGCAAGCGGGTCCACCACCGCCTTCTGGGCGGCTTTCACCTCGGTGACGGCGGTTTCCAAGAGCTTGCGCCGCTTGGGATCGGCGGCGGCGGCGCCGAGATCGGCGGGCAGCGCGTCCACCGCCTTCTGGGCAGCGGCGAAGCGGGCCAGCACCTGCCCCCGGGCCGGCTCCGGCAGGCCGGCGGCAAGGCTGGAACCGAGAGCATTCGCGCTGCGCACCATCTGCCGCAGAATCTCGGCCTCGCGCCCCGAGCGACGCCCTTCGCCGGCGAGCGGCTTTGCCTCCTCCACCGACTTGCCGAGCACGGCGATCAGCCCCAGGTCCACCACCCGCTGGTAGGCACCGGCAAGGTCGGTGACGACAAGGCTCGGCACCTGCGCGGGATCGGGCAGGAACACCTTGTCGCCCTTGCCGCTCTTCACCTCCGCGAGCAGGCCGGTGGTCTTATCGCCCCAGCCGGCGCGGATGTCCTTGGCGATCGTGGCAAGGTTCAGCGCGATGGCGGTTCCAAGGGCGCAGCGGCGCGCCGCATCATCGCCGGCCACCAACTTGGGCGCCGCATCCGGCTCGAACAGCACCCGCTCCAGGGCTGGCAGACCCTGCACGGCAGCGCTGAGGCGGCCGAAGCGATCGGGCTGAAGCCGCGTTTCGTCGGGATCGGCCAGCAGTTCCGGGATCGAGCGGGAGACCGCGTTGCGCTTGTCGGGGAACATGTTGAAGCGGTCGGCGCGCAGCGCCAGGATCACCGGGCCGAAGGTGACGAAGCTCACCTGCGCCCACGCATCGGCGACCGCACGGAAATCTGCGGAAAGGGTGCCGATGCCCTCGGGGCCCGGCTTGGCGCAGAAGGTGCGCCAAGCCTGCTCCTGCCGCGCCGTGGTGGCCGTGAGCGCGTCATAGCGGGGCAGCAGCCAGGTTTCCAGCAGCGGCACCGCATCGGGCGCCGCGCGGGCGGCTCCGGAAAGCAACGCACCGGCGGCGAGGACGGTGGCGAGCACCAGGGTGCGGACAGGTTCAGGCAGGGACATTCGGAGCATCGGACGCACCTTCGGGGCGAGGGTCGTGTCGCGGGTTGGCGGGAGATTAAAGGCCGGAAACATAGCGGATCAGCGCCGCGCGGTCGGGGGCGGACAGACGGCCATAGCGGGCGAGGGCGGATGCGGCCTCCCCGCTATGCCAGGCCACCGCCGCCGCCACATCCGTGGCGCGGCCATCGTGCAGCAAGCCCGTGCCGCGCGCGAGCGCCTCGGAAATTCCCGCCAGGGGCGCGGTGCGCCATTCGGCTCCCGCGACACCCGGCAGGTCGAGGCCGTCGTCCAGGCCGGGGCCGAGATCGTGCAGCAACAGATCGGTGAACAGGGGCGCCGTGCCGCCGCCCTCCAGCGGCAGGGCGGGGCGATGGCAGGCCGCGCAGCCGGTCGCGGCGAACAGCCGGGCGCCGGCCGCATGCGCCTGCGCGGGAGGAACAGGCAGGCCGGCCACATAGACCACCAGGGCATCGAACAGCGCGCCGGAAATCTCCGTCTCGCCCTCGTGCGCGACGCCATGGGGGGCGTTGCGGCACAGCGTCTGCGCCGGTGTGCAATCACCCCACGGCTCGGGCAGGAGGGGCGTTGACAGGCCGAAGTCGAGGTGGAACGCCTCGGCGACCTGGCCCTGCAGGGTCGGCTGCTGCGCCTTCCATCCGAACCGGCCGATGGTCTCCCGGCCGTCGGCGCCGACCATATGATGGGCGCGACCGCGCACGCCATCGCCATCGCGGTCATCACGATCTTCAAGGGCCAGGATGGCCGCTTGCGGCACCTGCGCCAGCAAGCCGCGTCCGCGCAGGTCCGGCGCGAGGCGCAGGCGCGGCACCGTATCTGGCGCCAGCGGGCCATAAGCGAGCGCACTCAAAACCGGGATGCGGGCGATGCGGCCTTGCCGGTCCCGCGTTTCGCGGATGCGCACGATGGCTTCTGCATCGTGCCCCTGGACGGCCTCGGTTTGGAGCCGCGCCCCATAGACCGGATCGGGGCCGCCGCCCGGCCGCGCCAGGGCCACCACCAGACCGTGGCCCAGGGGGGATCCATCGGCATCAAGGCGCGCCATGCCGCGCCCGTCGCGGGGATGGCAGGCACTGCAGGAGCGGGCATCGAACAGCGGGCCGAGCCCGTCATTGCCGCGCGTGGATGAGGGGGCCGGCACCCAGGGCCGGTCGAACACCGCCTTGCCGACCGCAAATTCGAGCCCATCGGCGGCCCCGGCTCCGGGAAGTGCGAACACCAGCAGGGCCGCGATGAGCGCGCGAGGCGAAAGACCGGCCATCAGGCAATGCTCAGATAGCCCATCATCCCCGTCTCCATATGGTCGAGAATGTGGCAATGGAGCACCCAATTGCCCGGCGCCGCCACGAACGCGATCTCCGCGCTTTCGCGCGCCGAGAGCAGGACCGTGTCGGCGAAATGGCGCGGCCGCTTCGCCTTGCTGGCGGACATCACATCGAACACATGGCCGTGCAGGTGCACGGGATGCAGGTGCTGGGTGGGATTGGTCAAGGTGATCACATAGGAGCGGCCGGCGACCAGGCGCGCCAGCGGCAGCGGCATGGGCTTGGTGCCCCCGGTGGGCCAGGAATTCTGGCTGATGGCCCAGAAGGTGCGCGGGCCGGTGCAATATTGATCCACCAGGGCCTTGGCCAGCGGATCGTCCGGTGGCAGGCCCGCCGCCACATTGACGGCATCGTCGGTGGCCTGTTGCAGGCTCAGCGTGAGCCGCTCGGCCTTGCGCAAATCGGCCTTCGGCACGTCCGGCGGCGGCAGGGCGATGGGCTTGAACGGGCGCTTGCGCAAGCGCGAAGGGGTCGCCGTGATGCGGGCGAGCAGGAACGGCTCGCCGCCGGTGCGATAATCATAGAGGAAGGCGCTCTGCCCCTCGGCCGGCATGCGCAAGTGCAGGTCCATGCGCTGGGAGGAACCGAGATCGCAGGTGTCGAAATCCACCGGCGCAATGGCATGACCGTCGAAGGCGATGATGTAGCCCTCGGTCTCGCCGGTGCCCACCTGCACCGTGCGCGTGGAATCGAGATTGAGGACGCGCAGGCGCAGATCCGCATGGGCGGGCGCGGTCAGTTCGGCGGCGCCGACACCGTTGACCCCACGCACGGTGCCGAATGTGCCCGCCTTGGAGGCGCCCTCCTCGGTGAGGAAGGGCAGGAAGCTGCCGTCGGGTGCCAGCCGCCAATCCTTGATGACGAGAATATGCTCGGCCTGGAAGGGCAGCTTTTCCTCTTCCTCGACGATCAGCACGCCGGCAAGGCCGCGCCCCACCTGCCCGGTCTCGTCGCAATGGGGATGGAAGAAGAAGGTGCCGGCATCGGGCAAAGGCACCTCATAGATGAAGCGGCCGCCGTCCGCCGGAATGAGATCCTGCGTCAGGCCGGGCACCCCGTCCTGGGGGTTGGGCAGGCGGATGCCGTGCCAATGGACCGTGGTGCCCACGGGCAGGCGATTATCCACCTGGACCTTCAGGCGGGTGCCACGGCGCGCCCGCACCACGGGAAAGACGGTATCGTTGAAGAGATAAAGTTCCTGTGCCTGCGCCCCCGGTCCCAAGAGGTGCCGCGCGGCGATGCCGGGCGAAAGGGACAGCGGCTTGATCGGGGCGTGCGGATCGGTGCCCGCCGCAGCCTGCCCCAGGCGCTGGGGCAGGAGACCGGTGAGGGCGCCCGCCGCGAAGCCGGTGAGAAGGGTGCGGCGGGAGACCATTTCGCCCAGTGGACTTTCACCTTCGAGGGCGCGTCCAGGCTCTCGGAGCCTTCCACCTTGACCTTCACGCCGAGTGCGCCGACCGCCTGCTCCAGGGCACGGGTCTGGGCCACCAGGGCATCGATGCCGCGCTGGATGCGGGCGTTGCCCTCGGTATTCCCCTCGCCGATCATCTGGTCATAGGATTCCTTGCCGCTGTCGGCGGTGTCCTTGATCTCCTTCAGGGCAGCGAGCGCGGCGTCCATGCGCTCCTTCGCCGTGGCGGCAACCTTGGGATCCTTGGCGGCGACGAGGTCGGCCACCGAGGGACCCTGAACCACGCTGCCGTCGAGCCGGGTGTAGCGGGCGGTGTAGATCGCGACGATTCCCACCTCGTCGTAATAGTGCGAATTGTGGGTATTGTCGGAGAAGCAATCATGCTCCTCCTCGGGATCATGCAGGATCAGGCCGAGCTTCATGCGCTCACCCGCCAGCTCGCCGTAGGAGAGCGAACCGAGCCCGGTGAGGATGACGCCGAGGCCCGCCTTGTCGGACTTCTTCTGCACGAACGCGCGGGCCTTGCCCTTGGCGCCCCAGTCCGAAACCATCTCCTGCAAATCGGTGACCAGCAGATCGGTTGCGGCCTTGAGATAAGCGGCGCGGCGATCGCAATTGCCGTTGGTGCAGGCCTTCAGGTCATAGTCGGTGGCCGGGCGATTGCCGGCGCCGGCCTTGGTGCCGTTGAGGTCCTGGCCCCACAGCAGGAATTCGATGGCGTGATAGCCGGTGGTCACGTTGGCCTCCACGCCCGCCGCCTCGGCAAGCGAGGCGATGAGCTGGGGCGTGATGGCCGAGGTGTCGACCATCTTCTTGCCGACGCGGATCTTCTTGTTGGCGATGATGTTCGCCTTGTAGAGCGGGTTCTCGTCCGACGTGTCGCCATAGGACGGCGCCACATAGTCGATCAGGCCCTCGTCGAGCGGCCAGGCGTTGACCTTGCCTTCCCAGGCATCCACCACCGGGTTGCCGAAGCGGAAGCCCTCGGTCTGCTGGTAGGGCACGCGCGCGGCCTTCCAGGCGTCGCGGGCCTTGGCGAGCGTTGCATCGGTGGGGGCGGCGAGGAAGTCGTTCACGGCACCCTGAAGGCTTTTTGCTGCCGTCAGGCTGTCGCCATACATGGCTTCAGCAAGATTGGCGTAAGTGGAAAGAACGTCCTTAACCTTCGGTGCCGGTGCGTTTTCCGCGCGCGCAAAGGTGACGGCCGACAAAACTGCCAGGCCAAGAGTAAAGATTAAAGTCTTTGCGCGTTTCACAATAAATGCTCCCGCCTCACTCGGCAGAAATCGCCGCCGCACCCAACATCACGCATAACCGAGGGGGAGGTTTCCCGCAAGTTGAGGCGTCAAAGTTGGAATTACTACAGTCTGGATGCTTGCGGACTGCGCAATCAGCACAGCGATGCCGCAGATGCCGGGTCAGGCCCGGCGGCGCAGGATCTTCAGTCGGCCGAGCAATTCGGCGACTGCCTCCGGCGGCAGGAGCGCGATTTCCTTCGACAGCAGGTTGGCCAATTCCGTGGCTTCCGGCGTCAGGCCGGCGGTGTCCACCGTCACGCGCGGGTGGGAGACCTCGGCAAGGCGCTGCAAATCCTCGGCCTCGTCCCAGATCACGTTGAAATAAGCGATCACGCGCTGCACCAGCGGCCAGGTCGGCCGGCCGCGCTTGCCGTTCTCCAGCGCCGAAAGATAGGTCGGCGTCACGCCCACGGCATGGGCCATCTCGCTCAGAGTCACGCCTTTGCTGGCGCGCAATTCGCGAACCCGACGGCCGAACGGGGTCATGCGGATGCGCTCATGGGGTTTCCTCCCGCGCGCGGCGGCGGCGGATGCGGATATAAAGCGCGCCATCGCCCCCGTGACGCCGGGCCGCAGCCTCGAAGCCCACCACATAGGGCCGCATGGCCGCGTCGGCGAGCCATTGCGGCACCGCGCGACGCAGCACGCCGCGTTCCGGCGCGCCGGTGAGGAACGCGCTTTCCGGATCGCCCTTGCCGGTGATGACTAAAATCAGGGAATGACCGGCGGCCTGCGCCTCGACGACGAACATCAGCAGACGGCGGTGGGCGGCGGCCTGGGTCAGCCCGTGCAGGTCCAGCCGGGCATCCACCTCGCCGCCCCGCGTGAGACGGCGCCGCACCTTGGGTTCAAGCACAGAGAGCGGCGGCGGGGCAGGCGCCTCCAACGCGGGGCGCGCACCCACCCGGCCGGTGGGCTTGAGGATGCGCGCCTTGCGGGGACGGGCAGCGGCAGGTTCGGCCACAGGCACCATCTCGACCGCGACAAGGGCCAGGGGTGGCTCAACAATCGGAGGCGGCGGCACATGGGGGCGCGGCGCCGGGCGAAGGGGCGCGACCGAACGCACCACATGCTGCCAAAGGGTGCGCTCCTCCTCGTTCAGCAACCGTCTGCGTCCGCGCCGGCTCATGGCGTGGCTCGCACCGGCTGGAGGCGCGGCACCAAAAGCGTGAACGCGCCGGGATGGCGCAGACGCCCCGCCACCGCCGCTGCCGCATCGCCGGCGCCAAAGAAGATGTCCGCCCGCGCCGGGCCGACGATCGCAGATCCCGTATCCTGCGCGATCATCAGCCGGCGGAACGGATCCTTCCGCGCCGCACCGGTGAGCGGCAGCGTGGCATCAATGAAGAAAGGGGTGCCGTAGGCGTGTAGCGCGCGGTCGACGGCGATGGAGCGGCCTGCCGTCAGCGGCACGCCCTGCGCACCCAGCGCCCCGGCATCGCCGGCAAGCGGCACGGCGCGGAAAAACACGAACGAGCGATTTTCCCGCATCAGCGCCGCGCCGGCTTCGGGATCGCGCTCGATGAAGCTTCGGATGGCAGCCATGGACATGGCCTCGCGCGACA
Organism: Roseixanthobacter psychrophilus; assembly: GCF_043195195.1. NCBI lineage: Bacteria > Pseudomonadati > Pseudomonadota > Alphaproteobacteria > Hyphomicrobiales > Xanthobacteraceae > Roseixanthobacter > Roseixanthobacter psychrophilus. The sequence goes on from NZ_JBAFWT010000015.1 coordinate 8,979, forward strand.
CCAGGCCGCGCTGAATCAGCAACCGGCCGACGGGCGTATAGGGATAGCCGTTGTGACCGTCATAATTGAGCCGCAGCGCCTTGCCGTCCGGCAGGCGGATGCGGGCCGACCCTTGGATCTGCATGAAGAACAGGTCCACCGGATGGGCGATATAGGCAATCTCCAGACCGCGACCGGCCAGCGCGCCGTCGTCGATGGCCGCGCGGTCGTAATAAGGCACGAGCTGTTCGCCCGCGCGCCGCACCGCGCCACCCTTATTGCTGCCGGCCGGCCCGGTGGGGATCAGATCGCCGGGGCGGCCGTAGATGGGCACCTTGAACACATCGGTGGGAGAGAGGGCGCCATCCACCTCCGGCTCGTAATAGCCGGTGAGGAAGCCGGGCGGATTCTGAGCGGGGACAAGGGTGAAGGCGCGGAAATTGGCCTCGAAGAACAGCCGGGCCACGTCCGCGCGCGGCGCTTCCGGCGCCAGCGTGCGCACCAGGCGGCGGGCATTGTCGCAGGCGACCCTCAGGCCCGGCACCAACGCCGGATTGTCAGGCGGGCCGACCTCGACCGGACGCGCGCGCAGCGCGCCGCAGCTCATAAGGAAGGTGGAGAAGGCCCTCGCCTGGTCGTCCACGGCCCAGCCGGGAATACGGGCATAGGCGATGTTCTCCAGACGCGCGCCGGAAACATCCGGAGGCGAAACCGGCACGAAAGCCGGCAAGCCACCGGGGACGCCGGCCGCCGGAGCCGGCGTGGCGCCCAGCATGGCGGCAAGGACCAGCGCAGCGCGCAGCGCCCGAGGCAGGAGTTTGCAGGCCGCAGCGACCGGCTCCGCGTGAGAGGGAACTGTGCGCGACGGAAATTTGAAGGGAGGATGCACGACCGGGGCGCCCGTAGAGCTTTCCTCGGGACCCATTTGCCCGAGGGCCGGCTTACCGATGCCCGCGATGGTCCCGCCCTCGCAGGCCCCGGCCAAATCTTCACCGGCCAAACCCTCGCTACTCGGGCCGGAGAAGCTGCGGAACGAGGGCCGCCGGGACGCCATGGGCGAAATTACTGCGCCGCTTCGGTGGCGACCAGTTTCCAGTTGGGATCACGGGCGCCCAGGTCGCGCGCGAAGGTCCACACGTCGGTCACGTCGGATACGGTGTCCGCGCTGCCGTCGGCAACCGATCCGTCCTTGGCACGGGTCACCGAAATCAATTTCGACACGAAGCGTACCGTCACCTGCGCGGTGCGGCCGCGCACGTTGGCGTCCAGGAGATCCGCCGAATCAATCGAAACGAAGCGCGATTCCATGGTTTCGCCCCGGCTCTCCCGGTCGGTTATGGCGGCGATGAAGCCATCATAGACGTCCTTGGCGAGCAGGTCCTTCAACTGGCGGCGGTCGCCGTTGGCGAAGGCGAGCACGATCATCTCATAGGCGCCCTTGGCGCCGGAGAGGAATTGCTTGGCGTCAAAGTCCGGCTCGATGGCGACGATCTGGTCGAGCGCAGTCGCGACCGGCGACCCCTCGGTGGTGACGCCCTGCCAGCGAAAGCCGGGCGGGGTGTCGTCATTCACCGGCGCGCGCGCCGGCAAGTCGCCGGTTCGCTCCGGCAGGGACACGACATTGTCCGGCGCTGCCGGCGTCGGGCGCGCATCCCGCGAATAGGGGTCGTAGGGTGGCCGTTCCTTGCCGGTGCGCTGTCCGAGCACGGAGCGCAGGCGGAAGAAGATGAAGACCGCGAGGGCCAGGAAGATGATCGTGTAAATGTCGAGCACTGCGCTTCGCCATGCCTCCGGAGGCGCGGACAAACCGCCACCGCCTCGATTGCCGCCGCTTCAGGCCCCACGCCATCCCGGGGGGATGACGAGCGGCCCAACCCTTGGACGCGACCCATCCTCGGCTTGAATGGATATCCCAACCGGGCGCGTTCCGAAACCCGCTCGTCGCCCACGCCGCAAGACGCAGGCCACGTTTCCCGTCTTTTCTATATGTACGTCGTCCCGACGCCACCGCCACCCCCCACGGCGGCACAGGATACGATTCACCTTAGGGCAGCACTTGCCGCAACGCTACCCGTGCCACCGCGTCGCACATTCCGTTGACCGGTGTCGGAACGTCACTTAAGCTGTTTCAAACGATTAAAAGACTTACGGGCGCCCCCAAAGGCCACGCCAATCAAGGCCGGGGACGCCGCAAAAAGGGGCCCAACGCCCCATACAGGGAGGAGACCTATGAAACGCCTGCTCATCGCCGGGCTCAGCCTCGCGCTGTCCGCCATGCTCCCGCTCTCCGCCGCTAGGGCGGCCTATCCCGAACGGCCCATCACCCTGATCGTGCCCTGGGGCGCGGGCGGCGGCACGGACGCGGTCGCGCGCATCATCGGCTCGCTGATGGAGCGCGACCTCGGCCAGCCGGTGGCGGTGGTAAACCGCACCGGCGGGCAAGGCGTCGTCGGCCATCAGGCAATCGCCGATGCGCCTGCGGACGGTTACACCATCGGCTTGCTGACGGTGGAAATCGCCATGATGCACTGGGCCGGCCTGACCAAGCTCGACCCCGGCTCCTATACCCCCATCGCCCTCGTGAACGAGGACGCAGCCGGCCTGCAGGTGCGCGCCGACGCGCCCTACAAGACCGCGCAGGAGGTGATCGACGACATCAAGAAGAATCCCGGCAAGTTCAAGGCCTCCGGCACCGGACAAGGCGGCATCTGGCATCTGGCCCTGGCCGGCATGCTGTCCTCGCTGAAGACCGACCCGGCAAGCGTTCCCTGGGTGCCGAGCGCAGGTGCGGCGCCGGGCCTGCAGGATCTCATGGCCGGAGGCGTCCAGATCGTCACCTGCTCGTTGCCCGAGGCCCGCTCGCTGATCGACGCCGGGCGGGTGAAGAGCCTCGCCGTCATGGCCAAGGAGCGCTCGAAGCTCATGCCCAACATCCCGACCTTGAAGGAAGCCACCGGCAGCGATTGGACCATCGGCGCCTGGCGCGGCATCGCCGGCCCCAAGGGCCTGCCCAAGGAGGTCTCCGACCGGCTCATCGCCTCGGTGAAGAAAGCCTATGAGAGCAAGGAATACCAGGAATTCCTCACCAATCGCGGATTTGGCGGAAAATGGGCCGAAGGGCCTGCGTTCGGCACCTTCATGGCGCAGAGCGACACCGCCCTAGGCGCGGTGATGAAGGAAGTGGGACTGGCGAAATAGCGTCCTGTTCCTGAGCGGCGAGGTCCTTTCCTCCCCTCTCACCCCAACCCTCTCCCCAGTGGGGAGAGGGGGCTCAAGGGCTTTTTTCCGCGCCGGCCGTGGCGCCGGATTCACCTCTCCCCGCCGGGGAGAGGTCGGCCGCACAGCGGACGGGTGAGGGGCACACCGGCCGCCGGCAAATGCGGAACAGCCTCGCCCCAAAGCGCGCGAACGCACCCCAACCGACTTGAGCGCACCTAAGGACTGCATCATGCGCGTCAATGATTTGATCCTCGCCATCCTGGTGATGGTTGGAGCGGCCGCGTTGGCGGCTGCGGCTTCCACCTTGCCGCCGATACCGGGCCAGAAGTTCGGCGCCGATGTATTTCCAACGGCCATCTCGGGCGGTCTGTTCCTGTGCGGCCTCGTGCTGGCGGTGCAGAGTCTGCGCGCCGGAGCCGGGGCGGCATTTGCCCTCGGCTGGGCACGCGAGGCGTCGACGCTGCTGCGGGCCTGCGGCACGCTGGCGACGGTAGCGCTCTATATGGTGCTCGCGCCGCTGACAGGCTTCATCGTCGCCGCCACCCTCATGCTGCTCACCCTGTTCCTGATGCTGAAGGTGCGGCCGGTGGTGGCCGCCCCAGTGGCGATCATCGCGACGCTTTGCGTCTATTATTCCTTCGCCCACGGCCTGCGCGTCCCGCTGCCGCGCGGCCTCATCGAGGGCATGCTGTGATGGCCGCCATCGAAGCCGGCATCGGCCTCGTGCTGCATTGGCACGTCATCCTCACCATCTTCATCGCGGCGGCGTTCGGCTTGGTCGTCGGGGCAATTCCCGGCCTCACCGCCACCATGGCCATCGCACTGCTGGTGCCCATTACCTTCTTCATGGACCCCATCTCCGCCGTCGGCGCCATGATCTCCTGCTCGGCCATGGCGATCTTTGCGGGCGATATCCCAAGCACCCTCATGCGCATGCCGGGCACGCCGGCTTCGGCCGCCTATACCGACGAATGCTATGCCATGACGCGCAAGGGGCAGGCAGAAGTCGCGCTCGGAGCGAACGTGCTGTTCTCCGCCCTCGGCGGTCTGTTCGGCACGGCGGTACTGATCGTGTCCGCCCCGCTGCTGGCGGAGGTGGCGCTGGGCTTTTCCTCGTTCGAATATTTCTGGCTGGCGCTGCTCGGGCTCACCTGCGCCATCTTCATCGGCTCGGGCTCGCCGGTGAAGGGGCTGATCTCCCTGTTCATCGGCCTGTTCGTCGCTTGCATCGGCCTCGACAATCCCGCCGGCATCCCGCGCTTCACCATGGGCAATACCGATCTGATGAGCGGGGTGGACTTCATCCCCGCCATGATCGGCCTGTTCGCAGTGTCCGAGGTGATCCGCGCCATGGCCTTGGGCGCCAAGGACTGGGAGGTGAAGCAGACCTCGCTCGGCAATCCGCTGCGCGGCTGGGGGGCCATGTTCGTCAAATACTGGCCGCAACAGATCCGCGGCAACATCACCGGTACCGCCATCGGCATCCTGCCCGGCGCGGGGGCCGACATCGCGGCCTGGGTCTCCTATGCCATGAGCCGCAAATTCTCCAAGACCCCGGAGAAATTCGGCACGGGACACGTGGAGGGCATCATCGAGAGCACGTCCTCCAACAATGCCGCGCTCGCGGGCGCTTGGGTGCCGGCGCTGGTGTTCGGCATTCCCGGCGACAGCATCACCGCCATCGTCATCGGCGTGCTGTATCTGAAGGGCCTCAATCCCGGCCCGACGCTGTTCCTTAACAATCCAGAATCCATCTATGCGGTGTTCTTCATCTTCATCATCGCCAACCTCGCCATGATCCCGCTCGGGCTGGCGGCGCTGAAGGCGGGCACGGCACTGCTGAAAGTGCCGCGCCGCATCCTGATGCCGGTGATCCTGCTGTTCTGCGTGGTGGGCGCGTTCGCCGTGAATAATTCCATCTATGGCGTCGTGCTGATGCTGTTGTTCGGCGTGCTCGGCTTTTTCATGGAGGAGCACGACGTGCCGATCGCGCCCTGCGTGCTCGGCATCGTGCTCGGCAAGATGCTCGAGGACAGTTTCGTGACCTCCATGATCAAGGCCGACGGCGACCTGCTGGCTTTCTTCTACCGACCCATCTCGGCCGGGCTGGGAATCGTCACCATCCTGGTGCTCCTGCTGCCGCTTTGGGGCGTGCTGAGCCGCCGACTGAGCGCAGCGCGCGCGGCGTGAGGCCGGGCGGACGCCTGACCCGCATTGTCCGCGCTCCTCCCCGCACCCCTGTGGCGCGGGGAGAATTTAAGCTTCGCCTTGATCCATTGCCTTGATTAGACCGGAAACGCCCCTCACTCGTAGGCACTTCGCCCTTCCCTAGCGATGGATGCTTGATGCCTGAGACGCTGCTCCTCGCCGACATCGGCGGCACCTCCACGCGCATCGCCCGCGCCGGCACCGACGGCACGCTGTTCGACGTGCGGGTGGAGGCGAACGATTCCTACGCCAGCCTGGAGGATCTGTTCGGCGTCTACCTCGCCAACATCGGCGGCCCGCGCCCGCGCGTCGGCGTGTTTGCCGTCGCCGGACCGGTGGACGGCGACGAGGTGAAGCTTACCAATCGCGATTGGCGGTTCTCGCGTCCCGCCCTCGCCCGCACCCTTGGGCTTGACGCCCTTGCAGTGCTGAACGATTTCGCCGCCCTGGCCCATGGGGTGGTCGGCCTCGGCGCGGACAGCCTCGTCACCGTCGGGACAGGCAAGGCCGTGGCGGGTGCGCCGATCCTGGTCTGCGGCCCCGGCACCGGGCTCGGCACTGCGCTCGTCCTGCCGCGCGGCGAGAGTTATGAGGTTTTGCCCGGCGAAGGCGGCCATGTCCGGTTCGGCGCCGTCACCTCCGAAGAGGCGCGGGTGCTCGCCCATCTGGTGCAGGATCTCGGGCCGGTGAGCGTGGAACATGTGCTGTCCGGTGCCGGCCTGGTGCGGCTGCACCGCATCCTCGCCGGTGAGATCGCGACCTCCCACGCCATCATCGATGCCGCTTTGTCCGGCCAGCGCAATGAGCGCGAGACCTGCCACGTGTTCCTGCGCCTGCTGGGTCGGGTGGTGGGGGATTTCACCTTGCTCACCATGGCGCGCGGCGGCGTCTACATTTCCGGCGGTGTCGGCGCGGCGATGGCGCCGCTGTTCGCCGAGTCCCCGTTCCGCGCAGCGTTTGAGGATCATCCGCCCTATCAGGCGCGCCTCGCCGCCATTCCGGTGCGGGTCGTGGTGCACCCGACCCCCGGCCTTGCCGGCGCGGCGGAAGTTGCCCGGCGCTTGCTGGCCAGCCTGGTCACCGCCTGAGCACCATGCATCCAAGCGGGCGGGCCCTTTCAGGCGCGCAGCGCCATCTGCCGCCAGCGCAGGAATTCATGCACGGTGGGCGACTGCTCCCGTCGCCGGTAGATCATATAGACATCGGCCACCAGCGCCGGCGCGATGGGCACGAACACCACGTCGTCGCTCGTGAAGGCGGCCGTGGAGGCGGGCACGAGAGACACTCCGAAGCCGGCCGCGATCAGACTTGGGATCGACTGGGAATCCACCACCTGCTGAGAAATTCTCGGCAGAAATCCCGCATCGACGCAGCAGCGCTGGAGATAGCGCGCGAATTCCGAGGAGTCGGGATGCAGCATCACATGCTCGTCCGCGCTTAATTCCGCGAGGCCGACCTGAACCCGGCCGGCAAGGCGATGGCCGCGCGGCAGGATCACCGAAATGGATTCGGGCCACGCCAATGTGCTGGCGAGTTCTTCGCTGTCGGCAACGGAGCGGTTGAAGCTGATATCGGTACGCAGCTCCAGCACAGCTTTCACCTGTAGGGCCGGGGCCTGCTCATAAATCACCGTGCGCACGTCGGGCGCATGGCGCCGATAGGCCGAGAGCCATTGGGCGAGCCCCCCGCGCAGGATGGTCCCGGTCGCCCCGATGGCGATGGTGCCGCTGCGCCCGGCACCAATGGCCTTCACGTGCAGCCGCGTGCGAGCCGCCTGTTCCAGCAAGGCGCGGGCCTGCGCCTCCAGTTCCTGCCCGGCGGCGGTCAGTTCCACCCGTCGGCTGGTGCGGGTGAACAGCCGCGTGTCCAGCTCCGCCTCCAATTGGGCGATCTGCTGGGAGAGCGGGGGCTGGGAAATGTTCAGCCGCGCCGCCGCCCGGGTAAGGACAGCTCCTCGGCGACCGCGAGAAAATAGCGAAGCTGGCGCAGATCCATATTCAAAACATATCGATTAAGTCCAACGATATATTGGACCTATGCCTGTTGCGGCGCAACACTGCGTTTAATAACCGGGCACTGGCTGGCCTTGCGCAGCCCAAAGCACCGGTGGGGAATACTCGCAAACAGGACCTTCCAGATGACACGTATGAAGAGCTTTTCCATCGCGTGCGCCGTGGCGGCGCTCGTGGGGACGATCGCGACCGGCGCTGCCAGTCCCGCAGCGGCCGATACCTTGGCCGATATCGAAAAGGCCAAGGTCATCAAGATCGCCGTGCCGCAGGATTTCGCGCCCTTCGGATCGGCGGGCCTCGATCTGAAGCCGGTGGGCTATGACATCGACATGGCCAATTACATCGGTCAGCAGCTCGGCGTGAAGGTGGAGATCGTCCCCGTCACCAGCGCCAACCGCATCGCCTATCTCCAGACCAAGAAGGTGGATCTCGTCATCTCCAGCCTCGGCAAGAATCCCGAGCGCGAGAAGGTGATCGACTTTTCCACCGCCTATGCGCCCTTCTTCTCCGGCGTCTATGGCCTCAAGGCCGAGAGCTCCGCGAAGTTCGACGATCTCGCCGGCAAGACCGTGGGCGCGACGCGCGGCTCCATCGAGGAGCAGGAATTGACCAAGAGCGCCCCGGCCTCGGCAACCGTGAAGCGCTACGAGGACAATAACGCCACCATATCCGCCTTCATCTCCGGCCAGGTGGACCTGATCGCCACCGGCAACACCGTCGCCGCCGCGATCGCCGAGAAAAGCTCGGCCCGCAAGCCGGACCTGAAGTTCATCATCAAGAACAGCCCCTGCTACGTCGGGCTGAACAAGGATGAACCGGCCCTGCTCGCCAAGGTCAACGAGATCATCACCAAGGCCAAGGCCGACGGCACGCTCGCCAAATTTTCCGAAAAATGGCTGAAGGCGCCGCTGCCGGCTGAGTTCTGATCCCGCTGCATCCTCAACAGCCAGCGGGGGCGGTCGCATGACCTATCACATGAGCTTCGGCGACCTGCTGCCCTATTGGGACGTGCTGGCGCGCGGATTGCTCTACACCATCATCCTCACGGTCGTTTCGACCGTCACCGGCCTCGCCGTGGGAACGGCGGGCGCCTGGGCCCGGAGCTTCGGGCCGAAATGGGCGGGTTATGCCGTCGGCGCTTATGTGGAGCTGATCCGCAACACGCCCTTCATCGTGCAACTGTTCTTCGTTTTCTTCGGCCTGCCGGCGATCGGCGTGAAGATGACGGAAACAGAAGCCGCGTTCCTGGCCATGGTGATCAATCTCGGCGCCTATTCCACCGAGATCATCCGCGCCGGTATCCAGGCGGTGCCGAAGGGCCATCTGGAGGCGGCGGCCTCGCTCGCCATGAGCCGGCTGGAGACGTTCCGCTACGTGGTGCTGAAACAGGCCTTCATGAAGGTCTACCCGGCGCTGTCCTCGCAGATCGTCATCGTCATGCTGGGGTCGGCGGTGGTGTCGCAGATTTCGGCCGAAGACCTGACCTATGCGGCGAATTTCGTCCAGTCGCGAAATTTCCGGGCCTTCGAAGTCTATCTCGTCGCTGCTCTTCTCTACTTGCTCCTGGCCATCGCCATGCGCGCAATATTGCGTGGCATCGGCCGGGCCCTGTTCCCGAAGGCCTGAGCCATGATCGAATTTTCCTTCGCGATCATCCTTGAAAACCTGCTGCTGGCGACGCGCTGGACCATCCTCCTGTCGCTCATCGCCTTCGTCAGCGGCGGCCTGGTGGGACTGCTTGTCCTGTTCGGCCGCGTCTCCAAGCACGAAGTGCTGCGCCTTCTCACGGCGGGGTACATCGAATTCTTCCAGGGCACGCCGCTTTTGATGCAACTCTTCCTGCTGTTCTTCGGCATCGCCTTGTTCGGCGTCGAGGTCAGCCCCTGGATCGCCGCATGGCTGGCGCTGACCTTCTGGACCAGCGCGTTCCTTTCGGAAATCTGGCGCGGCTGCGTGGAATCGGTTCCGCGCGGCCAATGGGAGGCCTCCGGCACACTCGCCATGACCTTCATGGAGCAGATGCGCTACGTCATTCTGCCTCAGGCCATGCGGATCGCGGTGGCGCCCACCGTCGGCTTCTCGGTGCAGGTCATCAAGGGCACGGCGCTCGCCTCGATCATCGGCTTCGTCGAACTGACCAAGGCCGGCACCATGCTCAACAACGCCACCTTCCGCCCGTTCCTGGTCTATTCCCTGGTGGCGCTGATCTACTTCTGCCTTTGCTTCCCCTTGTCCTGGTGTTCCAAGCGCCTGGAGGCTCGTCTCAATGTCGCTCGTTAATATCCAAGATGTGCGCAAGAACTTCGGGCCGCTCGAAGTCTTGAAAGGCGTATCGATCCAGATCGGCCGCGGCGACGTTGCCGCCATCATCGGCCGGTCCGGCAGCGGCAAGAGCACGCTCCTGCGCTGCATCAACGGGCTGGAGGAATTCCAGGCCGGGGCGATCACGGTGGATGGCATGGAGGTTGGTCCCGGCAAGACCGACCTGCGCACCCTGCGCCGCCATGTCGGCATGGTGTTCCAGCAGTTCAACTTATTTCCCCACCTCACGGCGGGCGAAAATGTGATGCTGGCGCCCACCGTGGTGGTGAAGCTGCAGAAGGGCGAGGCGCGCGACATGGCCGCCGCCCTGCTCGAAAAAGTCGGCCTCGCTGGCAAGTTCGATGCCTATCCGAGCCAGCTCTCGGGTGGCCAGCAGCAGCGCGTCGCCATCGCCCGCGCGCTCGCCATGCAGCCGACCGTTCTGCTGTGCGACGAGATCACCTCGGCGCTCGACCCGGAGCTGGTGAACGAGGTGCTCCGCGTGGTGGAGCAACTCGCAAGCGAGGGCATGACGTTGATCCTGGTGACGCACGAAATGCGCTTTGCCCGCGATGTCGGCACCAAGCTCATCTTCATGCACCAGGGCCGCGTCCATGAAGAGGGCGCGCCGAAGGCATTGTTCGCGAATCCGCAAACGCCGGAACTCGCGCAATTCGTCACCGGCTCGCACTGAAGAATATGCGTTCGCACCGGTTTGCAGAAGAAGAGGCCGCAATCATGGAGCCTGCGCGCGAGGCCCTGCCCGAAGCCATGGCAACACGCATCGTCGCGCGGATCGATGAGCTTGCCGCCATCTCGCAGGATGCCGGCGCGATAACCCGCGTGTGCTTCTCGCCCGAGCATCGGCGCGCCGCCGATCTGATCATCGGCTGGATGCGGGAGGCCGGCATGACCGCCCGCATGGACGAGATCGGCAATGTGGTCGGCCGCTATGAGGGCACGTCGCAGGGATTGCCCTGCCTGATGGTGGGCTCGCACTACGACACGGTGCGCGATGCCGGGCGCTGGGACGGGCCGCTCGGCCTCATCACCGCGATCGAATGCGTAGCCCGCATCGCGCAGGCGGGAACGCCCCTGCCCTACGCGCTGGAGGTGATCGGCTTCGCGGACGAAGAGGGCGTGCGCTTCTCCTCCACCTTGCTCGGCAGCCGCGCGGTGGCCGGAACGTTTGACGAGGGCGTGCTGGAAACGCGCGACGCCGACGGCGTGAAGGCCCGCGACGCCATCGCGGCCTTCGGGCTCGACCCCGCGCGCATCCGCCGCGCCGCCCGGCGCCGCGCCGATATCCTGGCCTATCTGGAACTGCATATCGAGCAAGGTCCGGTGCTGGAGGCGCAGGATTTGCCGGTGGGCGTGGTCACCGCCATCAGCGGCGCCAGTCGTTTCGCCATCGATCTGACGGGCATGGCGGGCCACGCCGGTACCGTGCCCATGGGCCTGCGGCGCGATGCGCTCACTGGCGCCGCCGAATGCATCCTCGCCGTCGAGACCTTATGCCGTGAAGCCGGCGCGGGCGTGGTGGGGACCGTGGGCCAGATCCAGGCCGCGCCGGGTGCAACAAACGTTATTCCCGGCGATGTGCGCTTCACCATCGACCTGCGCGCTGCCTCCGACGCGCAGCGGCGCGAGACCGTCTCCTCCGTGGTCGAAGCCATTGACGAAATCGCCGCGCGGCGCCAACTCAAGGCGCGCATCACCAAGACCCACGACAATTCAACGGCGCAATGCGCGCCCTGGCTGTGCGCGCAGCTCGGCGACGCCATCGCGGCGTCGGGCTACCGCGTCCACGAGTTGCCGAGCGGGGCCGGGCATGATGGGATGGCGATGATCGACATCACCGACATCGCCATGTTGTTCGTGCGTTGCCGCGGCGGCGTGAGCCATCATCCGAGCGAGCATGTGGCGGCCGCCGACGTCGCCGCAAGCGCCAAGGTGCTGCTGCACGCTATGGAACACTTCACCCCAAGGGCGTCATGACCGACCAATTCAAGACCGCGATTGTCGAAAGCCTTGCCGCCCGCAGGGAGGCCGAGATCCAATTCCTGGCCGAGCTGGTGCGCATGCCGTCCGACAATCCGCCGGGTGATTGCGCGCCCCATGCGGCGCTGGCCGCACGGCTGCTGGAGGAACTGGGCTTCGCCGTGGAGCGCCATGCGGTGCCCGAGGCGACCGTGCGCGACGGCGGCATGGTGAGCGTCACCAATCTCGTGGTGCGCGAGCGCTTCGGGGAGGGGCCGATCATTGCGCTGAACGCCCATGGCGATGTGGTGCCGCCGGGCCTCGGCTGGACTTTCGATCCCTACGGGGCGGAGATCGCCGACGGCTTCATGTATGGGCGCGGGGTCGCGGTTTCGAAGTCGGATTTCGCCACCTATGCCTTCGCGCTGCTCGCCGTGCGCGATGCCGCCCGGGCCGGCGCCACCTTTGCAGGCACGGTGGAACTGCATTTCACCTATGACGAGGAGATGGGCGGCCTGCTCGGCCCCGGCTGGCTGCTGGCGCAGGGCATCTCGAAGCCCGATTACGCGCTGTCGGCGGGCTTCGCCTATGACATCGTCACCGCCCATAACGGCTGCCTGCATCTGGAAGCCGAGATCCTGGGACGCTCCGCCCATGCCGCCATGCCGGAAACCGGATTGGACGCGCTGGAGGCGGCCACCGGCGTCCTCGCCGCGCTCTACCGCCTGCGGGCGGAACTGCGGGAACACGTCTCTCCCCTGCCCGGCATCGGCGCGCCGGGACTGACGGTTGGGCTGATCTCCGGCGGCATCAACACCAATGTGGTGCCCGACAAGGTGACGCTGCGCATCGATCGCCGCATCACGCCGCAGGAGGATGCCGCGCAGGCGGAAGCCGACCTGAAGGCCTTGATCGAACACGCGGCGCACGGCTTCCCCGGCATCACGTGCCACCTCAAGCGCATTCTGCTCGCCGACCCGTTCGTGCCCATGCTGGGACAGGAGTTCCTCGTCTCGGCGATCCAGCGCGCGGCCGTCGGGATCATGAAGGACCCTGTCGGCACCAAGGGCGTGCCGATCTATACCGACGCGCGGCTTTACGCGGCGGCCGGCATCCCCACCGTGCTCTATGGCGCCGGGCCGCGCACAATCCTGGAGGCCAACGGCCACCGCGCCGACGAGAAGCTCGCGCTCGCCGATCTGGAAAGCGCGAGCCATGTGGTCGCCCTGGCCCTGGCCGACCTGCTTTCCGGCGGCTGAACCCGGCCGTGACCGAGAACGGGCGGGGAAGCGCTCTACGAGGAGCATGCCCCGCCCCTGGCCCCATCTGCGTGCCCCGCCCCCGCCTCAGCGCAGGGCGCGGGCGATCAGCCGGCCAAGCCGCGCGGAGAATGCGCGCGGATCGCTCGGCCGCTCGCCATCGGCGATCTGAGCTTCGTCAAGCAACAGATGGGCGGCGTCTGCGCGGAAGCTGGCCTCGTCTTCGCCCAAAGTGGCAAGTTTCTGAACCAGCTCATGGCGCGGATTGACCTCAAGAACCGGCTTGGCGCTTCCCCCGCCCCGCCCGGCATTCGCCAGCAGCCGCTCCAGTTCGCGGTCCATGCCCTGCTCGGAGGCGACGAGACACACCGCACTTTCCGTGAGGCGGTCGGACGCGCGCACATCCGAGACGGCATCGGCGAGTGCGGACTTGAGGAAGGCGATGAAGCCCGCCACGTCCTCGCTTGCCTCGGCTGTCGGCGGCTCATCTCCCTCCAGCAGCGAGATCAGCTTGAGGTCGGCCGAACCCTGCGTGACCGATTTGAACGGCTTGCCCTCATAATCGAGCCCGGCGGTCACCCAGAAATTGTCCACCTGGTCCGGCAGCAGAAGCACCTCGATGCCGCGCGCACGGAATCCTTCCAGCTGCGGGGATGCGGAAATCCGCTCCAGATCGCTGCCGGTGGAATAATAGATCGCCGTCTGGTTTTCCTTCAGTCCCGCAACATAATCCTTCAGCGAACGCCATGCGCCCCCAGAAGCGGTGGTCTTGAAGCGGGCGAGGCTCAGCAGGGCCGGGCGGCGCTCGTAATCCTCATAAAGCCCTTCCTTGAGCACCGGGCCAAAATTTTCCCAGATGGACTCATAGGTTTCGGCATCATTGGCGGAGAGCTTTTCCAGCTCGCCAAGGATGCGATTGGACACGCCCTTCTTGATGGCGGCGAGGATCGGGCTTTCCTGGATCATCTCGCGCGACATGTTCAGCGGCAGATCGGCGGAATCCACCAGCCCGCGCACGAACCGCAGATAGCGCGGCAGAAGCTCGGCCTCATCGGTGATGAACACCCGCTTCACATAAAGCTTCATGCGCCCGCTGCGGTCGGGGTCGAACAAATCGAACGGCTTTGAGCCCGGCACAAAGGCCAGCACCGAATATTCATGCCGCCCCTCGGCGCGATAATGGATCGTCAGGGCCGGCCGGTCGAACTGGCCGGCGACGCTGCGATAGAAATCGGCATATTCGTCTTCGCTGATCTCGGACTTGGGCTTGGTCCAGAGCGCCGCGCCGTCAGCGATCTCCGCGGTCTCGTCTTCGCCGGTGCCCACGAGCACGATCGGCACCGGCACGTGGCCGGACTGCGCCTTGACGATCCGCTCCAGGTTGTAGCGCTCGCAATAGGCGGTTGCGTCCTCCATCAGGTGCAGCACCACGCGGGTGCCGCGCGCGGGAGCATCCGCAAGGTCCGCCGGGGCGATGGTGTACGTGCCCTGTCCATCCGAGGACCAGATCGAGGCCTGATCGGTTCCGGCGCGGCGCGAAATCACATCCACCTTCTCGGCCACCATGAAGGCCGAATAGAAGCCGACGCCGAACTGGCCGATGAGCTGGGTGCCCTCCCCGCCCGCATTGGCGGCGATGCGGTCCATGAACGCCTTGGTGCCGGAACGGGCAATGGTGCCCAGCGCCTCGGCCATGTCGAGCGCGCTCATGCCTATGCCGTTATCCTCAATGGTCAGGCGGCGGTTCTCGGCATCGGGATGCAGGGTGATCCGCAATTTCGCGTCGTCGCCGAGCAGCGCCGGATCGCTGATTGCTTCATAGCGCAGCTTTTCGCAGGCATCGGCGGCGTTGGAAATCAGCTCGCGCAGGAACACGTCCTTATCGGAATAAACCGCGTGCACCATGAGGTGCAGCAGCTTGGCGACATCGGCCTCGAAGGCGTGAGTCTCGGGCGCGGCGACACTTTCGGTTGTCATGGCGGATGCTCTCCGGTTGAAGGCGACGACCAGATGGCGGAAGCCATGACGGATTTCAAGGGGCGTGGGCGACAGAGCTGGGGGGTTCGCCTGCGACCACCCCCACGAGCGCCTCTATCCGCGCAGGCAGCCGAGGCCGGAAAGCGTATCGCGCACCGCGCGGGGGAGTGGTGTGTGGGGTTCCTCCCCGAGGCAGGCCACAAGCTTGCGATTGCCCATGTGCAACGGCACGTTCCAGAGATAACGCATCTCGCCAAGCTCCCGGAAGGTGGGGACAAAAGGCGAGGCGAGCGTGACCAGCCACCAGGGGAACGCCTTGGCCTTGATCTCCCGCCCGACGGCCGTGCGGATCGCCGCGATCATCGCCGTTCCGTCTCCGTCCCAATGGCCCTCCATGTGGAAGGTCTCGAACCGGCCGAGCGCTTCGCCGCGCTCTGCGAGCCGTACCATGGTCTCCGCCACGTCGGGCAGATAGGCCCATTGATGGCCGACGCCGCGCCGGCCGGGATAGCTGATGGCTTCCACCGGACGACCGGGCCGCACCAGACCTTGCGAAAACCAATTGTTGGCGGCGTGAGGGCCGAAGAAATCGCCGGCGCGCACGATCAAGGCCGGCACGCCGTCCGCCGATGCGGCGCGCAAGCGCGCTTCCATGGCCACGCGGATCGCGCCCTTACGGGTCCGCGGGTTCTGCGGCGCATCCTCGCTCGGATCGGCGAAGGCGTCGGGGCCGAAATTATAGACCGTACCCGGCAGCAGAATGCGCGCGCCGCTCGCCCGCGCCGCAGCGATTGTGTTGTCCAGCATGGGCAGCACCAGCTTGTCCCAATCGCGATAGCCCGGCGGGTTCACCGCATGGACGATGAGCGCTGCGCCGGCCGCCGCCGCACGCACGGACGCCGCATCCATGGCATCGCCCTTGATCCAATCGGGGCCTGCCCCCTCGCGCGTCCATGGCGCGCCAGCCCCCTGCGGATCGCGCGCCAAAGCCGTGACCTGCCACCCCCGGCGCAGCAGCGTCGCGGCGACCTCGCCACCGATACCGCCCGTAGCGCCGAGCACCAGCGCGGTGTGTTTTCCTGTTTCAGCCATGGCCATCTCCCGTCGTTGAAGACCATATGCGGCTTTTTCCTCCTCGTATGGAATTGTCAAAGCTGAACGAATGACTAGTCTATAATGTATGAGCCTGAGCGTTGCCGATTGGGAGAACCAACGCGCCTTCCTGGCGGTGCTGGAGCATGGCAGCCTCTCCGCTGCGGCACGGGCGCTTGGCGTGGCGCAGCCGACGGTGCGCCGCCGCCTGGAGGCACTGGAACGCAGCATCGGCCAGACGCTCTTCACCCGTTCGCCGTCCGGCCTCCTGCCCACCGAGAGCGCCCGTGCGCTCGGCCCCCATGCGCGGGCCATGGCCATTGCGGCGGAAGCCTTCACGCGCACAGCCTCCGCCGATGCGGGCGCCCTTGCCGGCACGGTGCGCATCACCGCCAGCGACATGGTGGGCGCGCAGGTGCTGCCGGCGATCCTCGCCGATCTGCTGGCGCACCATCCGCGCCTGCGCATCGAGACCCATCTCAGCAACCGCAACCAGGACCTCCTGCACCAGGAGGCAGACATTGCGGTGCGCATGGTGCGGCCGGGACAAGGGGCGCTGGTGGTGAAGCATGTGGGTGCGGTCAAGCTCGGTATGTTCGCGGCGCCCGCCTATCTCGAACGCGCCGGCGTGCCGCGCGACCTTGCCGATCTTTCCCGCTTCGCGATCATCGGGCCGGACCGGGACGTGGACGATTTGCGCACCCTCGCTGCCCTCAAGGGCGCGCCGCCGGCGCAGACGCTCGCCTATCGCACCGATAGCCACCTTGCCCAATTGGAGGCGATCCGCGCGGGGGCTGGAATCGGCTTCTGTCAGGTCGCGCTGGCGGCACGCGCGCCGGTGCTGACACGGGTGCTCGCCGAATCGTTCGACATGTCGCTGGAAACCTTCGTGGCGATGCACGAGGATTTGCGGCAGGTGCGTCGCGTGCGCGTCACCTTCGATCATTTGGTGCGCGCCCTCTCCGCCTATTGCGCGAGCGCGTGACACGCGCCTCATATCGTCACGGCACTGTCATGAAACCCGTTGACACCTCCGGTCCGGATCAGATCGGGTGCCCCCATGGAATATTTCAGACGATTCACCTTCCTGTTCGCAACCCCGGCCTTCGACGCTGAGGATCTGGAGGGCGCCCGCTACAACCAGATCGTCGCCGAGATCGAGCGCTCCGGCTTTGAGGTGGTGAAGGCGCGCAATCTGGAAGATGCCGAGATCGCCGTGCAGACCGATGCCGCCATCGGCTGCATGCTGGTGGACTGGGGCAAGAAGGGCCTGGAGGGCAAGACCGCCTCGCTCATCAACCTCATGCGCCGGCGCGGCCTCGATTTCCCGATCATCCTCCTGATCCGCCGCAAGCGCTTCGAGGACGTGCCGGTGGAGGTGCTGGACTTCATCGACGGCTATGTCTTCCTCTCCGAGGAGACACCCGCCTTCATCGCCAAGAATCTCATCAGCCGGCTGAAGCAATATGCCGATACGCTGAAGACCCCGTTCTTCGGCGCGCTGGTGGATTATGCGGAGGAAGGCAACCAGCTCTGGACCTGTCCGGGACACAATGGCGGCGTGTTCTATTCCCGCAGCCCCATCGGCCGGGTGTTCATGGAACATCTGGGCGAAGCGGTGTTCCGCGACGACCTCGACAATTCCGTCCTCGACCTCGGTGATCTCCTGACCCACGAGGGTCCGGCACTGCAGGCGCAGAAGGAAGCCGCCAAGATCTTCGGCGCCGAGAAGACCTATTTCGTGCTGAACGGGACCTCCACCTCGAACAAGGTGGCACTTGCGGCGCTCGTCACCGACGGCGACCTGGTGCTGTTCGACCGCAACAATCACAAGGCCGCCCATCACGGCGCGCTGATGATTTCCGGCGGCATCCCG
This sequence comes from Roseixanthobacter psychrophilus, assembly GCF_043195195.1. Classification (NCBI taxonomy): domain Bacteria; kingdom Pseudomonadati; phylum Pseudomonadota; class Alphaproteobacteria; order Hyphomicrobiales; family Xanthobacteraceae; genus Roseixanthobacter; species Roseixanthobacter psychrophilus. Next base: position 26,882 of record NZ_JBAFWT010000015.1, read on the forward strand.
GTCTATGTGCCCACCGTGCGCAACGCCCACGGCCTGATCGGCCCCATGGACTTCGCCGCGCTGGACGAAACCGCTTTGCGCGAGCGCATCCGCACCCATCCCCTGGTGGCCGATCCCGACGCCTGGCAGAAGCCGCGTCCGTTCCGCGTCGCGGTGGTGGAGCAATGCACCTATGACGGGACGATCCATAATGCCGAGATGATCCTGAAGAAGATCGGGCATCTTTGCGATTATATATTGTTCGATGAGGCCTGGGCCGGCTTCATGAAGTTCCATCCGCTCTATGCCGGGCGCTTCGCCATGGGCCTGAAGGACCTTGGCGCCGACGCCCCCGGCATCATCGCCACCCAATCCACCCACAAGCAGCTCGCGAGCTTCTCGCAGGCCTCCCAGATCCACATGAAGGACCGGCACATCACCGGCCAGAAGCGGCGCGTGGAGCATCGGCGCTTCAACGAAAGCTTCATGCAGCACGCCTCCACCTCGCCCTTCTACCCCCTGTTTGCCTCGCTCGACGTGGGCGCGCAGATGATGAAGGGCCGTTCGGGCGAAGTGCTGTGGGACGATACGATCCGGCTCGGCATCGAGCTGCGCAAGAAGATCCGCGCGGTGCGCCGCGAGTTCGAAGAGAAGGAGCAGCGCCCCGAACGGCGCTGGTTCTTCGAGCCATTCGTCCCCGACCGGGTGGCGATCCCGGATGTGTCGAGCCCCGGCGCGGTGCATGACGTGCCGTGGGAGAGCGTCGCCACCGACCAGCTCGCCACCAACCCGGCCTTCTGGCACCTTTCTCCCGGCGCATCCTGGCACGGCTTTTCCGGCATGGAGCCGGGCTTCGCCATGACCGACCCCAACAAGCTCACCTTGCTGACCCCAGGCTTCGACCGCGCCACCGGCGCCTATGCCGAGCACGGCATCCCGGCGCCGGTGGTGGCGCAATATCTGCGCGAGAACCGCATCGTCGCCGAGAAGAACGACCTCAATTCCCTGCTGTTCCTGCTCACGCCAGGCGTCGAGGCCAGCAAGGCCGGCACGCTCATCAGCGGGCTCGTCGCCTTCAAGAAGCTGCACGACGACAACGCCCTGCTGGAAGAGGCGATCCCGGAATTCTACCGCCGCCGGCCGGCACGCTATGCCGGGGTACGGCTGCGCGATCTGTGCGGGGAGATGCACCGCTTCTTCCGTGCCGCCAATGTGAGCGCCCTCCAGGCGCTGCAGTTTTCCGCCGCGCACCTGCCGGACATTGCCATTTCGCCCCACGATGCGGCCCGCAGCCTGGTGCGCAACGATGTGGACTATCTCCCCATCGATGCCATTTTCGGGCGCGTCGCGACGACGCCCTTTGTCGTCTATCCCCCTGGCATCGCCACCATCGTGCCGGGCGAGCGGCTCACCGAGCGGGCGCAGCCCATGATCGACTATCTCAAGATGTTCGAAGCCTGCTTCAACACCTTCCCCGGCTTTGACGTGGAGATCCAGGGCGTCTATCGCGAAACGGATGCATCGGGCCGCGTGCGGCTCCACACCTATGTGGTCGCCGAATAGGCCAGAGGAGTTTCAGGTTCGCCCATGGAGCAAGAGCAAGACGTCGTCGTGCGACCGTCACGGGATTCGGATGTGGATAGCATGCTGGCGATCTATCGCCGTCACATCCGCCGCGGCGTCGAGGAAGGGGTCGACGACGGCGAGATGCCGCAGCCGGACGATCTGCGCGAGCGCCGGAAAAACCTGAAAAGTCGGCGCTTCCCGCACATTGTCGCGATCCGGGGCGGGGTCGTAGTGGGCTATGCCTATGTGGTGCTGTTCCGCAAACGACCGGCCTATCGCTACACGGTCAAGCACTCGATTTATGTCCACCACGAGCATCTTGGCCAAGGCATCGGCCGCGTGCTCATGCGCGGTCTGATCGATGCCTGCGCCGCCGCAGGCTTCCGCCAGATGATCGGCTATATCGATGCCGACAATACGGCATCGCTGACGTTGCACGAGAAGTTCGGCTTCGTGCGCGTCGGCCTCCTGCCGGGTGTGGCCTACCGCTATGGCCGCTGGTCGGACAGCGTCATGGTGCAGCGCTCGCTGGGCGCCGGAACCACCGCCCCGCCGCCACCCTTGCCGCTCTCCACGCGGTGAATGCCGGCCTTCGCGTCGCGTCCCGCGCCTACAGGAAGCCGATCGAGAACCAGGGCACCAGCGCCACCACCACGAGGCCGATGAACAAGGCGACGAGATAGCCGAGGATCGGCTTCATTCCCGCCACCGGATCGACCCGGCCGATGGCGCAGGCGGCGTAATAGCCGACCCCGAACGGCGGCGCGAACAGGCCGATGCCCATGGCGAGGATCACCACCATGGCATAATGCACCTCATGGATGCCCACCGCCCGCGCGATCGGGAACAGCAGCGGGCCGAACAGCACGATGGCCGGGATTCCCTCCAGCACGCTGCCGAGGATGATGAAGGCGACGACCGACACCGCCATGAAGGTGCCGGCCCCACCCGGCATGCCTGTCATGGCCTGTGCCAGGGAGCGTGAAAAGCCCGATTGGGTCAGCCCCCACGCCATGCCGGTGGCGGTGCCGATGATGAGCAGGATGGCACCGGAGAGGCAGGCGGTATCCACCAGCATGGGCCTGAGGCGCCGAACGTCGAACCGGCGGTAGATGAACAGGCCGGCGACGATGGCATAGACGATGCCGATGGTGGAAACCTCGGTGGCCGTCGCCACGCCCTCGATCACCGCCGCGCGGATGACGAACGGCAGGGCGATGGCGGGAAAGGCGATGAGGAAGCTGCGGCCGATCGCGGACCACGGCACGCGCGAAACGGCGCTCAGATCCTCGCCGCGATAGCGCCACCACACGACCATGCACAGCGTCACCGCCAGCACCACGCCCGGCAGCAACCCGCCGGTGAACAGGGCAGAAATGGAGACGCCGGTGACCGAGCCAATGGTGATGAGGACGAGGCTCGGCGGAATGGTCTCGGTCTGCGCGCCGGTGGCAGAGAGCAAGGCGACAAGATCGCCGTCCTTGGCCCCTCGCGCCTTCATTTCCGGAAACAGCACCGGCGCCACCGCCGCCATGTCGGCCGCCTTCGCCCCCGAGATGCCGGAGACCAGGTACATCGCGCCCACCAGCACATAATGCAGCCCGCCCCTGACATGGCCGAGCAGGCTGGCCAGGAACTGCACCATCGCCCTGGCCATGCCGGTCATCTCGATCAACTGGCCGAGGAAGACGAACAGCGGCACCGAAAGCAGGATCAGATGGCTCATGCCCTCGTCCATCCGCCCCACCAGCACCATCATGGGGGTGCCGGTGGTCAGAGCCAGATAGCCGAAGGTGGCAAGGCCGAAGGCGAAGGCGATGGGCACCCCCGCAAACACGCCTGCAGCGACCACGCCGACGAAGAAGATCAGCAGATTGAGGTTGCCGAGCGGCCGAAGGAACGGCCCGATCAGCCAGAAGGCGGCGACGATCCCGGCCGTCGCGATCAGTGCCGCGAGCACCAGTTTCATATGCGCCGCCTGGGCGAGGCGCAGGAAGGCGAAAACCGCCATCAGCCCCAGGCCCACCGGCAGGGCGGCGGCGCGGAAGGAATTGGGAATCTCAAGAGCCGGGGTGAGGATGAAGGATTCCTCTTCCGCATAGCTCAAGGCATGGGGAAAAATGAGCAGCAGGAACGCCAGCGCGGCGGTGATGGCGAACATGTCCAGGAACGCGCGCAGCCCCGGGCTAACCTGGCTGGCGATGGCGGCCATGCGCATATGCTCGCCGCGCCGGAACGCCACGGCGGCGCCCAGCATGGCGAGCCATAGAAACAGCATCGAGGCCAGCTCATCCGACCAGATCAGCGGCTGGTGGAATACGTAGCGGGCGATCACGCCGGCGAACAGGATGCAGATTTCCACCGCCACCAGCAGCGCCACCGGGATTTCCACCGTGGCACCCAGCACCCGGTCGGCGAGGCGGGCAGCGCTGGCGAGGCGCGAAACGGGAGCGGACACCGTCGCCGGTGCCCCTCCCGTCCCATGGAGCGGGGGACTGTCGGCCATCCCGGTCACGACAGCTTGCCGACCGCAGTCTCCAGGATCGCCCAGGCCTCCTCGCCGTATTTGCCCTTCCACTCCGCATAGAAGCCGGCGGTGCGCAGCTTTTCCCGGAAGGGGGCGGTTTCCGGCGCGTTGAAGATCAACCCCTTGGCGGCGAGATCCTCCTGCAGCGTGGCGTTCAGCTTGGCGACGTCGGCGCGCTCCTTTTCGCCGGCGGCATTGATATTCCGCGCGACGATGGTGCGCAGGTCCTCGGGGATCGCCTGCCAGGCGCGGCGATTGGCCAGGAACCAGAATCCGTCCCACATATGGTTGGTGAGCGAGCAGTATTTCTGGACTTCGTAGAGCTTCGCCGTGGCGATGATGGCGAGCGGATTTTCCTGCCCCTCGACAATCTTGGTCTGCAGCGCGGAATAGACCTCGGCGAAATTGATCGAGGCCGGAGCCGCTCCAAACGCCTTGAACAGGGAGGTCCAAAGCGGCGAAACCGGCACGCGGATCTTGAAGCCTTCAAAGTCCGCCGGAGTCTTGATCGCGCGTGTGGACGACGTGGTCTGGCGGAAGCCATTGTCCCAGATCTTGTCCATGGCGACGAGGCCCGCCTTGGAGATCTGCCCGCGCACATAGGCGCCAAGCTCCCCATCCATCGCCTTCCACACCGTGGCATAGTCCGGGAAGGCGAAGCCGAGGCCGCTCACCGAGGCATTGGGCACCAATGTCGCGAGGATCAGCGGCGAGAGCGTGAAGAATTCAACGCCGCCGGAACGCAACTGGCTCAGCACGTCCGTATCGGACCCGAGTTGATTATTTGGGAACACCTGGAGGTCGAACCGCCCGCCCGTCTCCTGCTTGATCGCGACCGCCATTTCGCGAGCGCGTACGTTCATGGGATGGGTGTCGGGCAGGTTATTGGCGTATTTATAGCTGAACTCCGCCTGCTGGGCGCGGGCAAGGAATGGCGCGAAGACGGCGCCGGTCACGACGGTGGCGGCCGTGGCCTTCAGCAGGGCGCGACGGGACAGGGACATGAACGCTTTCCTCCTTGTGCGGCCCGTTACGGGCTCGTTCCTTTGCGGGTCCACGTGAACCCATTCTTTCACTTAAGTTTTGACTCTATTCACTCTTGATAATGGCGACAGAACTGCCATTCCCAACCGCCCGGCGAGAGGAGGCGGAAAAAAGACTTGAAAAATCAAAATTTCATGGGTCTTGGGCCAAGCCCGGCCGATGACTATGCCGCAACGTAAGATTAAGGCCAAGATCCGCATGGACCATGCGGGGCGCGGTTAAGCGCGCGTCGCTCTTGCGCTTTGCCCCGGACGGGCACGCGCTGATCCAAACCTCCCGCAACATCCATCCTCCCAGAACCACCGTCCGGCGGGCCCTGCTAACGCTCGGGCGCGCAGGGCTTCTCGACCGGGACGGGGTGTTGCGCGGCCATCATATCGAGCCGGGAACGGCTGTTCCAGCGCGCATGTCAGCGACGCTGCGTCACCTCTGGCAACCCGTGCGGGCCTGTGCTGGAACCGCGGGGAATGGTTGGTCATGCCCGTTTTGGCCTATGAAAGGTAAGAACTGAGTCGCCGAAGAGGTCTGTCCTGGAAACCTCGCTGTACCTGCCGATCAAACACTTCCTGGAAGGCCTCGGCTTTGCCGTGAAGGGCGAGGTCGGCGGCTGCGATCTGCTCGCACTGTCCGGCGACGAGCCGCCGCTGGTGGTGATCGGCGAGCTGAAGATGAGCTTCACTCTTGAACTCGTGCTCCAGGCGGTCGATCGCGCCTGCGCCTGTGACGAGGTGTGGATTGCCGCGCGCACATCGGCGCGCGGCAAGGGTCGCGAAAGCGATTCGCGGTTTCGCAATCTGTGCCGGCGGCTCGGTTTCGGCATGCTCGGCGTGTCGCCGGAGGGCGAGGTGACCATCATCGTCAGCCCCGAAGCACCCATGCCCCGCAAGGATCCGAAGCGCCGCTCCCGGCTCGTTCGCGAGCATCGGCGGCGGCAGGGAGATCCGGCGGTGGGCGGGGGATCGCGGGCGCCGATCATGACCGCCTATCGCCAACAGGCGCTGGCCTGCGCCGCCGCCATGGCCCAGGGACCGATGCGTCCCCGCGACCTGCGCCCGGTCGCGCCGGATGCCGGTAAGATCCTGATCGATAACGTCTATGGCTGGTTCATGCGGGCCGAGCGGGGGGTCTATGTCCTCACCGACAAAGGGCGGGACGCATTGGTGCGCTGGCCGCAGACTGAAGCGATAAGTGCTTATCGCACTTGAGAAATTCCGACGCCCCCTAAAGCTGCGCCATGCCATGCCGGTGCCGCGCCGGGTACAAGCCCCTGCCCGGCCTGGGCGCAGGTGAGGGCGATCATGTGAAACACGTCGTCCTCCGAGCAGCCGCGCGACAGATCGTTGGCCGGGCGCGCAAGTCCTTGCAATACCGGGCCGATCGCCTTTGCCCCACCGATGCGCTGGGCGATCTTGTAGCCGATGTTGGCGGCGTCGAGATTGGGGAAGACGAACACATTGGCGTCGCCGCAGATGGCCCCACCGGGCGCCTTGGCGGCACCGACGGCGGCGACGAACGCCGCGTCAAACTGAAGTTCTCCCTCAATGATCAAGGATGAATCCAAAGTTCTGGCGATGTTCACGGCCTCCACCACTTTGTCCACCCGCTCATGCCGCGCGCTGCCGGCGGTGGAGAAGGAGAGCATGGCCACCTTCGCCGGCGCGCCCGTCATAGCGGTATAGGAGTGCGCGGAGGCGATGGCGATGTCGGCGAGCTCCGCTGCGTCCGGGTCGATCACCAGCCCACAGTCGGCGAACACATAGGCCCCCTTCTGGACGTGGTAATCCTCGCACAGGATCATCAGGAAGAAGCTCGACACCAGCTTCGCGCCCGGCGCGAGGCCGATGATCTGGAGCGCGGCGCGCACGGTCTCGGCGGTGGTGGCGACCGCTCCGCCCACCGTGCCGTCCGCGTCCCCCATACGCACCATCATGGCGGCGAAGGCGAGCGGTTCGAGCATGCGGTGCCGGGCGGCGGCAAGGTCCATGCCCTTGGCCCGGCGCAGCGCATGCAGTTCGCCCGCATAAGCCTCGTGGTGCAGGGAGGCGGCGGGATCCTCGATGACGATGCCCCGCGCATCGCCATCGAGGGCCGCCAGGACCTCCTGCGGCGCACCGAGGAGGATGGGGCGGGCAATGCCTTCGCGCACCGCCCTGCGAGCGGCGGACGCGATGCGCGGATCGGCGCCCTCAGGCAGGACGATGCTGCGGGGGGCCGCGCGGGCGGCGTCGATGATCCGGTCGAGGGCGAGCATGTCGGGCCTCATGGCGGGGAGCAAGGGAAGGGCGGCGGGAGGCGGGTCAGGGAACGCCTCCCGCCGCAGGTCAGCGGGCCATTTGCTCGCGCATATCGGCTCGCTCGATACCGGCCACCTTGACGGGCTTCTTCATGGCATCGCGGCGGAAGGGTTCGCCGAGTTCCTGGTTCAGCACCACCTCGATAAAGGTGGTGATGCCGGCCTTCTGGTCGACGGCAGCGGCGGCGATGGCGTCGGTGAGCGCCGCCGCCGTATCGACCCGCACCCCCTTGAAGCCGCAGCCTTCCGCGATCTTGGCGTAGGACAGCTTGGGATCCAGCTCGGTGCCGACGAAATTATTGGCGTACCAGAGCGTGGTGTTGCGCTTTTCCGCGCCCCACTGGAAATTGCGGAACACCACCATGGTCACCGCCGGCCATTCCTCGCGGCCGATGGAGGTCATCTCATTGATGGAGATGCCGAAGGCGCCGTCGCCCGCGAAGCCGAACACCGGCACGTCGGGACAGCCGATCTTCGCGCCGATGATGGCGGGAAAGGCATAGCCGCACGGGCCGAACATGCCGGGGGCGAGATATTTGCGCCCCATCTCGAAGGTGGGATAGGCGTTGCCGATGGCGCAATTGTTGCCGATGTCGGTGGAGACGATCACCTCCTTCGGCAGGGCGGCCTGGATGGCGCGCCAGGCTTGGCGCGGCGACATGCGTTCGGCATCGCGCACGCGGGCATCCTGGTTCCAGGAAGTGCCGGGATCGTCGTCCTCGTGGTCCATGGAGGCGAGCTGCTGGAGCCAGCGCGACCGGGTCTGGTGGATCAGCGCGCGCCGCTCCTCGCGTCCGGCATCACCGGCCCCGGGCGCGAGCTGCGCCAGGAGCTGGCTCGCCACTTCGCGCGCGTCGCCGCAGATGCCGACCGAGATCTTCTTGGTGAGGCCGATGCGGTCCGGATTGATGTCCACTTGGATGATCTTGGCCTCGCGCGGCCAATACTCCATGCCGTAGCCGGGCAAGGTGGAGAAGGGATTGAGGCGGGTGCCGAGCGCCAGCACCACGTCGGCCTGGGCGATCAGCTCCATGGCCGCCTTCGAGCCATTGTAGCCGAGCGGACCGACGGTGAGGGGATGGCTGCCGGGGGCGGCGTCATTGTGCTGATAGCCGGCGCAGACCGGGGCGCCGAGCGTCTCGGCGAGGGCCATGGCCTCAGGAATGGCATTGCCGATGACCACGCCGGCGCCGTTGAGCACCACCGGAAACTTTGCTTCTGACAAGAGCTTGGCCGCCTCGTCGATGGCATTCTTGCCGCCCGTGGGACGTTCCAGGCGCACGATCTGCGGCAGCTCGATATCGACCACCTGAGTCCAGAAATCGCGCGGAATGTTGATCTGCGCCGGGGCAGAGGCGCGCCAGGCCTTCTCGATCACGCGGTTCAGCACCTCGGCGACGCGCGTCGGGTCGCGAACCTCTTCCTGGTAGCAGACCATGTCGGAGAACATGGCCATCTGCGAGACTTCCTGGAACCCGCCCTGGCCGATGGTCCGGTTGGCCGCCTGCGGCGTCACCAGCAGCATCGGGGTGTGGTTCCAATAGGCGGTCTTCATCGCGGTGACGAAGCCGGTCACGCCCGGGCCGTTCTGGGCGATGGCCATGGCCATGCGGCCGGTGGCGCGGGTATAGCCGTCGCAGATCAGGCCGGCGTTGGTCTCGTGGGCGCAGTCCCAGAAGCGGATGCCCGCCGTGGGGAACAGGTCGGACACCGGCATCATGGCCGAGCCGATGATGCCGAAGGCTTCGTCGATCCCGTGCGCCTGCACGACCTTGATGAACGCCTCTTCGGTGGTCATCTTCATGGGAAGATCAGTCCTCTGTTGGAAAGGGAAGGAAGGCGGCGGCTGCGCCGCCTTCCGGTCCGGTCCGTCAGCGCGCGCCCTCGGGCGAGCGCTGAGCGATTGCGGATGCGTGCGTGCCCGGCGCGGGAACGCGGATCGCCATGGCGGAGAGCATGCTGATCACGGCCGCGAACACCACGTAGGCGCACACGTACCAGGGCAGTCCGTTGCCATGGGCGAGCAGGTAAGTGGCGATGATCGGGGTGATGCCGCTCGCGACGATTCCAGAGAACTGGTAGACGAACGAGATGCCGGTATAGCGCACCCGCGCATCGAACAGGTCCGAGAACAAAGCGGCTTCCGGCCCGTAGCACATGGCGTAGAGCACCCCGAACGGGAAGATGATGCCGAGCGCGATCAGCGGCATGGAGCCCGAGGACATCAGCCAGAAGGCGGGATAGACCGAGAGCGCCAGCAGCAGCGAGCCGACGGCATAGGTGCGCGGACGCCCCCAGCGGTCGGAGAGCTTGCCGAACATCGGGATGGTGAACACCATGACGAAGGCGGCCACCGTGACCAGCCACAAGGTCGACGTGCGCGGCACCTTCACATAGTTCGCCAGATAGACGATGGAGAACACGGCGAAGACGTTGAAGAACACGCCGTCGATATAGCGCACGCCCATGCCCAGGATGACATTGCGAGGATACTCGCGCAGCAGGGTGAAGAACGGGATGCTGGCTTCCTGGTTGTTGGCCTTCACCTGTTCGAATTCGGGCGTCTCGTGCACCTTGAGGCGGATATACATTCCGACCACGATGAGCACGACGGAGCCGACGAAGCCGATGCGCCAACCCCAGGACATGAATTGCTCGTCCGGCAGCATGGACATAAGGGCGGTGACGCCCGAGGCAAGGCACAGGCCCAGTGCAAGCCCGATCTGCGGGATCGAGGCATAGAGGCCGCGCTTGTTCTCCGGCGCATATTCATACGCCATCAGGACCGCGCCGCCCCATTCGCCGCCGATGCCGATGCCCTGCGCGATGCGCAGAAGCAGCAGTAGGATGGGCGCGGCGACGCCGATCTGCGCATAGGTGGGCAGAAGGCCGATCGCCACCGTGGCGACGCCCATGATCATCAAGGTCATGATGAGCATGGTCTTGCGGCCCAGCTTGTCGCCGAAATGGCCGAAGATCAGCCCGCCGATGGGCCGCGCCACGAAGCCGACGGCGAACGTGGTATAGGCCAGCAGGATCGAGACCACCGGATCGTCGCCGGGAAAGAACAGCTTGTTGAAGACGATGCCCGCGGCGATGCCGTAAAGAAAGAAATCATACCATTCGATGGTTGCGCCGATAAGGCTGGCGCCGACAACCCGCCTTAACTCGCGGCTTGAAGCTGCTGCGTGTCCTGCCATGGTGTTTTCCTCCCGTCCTTGGTTTGTTCAGGGGCGTTGTCTCGCCCTGTGCTGTTGTTCAGCGTGTCCTCGCGGATCATGTCGGCGGCTTTTTCTCCGATCATGATCGCGGGAATATTGGTGTTGCCGGAGGTGACCGCCGGCATCACGGAACAGTCGACCACCCACAGGCCGTCGACCCCGCGCACCCGCAGGCGGGGATCGAGCACCGCGTCCCGGTCGTCATCGGCGCCCATGCGGCAGGTGCCGGCGGGGTGGAAGATGGTGGCGCCATATTCCCGGGCAAAAGCGAGCAAACCCGCGTCGTCGGTGACGCCGGGGCCGGGCAGCTTCTCCTCGGCCACATAACTGCGCAGCGGCTCGGTGGCGGCGAGCTTGCGGGCGAACTTGAGGCTGGCCACGGCACAGCGCCGATCGGTCTCGGTGGCGAGATAATTGGCGTTGATCTTCGGCGGCGCGAGCGGATCGGGCGAACCAAGGCGCACCGTGCCGGTGCTCTCGGGCCGCAACTGGCACACCGAGAGCGTGAAGCCGGAATGGGCATGCACCTTGCCGCCGGCCATGTCGGCCGAAAGCGTGCCGATGTGGAACTGAATATCCGGCGTCTTGGATTCCGGCAGCACCCGCGTGAACAACCCACCCTGGTTGATGCCGATGGCCAGCGGCCCGCCGCGGAACAGCAGATATTCGAGGCCCATGCGCAGCCGCCCGGTGAGGGAGTTCAGCGCGTCGTTGGTGGTGATGGGTTTGGTGCAGCGGTAGAGCAGGCGCAATTGCAGATGATCCTGCAAATTCCCGCCGACGCCGGGGCTGTCGACCTTCACCTCTATGCCATTGGCCTTAAGGTGCTCCGCGGGACCGATGCCGGAAAGCATCAGCAATTGCGGCGACTGGACCGCACCCGCCGAAAGAATGACGCCGCGCCGGGCCTTGAGCGTCTTGATGCCGCCGGCGACGCTCAGCTCGACACCGGTCGCCCGCACGCCGTCGAACAACACGCGGCGGGCCTGCGCCTCCGTGAAGATGGTCAGGTTGGATCGGTCCCGCGCCGGGGAAAGATAGGCCTTGGCCGCGCTCACCCGCATGCCCTTGCGGGTCGTGAGCTGGAAATAGCCGACGCCCTCCTGGGTCGCGCCGTTGAAGTCTTCCGTTTCCGGAACCCCGAGGGCACGCCCGGCAGCCTTGGCCGCCTCGATCAGCGGGTGCTTGCGGGGAATGGAGCTGATGGTGAGGGGACCGCCGGTGCCATGCAGCGGATCGTTGGAGAAACGCGGGTTGTTCTCCAGCTTCTTGAAATAGGGCAGCACATCCGGCCAGCTCCAGCCTTCCGCGCCGCGCGCCACCCAGCCGTCATAATCCTCGCGCTGTCCGCGGATCACGACCAGCCCGTTGATCGACGAGCATCCCCCAAGCACGCGGCCGCGCGGCCAATAAATGCTGCGCCCGTCCATGGTGGGCTCAGGTTCCGTATGGAAGCGCCAGTTGAGCCGGTCGTTCCACATGGTCTTGCCGTAGCCGATCGGCACATGAATCCACGGATTCGTGTCCTTCGGGCCCGCCTCTACCAGCGCTACGCGGCTTTTGCCGTCTTCGCTGAGGCGATTGGCCAGTACACATCCGGACGACCCCGCGCCGACGACCACGAAGTCGAAGTATTCCTCGCCTTGCATTGGCAGTTTCCTCTCTGCGGCACCAACGATGCGACGAAGGTCTGATACGAGTCAATCCAATAATTGAACCAAAACGTCTCATTTAGTGAGATTTTTGTTGTGCACTGCGAAGGACCTGTTGGGCAGTCGCAGCAAAGATGCGCAGTCCCTTGGACTTGCGCGCGCCAACCATTATGGTTCGCTCCTCTGTGCAGCGGGCGAGACGATGGAAATGGCGGAAGTCATTAAAAAGCCTGAGAAAACAGAGGAACGGGACGGCGCATCGGCGATGCTGCGCGCGCTCGATCTGCTCGGCGAGGTCGCCCGTTCGCATGTGCCGCTCGGCGTGCCGGAACTGTGCGTGCGGCTTGCGCTGCCCAAGCCGACGGTTCACCGCCTGTGCCAGAAGCTGGAAGCCGAATCCTATTTGCTGCGCGACCCCGACGGGCGCCGCTTCGCCGCCGGGCCGCGATTCCTGCGCATGGGCTTCGACATGCTGCGCAATTCGGTCAGCGCGGAGCGCCGGGGAATTCTCGAAGAATTGGTGGAAGTGGCGGGCGAGACTTGCAACTTCGTCACGCGGGTGGGCAACGAGGCGGTCTATCTCGACCGCGTGGAAGCCAGTTGGCCGCTGCGCATGCATCTGGAGGTCGGCTCGCGCGTGCCGATGCATTGCACCGCGAGCGGCAAATTGTTCCTCTCAGCCATGCGGCCCTCGCAGCGTCGGCGCATTCTGCAGACCCTCCACCTGAAGGCGCAGACGCCGAACACCTTCACCAGCATCGCGGCGTTGGAAGAGGAACTGGAGCGGATCACCGCGCGCGGCTACAGCACCGACGATCAGGAGTTTCTGGAGGGGTTGTGCGCCATCGCTGTGCCGGTGAAGGATGCGCGCGGCGAAGTTGTCGGGGCGGTGGCCTGCCACGGCCCGGTGCCGCGCTTCTCCCTCGACAAGGCTGTATCGCTCCTGCCGCACCTGATGAGCGCGGCCGACAAGCTCGCCGCGACGCTGCCGGACTGACCGGCCGCCTCACACGGTCAGCCGCATCACAGGGTCAATTGACGATATAGGTCGCCAGCGGATCCGCGCTTTCCATGCGTGCAGCCTGCTCCACATGCCATGAAATGTTCGAGACCGCGCGGGCGACGGCGACCTCAAGCTCAGGGGCGGACCGGGACGCGGACAGCGCCGTTTGAGTCTGCGCCACTGCCGCGACGAAGCATAGCGTGGCGGCGAGAAGCACGACGTTCTGAAGACGCTGAAGATGGTTCATTGCAGGTGCGGACGGGGTTCGAAGCCAGATTGAAGCGGCTCCAAAATAACACAGCGTCTATCGCACTGCAAAATCACGACTGCGAAATTGCTGCATGGCAGCAATGCTCCCGTGCCGGGACGGTGCCCCGAACTGGGTGCGCTTTGGAAAAACGGCGCGCCCTTCCGGAAGAAGACCGGATGCGACCTTGTCACCATCTGCCCGTCACCGTTTCGAACGTGAGGGAAGCAGATGTCCAGCCAGAAAGGCATCCGGCGCTATGACGAGCCCGCCGGCGGTTGGGGGGCCCTGAAGGCGCTCGGGGCGCACCTGATCGAACAGGACATCGCCGTCAAGGGCGCGACCACCTTGCTGCGGATGAACCAGCCTCAAGGCTTCGACTGCCCCGGCTGCGCCTGGCCCGACCCCAAGCACACCTCCTCCTTCGAATTCTGCGAGAACGGCGGCAAGGCGGTGGCCTGGGAGGCGACTGCCAAGCGCTGCACGCCCGATTTCTTCGCCGACCACACGGTCAGCGAGCTTGCGAGCTGGGGCGATTACGAGCTCGAAATGACCGGCCGCCTCACCCACCCCATGGCCTATGACGCGGCGAGCGACCGTTACCGTCCTGTGAGCTGGGAGGAGGCCTTCGCCACCATCGGCCGGCATCTGCGGGCGCTGCCCGATCCCAACATGGCGGAGTTCTACACCTCCGGCCGCACCTCGAACGAGGCGGCGTTCCTCTACCAGCTGTTCGTGCGCGAATACGGCACCAACAATTTCCCCGACTGCTCCAACATGTGCCACGAGGCCACCAGCGTCGGCCTGCCCCTATCGCTGGGCGTCGGCAAGGGCACGGTGCTGCTGGAAGACTTCGACAAGACCGACTGCATCCTCATCTTCGGCCAGAATCCCGGCACCAACAGTCCGCGCATGATGACCAGCCTGCGCGACGCCTCGCGGCGCGGCGCCACCATCATCTCCTTCAATCCGTTCCGCGAACGGGCCCTGGAGCGCTTCCAGGCGCCGCAGAATCCGGTGGAGATGGCAACCCTGACCTCCACGCCGATCAGTTCCCGCCTCAACCAGGTGCGCGTCGGCGGCGACGTGGCGGTCATCAAGGGGCTGATGAAGGTCCTGGTGGAGGAGGATGAGCGGGCCCGCGCGCAGGACCAGATCGAGATCCTGGACTGGGACTTTATCCGCGGCCACACGGTTGGCTTCGATGCGGTCGCTGCCGACGCGAAGGCGACGCCCTGGACCGACATCGAGCGCCGCTCCGGCCTGTCGCGCGCGGCGATCGAGGAGGCCGCGCACGCCTATATGCGGGCCGAGCGCGCGATCGTGGTGTTCGGCATGGGCATCACCCAGCACCGGCACGGTGCGGCGGCGGTCCAGCAGCTCGCCAATCTGTGCCTGATGAAGGGCAACATGGGCAAGGAAGGCGCGGGCCTGTGCCCGGTGCGCGGCCATTCCAATGTCCAGGGCGATCGCACGGTGGGCATCACCGAGGTGCCGACCGCCGAATTCCTTGCCCGGCTGGAGAGCCGGTTCGGCTTCAAGCCGCCGGCGGCGCACGGCCACAACGTAGTCACCGCGCTCGAGGCGATGGTGAAGGGCGAAGCGCGCGTGTTCATCGGCATGGGCGGGAACATCGTCGCCGCCATTCCCGACTGGCAGGCCACCCACGCCGCCTTTCGCCGGCTGGACCTGACGGTCCACGTCTCCACCAAGCTCAACCGCAGCCATCTCGTCCACGGCCGGGAGGCGCTGATCCTGCCCTGCCTCGGCCGCACCGAAATCGACCTACAGGCGGGCGGGCCGCAATCCATCACGGTGGAGGATTCCATGTCGATGGTCCACGCCTCGGCGGGCCGCAACGCACCGGCCTCCCCGCATCTCATGAGCGAGCCGGCGATCGTCGCGGGCATGGCGCGCGCCACCCTCGGGGAACGCTCGGTGGTCGACTGGGAGGCCTTCGTCGCCGCGTACGATACGATCCGCGACGCCATCGAGGCGGTGTTCCCGATCTTTCAGGGCTACAACGCCCGCGTCCGCATTCCCGGCGGTTTCCACCTCACCTCCACCGCCCGCGAGCGGATCTGGGCGACGCCATCTGGAAAGGCGAATTTCCTGGTCTACCAGGGACTCGGCGAGGACCCCGAGCAGCATGATCCCGACGTATTGTGGCTCACCAGCGTGCGCAGCCACGACCAGTACAACACCACGCTCTACTCCCTCTCCGACCGCTATCGCGGCATCTTCGGCCGGCGCGACGTGCTGTTCATCGACACGGAGGAGATTGCGAAGCGCGGCCTCAAGCCGGGCGACCGGGTGGATCTGGTGTCCGCCTCGCGAGATGGCGTGACGCGCGTGGTGCGCAATTTCGAGCTGGTCGCCCATGCTTTTCCAGCGGGAAGCTGCGCCGCCTATTACCCGGAGGTCAATCCGCTCGTGCCGCTCCATGCGCACGATCCGATGAGCTTCACCCCGTCCTACAAGGGCATTCCCATCCGCATCGTGCTGTCCGGCGCGCAAGAGAAGGCGGCCTGATCATGGATGCCGTTCTCCTCGCCCGACTCCAGTTCGCCTTCACCATCGGCTTTCACATCCTGTGGCCGACCTTCACCATCGGCCTCGCCTGCTTCGTCGCCCTGCTGAACGGCTTGTGGTGGCGCACCGGGCGCACCGTGTATCGCGACCTCATGCGCTTCTGGATGCGCATCTTCGCCCTCGCCTTCGGTATGGGCGTGATTACCGGCGTGGTGCTGAGCTATGAGATCGGCACCAATTGGGCCGGCTTCTCGCGCTCGGTGGCCAATGTGCTCGGCCCGCTGTTCATGTACGAGGCGCTGACGGCCTTCTTCCTGGAGGCCGGCTTCATCGGTATCGTGCTGTTCGGCGAGGGCCGGGTCAGCAAGGGCCTGCATTTTTTCGCCTGCTGCATGGTGGCCGGCGGCACGCTGCTCTCCGCCACCTGGATCATCGCCGCCAACAGCTGGATGCAGACGCCCGCAGGCGCGGTGGCGGATGCCATGGGCATCTATCATCCCGTCGACTGGGTGAAGATCATCTTCAACCCGTCCTTCCCCTATCGCCTCGGCCACATGGTGTGCGCGAGCTTCGTCACCGGCTCGTTCGTCGTGGCAGGGGTCTCGGCGTTCCACCTGTGGCGGGGGCAGCATGTCGCGGCGAGCCGGGTCGCCTTCTCCTTGTCCATGTGGATGGCGCTGATCCTGACCCCGACCCAGATCGTGCTGGGCGACCTTCACGGCCGCAACACCCTGGTCCATCAGCCGACCAAGCTTGCCGCCATGGAAGGGCTCTGGGACACCACCCGGGGGGCGCCCATGACCGTTCTCGCATGGCCCGACATGGCGCAGGAACGCAACCTGTTCGCCATCGACGTACCGCATGTGGCGAGCCTCTATCTCACCCATTCCTGGAACGGCGAGGTCCAGGGCCTGAAGGAGGTCCCCCCGCAGGACCGCCCCTATGTCCCGGTGGTGTTCTTCGCCTTCCGCATCATGGTCGGGATCGGTGTCGCGCTGCTCGCGACCGCCATCACCGGAGCGGTGCTGCGGGCCCGGCGGCGGCTCTACGACACCCCCTGGTTCCTGATCCTGACCATGGGAACAGCGCCGCTCGGCTTCCTCGCCGTGCTCGCCGGCTGGACCACGACCGAGGCCGGGCGCCAGCCCTGGGTGATCTACGGCCTGCTGCGCACCGCCGACGCGGTGGCCCCCGTGGCGCCCCACGCCATGGCGCTGAGCCTTGCCCTCTTCTTCGTCATCTACAACGCGCTGCTGGTGATCTTCCTGTGGTTCGCCGGCCGGATTGCCCTGCGCGGGCCGGATACGCAGGGCCAGGACGACCTGAAGCGAATGCATCCCGGACTCGATCGCGCAAGCCCCACGCTTGCCGGCGCGGCGCCCGTCGAACCCGCCGTGGCGGCCTCCGCCACGCTCACCCTCGAACCCAAGCGGGGAGCCTGACGCCATGATCTCGCATCTGCCCGACCTTCCGGTCCTGATCGCCGCCCTCGTCGCCTTCTGCGTGGTCGTCTACGTCCTCGCGGACGGGTTCGACCTCGGTGTCGGCATCCTGTTCCTGCTGGCGCCGCGCGAAGCCGACCGCGACCTGATGATGAGCAGCGTCGAGCCGGTGTGGGACGGCAACGAGACCTGGTTGGTGATGGGCGGCACGCTGCTGCTCGCCACCTTCCCGGCCGGCTATTACGTGCTGCTTCCGGCCTTCTATCTGCCGGTCATGTTCATGCTGTTCGCCCTGATCTTCCGCGGCATCGCATTCGAATTCCGCCTGCAGACGGTGCGCTTCCGCTGGGTGTGGGATCTCGCCTTCGCCGGCGGCTCGCTGCTGGCGACGCTCTGTCAGGGCTTCATCCTCGGCGGCCTGATCAGTGGGGTGACCATGAGCGACGGCATGTTCGCCGGTGGCACGTTCGATTTTCTCAGCATGCTCGGCCTGATCTGCGGCATCGGCCTTGCCGGCGGCTACGCGCTCCTCGGCGCCGGATGGTTGATCTGGAAAACCGACGGCCCGACGCAGGTGTTCGCCCGCGAGGTCGCCCATGCCGCGCTCATCCTCACCGGCGCCATGATGCTACTGGTCAGTGCCTGGAGCGCTTGGAGCGTGCCCGAAGTGGCGATGCGCTGGTTCGCCTGGCCCGGCATCGCCTTCCTCGCGCCGGTGCCTGTCGTCACCGCCGCGGTGCTGTTCACCATCTGGCGGCGGCTGTGGACCGGGCGCGACGCCGAGACCTTCGTGCTGGCGATCCTCGTGTTTCTCCTGGGCTTCGCAGGGCTCGTGGTCAGCCTCTTCCCCTATGTGGTGCCGCGGCACGTGACCATCTGGGACGGCATCGCGGACACCTCCACCGTGATCTTCGCCGCCACCGGGGTGGTCATCGTCCTGCCCATCGTCCTCGCCTATCAGGCGCATGCCTATTGGGTGTTCCGGGGCAAGGTCCGCCATGTCGGCGGATATGGCGCAGCCTTGGGCAGCAACGCCGGCCCGAGCCCCAGATAGCCCTTGCGATGCTTCCCCTAGGGAGTCGCGCCGGACCTAGGGGGCAACCAAATCACAGTGAAAATAGACCCCGGCACAAAATATGGCCATGGATGTTGGTAGCGTATCAACATTTAGTGCGGAACGACCCTTTTTGCGGATCATCCCCGACAGCGGCGGTTGACGGCCCGCAGCCTGCCCTCTAGCGTTACGGTGACGGTTCCCCAACGGGATCAAAAGGGAACGCGGTGAGACGGGCGCCTGAAAGGGAGCCCGGCGATGCCGCGGCTGCCCCCGCAACTGTAAGCGGCGAGTTCTTCGTCATCAGCCACTGGGCTTCGGCCTGGGAAGGCGACGAGTTGAACACTGACCCGCGAGCCAGGAGACCTGCCGTCAGCCGTGGTCACGCGCGAGCACATTGGGCGGGGTGTCCTGATGGTGGTTGATCCAGGCGGCTCCCGGGCCGTGGGGAGGCCTCGTTCGCGGTGACGGACCACTCGTCCCGCTGAGGCATTTATGCTTTCCGTCCCCGCTTTTCCCTCTCGCGGCGCCGCGCGCGCCGTCGGCAGATCCGTATTCGCAGCTTTGCTGCTTTCGTCCGCCTCCGGGGTGGCCCATGCCCAGTCGGCGGCCCCCGCCGATGGCGCGTCGCAATCCATCGACCTGCCCGAGGTCGTGGTCAGCGCCACCGGCATCCCGACCCCGGCCAATCAGATCGCCTCGTCCGTCAGCGTCGTCACGTCCGAGGACATCGAGCGCCAGCAATTGCGCACCGTGCCGCAGGTGCTGCAATCGCTGCCCGGCCTCAATGTGGTGCAGACCGGCGGGCCTGGCGGGCAGACCTCGGTATTCATCCGCGGCACCAATTCCAACCATGTGAAGGTGCTGGTGGACGGCATCGATGCCGGCAATCCCTCCACCCCGAACGGCGCCTTCGACTTCGGCCAATTGCTCGCCACCGACCTTGCCCGCATCGAGGTGCTGCGCGGCCCACAGAGCGGCCTCTATGGTTCGGACGCCATCGGCGGCGTGATCTCCATCACCACCAAGAAGGGCGAAGGGCCGCCGAAAGTCTTCGGCTATGTGGAAGGCGGCGCGCTCGGCACGTTCAACCAGGCGGCGGCGTTGAGCGGGTCGACGGAGAAGGTCGCCTATTCGTTCAACGTCACCCATTTCTCCTCGACCGACATCGCGGTGACGCCGCCCGGCCTCGTGCCGCCCGGCTATCCCATCAACCCCAATGCCTATGACAATTGGACCTATTCGACCCGTCTCGATTTTCAGTTGAGCGATGCGCTCGCGGTCAATTTCGTCGCCCGCTACATCGACAGCCAGCTCGCCTATTCCCCGGATGTCTATCCCCCGCCGCTCTATGAGGGACTTCCCGCCGCCGAGCGCTCCACCAGCCTCGCGAGCATGTTCTTCACCAAGGGCGAAGGTGTGTGGACCACGCTGGACGGCGCGCTGAACACCACGTTCGGGGTCAGCGCCATGACCTCGTCCAACCCCACCACGGGACCGAACACCTCGGTGAACGGCCAATATGACGGCGACCGGCAAACCTATTATCTACGCTCGAACCTCGCCTTCGCGCCGGGGCAGAATTTGCTGGTGGGCGTCGAGCGGCGCAACGAGGCCATGACGTCCTCCACGCAATATACCGATCTCTCCGCCAATACCGGCGATACTGGCGCCTATGCGGAACTTCAGGGCAAGCTCGGCGATCGCTTCTTCGGCGCCGCCAACATCCGCTTCGACAGCGACGATACGTTCGGCGACCATTCCACCTTCCGCCTCGCACCCGGCTTCCTCATTCCCGAGACCGGCACCACGCTGAAGGGCAGCTATGGCACCGGCTTCAAGGCGCCCTCGCTGTACCAGCTCTATGCCCCCTATTACGGCAATGCGGCGCTGAAGCCAGAGGAGAGCACGGGCTATGACATCGGCTTCGAGCAAGAGGTGTTCGGCGGCCGGGTGACCTTCGGCGCCACCTATTTCCACAACGACATCACCAATCTCATCAGCTACGACCCGGTGACCTATCAGAACGTCAATATCTCCGACGCGACGACGCAGGGCGCCGAGACGTTCATCTCCTTCACAGTGACCGAACGGCTGAAGCTGCGGGTGGACTATACCTACACCCATGTCGTCGGTTACATGCCGGCGGGCAGCCCCTTTGGCGCATCGTGCGCGCCGCTCACCGACACCTCGTGCACGCCGCTGCGGCGGCCCAACAACAAGATCAGCGTGAGCGCGGACTGGAACCCCATCGACAAGCTCAATCTCTCGGCAAGCCTGATCTATGCGTCGGCCTGGTGGGACATCGTGCGGCTGACCAGCGATTACATCGACCAGCCGGGCTATACCGTGGTGAACGTGGCGGCCAATTATGCCCTGAGCTCGCAGGCGACCCTGTTCGGACGCATCGACAATCTGTTCGACCAGACCTACCAGAACCCCAACGGCTTCCTCGCCCCAGGCTTCGGCGCCTATGGCGGGGTGAAGTTCACCTATTAAGGCGGCCGGAATGAAACGCGCTGCGCGCCTGCTTGCATGCCTGCTGCTCTGTACCCCGGCCGCCGCGGCGGCGCAGAAGCCGGCGCGCATCGTCTCGCTCAATCTGTGCGCCGACGAGCTTTTGCTGCGCCTTGCGGATCGCGGCGCTGTCGCCTCCGTGACCTATCTCGCGCGCGATCCACGCAGCTCCAACGTCGCCGCTCTGGCCAAGGACGTGCCGGTCAATCGGGGCCTCGCGGAAGAAATCGTGCCGCTGGCGCCGGATCTCGTCATTGTCGGCGCCTTCACCACCCGCACCACCACCGCCATGCTGCGGCATCTCGGCCTTTCGGTGCTGGAACTCGGGGTGCCGAACAGCCTGGAAGAGGCCTATGCCCAGATCCGCGCCGTCGCGGACCGCATCGGCGAGCCGGCGCGGGGGGAAGCCATGATCGCGTCCATGCAGCAGGAGTTCGCGCACCTGCCGCCGGCGCCCGCGCACCGCGCCTCGGCCATCGTGCTGCGGCCCAACGGCTTCACCGCCGGGCGCGGCTCGATCGTGGATGAAATCCTCGCCCGCGCGGGCTACGAGAATCTCGCCGCGCAACTCTCCACCGACCGCCTGGGACAGCTCAATCTGGAGGAAATCGTCGAGGCCCAGCCGGATCTGCTCGTCATCAACGGCGGCGCAGATGCCCCGCCCTCGCTGGCCGACGATCTGTTGCACCATCCGGCCCTCGCGCCGTTCGCGGCGCAGGGCCGCACGCTGTCCCTGCCCACCCGCCTGTGGACCTGCATGGGCCCCGAACTCGCGGAGGCCGCCAAACGTCTGGCAGCCAATCGCCTGGCGGGCACGCGCATCGGCATGGCGCGATGACGGGGCGCGCGCATCCCAGCCACGCTGCGCTTGTGGCCGCCCTCGGCGTCCTCGTCCTGGCCCTGTTCTTGGGCTCGGCGGCGATCGGCTATGCGCCGCTCGACATCTCCGCTGCCTTTGCCGACCTGATGGCCGGACGGCCGAGCCTGCCGGCGCTGGTGCTGTCGGAACTGCGGTTGCCGCGCGCGATCCTCGGCGCCACCGTGGGGTTCAGCCTCGGCGTCACCGGCGCCGCGCTGCAGGGGCTGATGCGCAATCCGCTCGCCGATCCGGGGGTGGTGGGCGTCTCGGGCGCGGCGGCGCTCGGGGCGGTGGTGGCGTTTTATTTCGGCGCCTCGGCCGTGTTTGCTTTGGCCC
The DNA here is from genome assembly GCF_043195195.1 of Roseixanthobacter psychrophilus. NCBI lineage: Bacteria > Pseudomonadati > Pseudomonadota > Alphaproteobacteria > Hyphomicrobiales > Xanthobacteraceae > Roseixanthobacter > Roseixanthobacter psychrophilus. The sequence goes on from NZ_JBAFWT010000015.1 coordinate 49,154, forward strand.
TGCCGCTCGGCGGCCTGGTGGGCGCGGGAATCGCCACCGCCTTCCTCCTGACGCTGGCGCGACAGGGCGCCGGAACGGCAACGCTGATCCTTGCGGGCGTCGCTCTCAACAGCCTGACCGGCGCGCTCACCGCTCTTGCCCTCAATCTCGCGCCCAGCCCCTATGCGGCGCTCGAAGTGGTGTTCTGGCTCATGGGCTCGCTCTCGGACCGCAGCCTGGTCCATGTGTCTCTCACCCTGCCCTTCATGGCGGTGGGTTGGATGCTGGTGCTTTCCACCGGCCGTGCCCTCGACGCGCTGACGCTCGGCGAGGACACGGCGGCAAGTCTTGGCTTCTCGCTCCGCCGCACCCGGCTGCTGGTGATCGGCGGGACGGCGGCGGCGGTGGGGGCGAGCGTGGCGGTGGCGGGCGCCATCGGCTTCGTCGGGCTCGTGGTGCCGCACCTCATGCGGCCGCTGGTGGGCCACAGGCCGGGACGCCTTCTTCTGGTGAGCGGCCTTGCCGGTGCGGCGCTGACCCTCGGTGCCGATATTGCCGTGCGCCTCATTCCAACCCGGCCGGAACTGAAGCTCGGCGTGGTCACCGCCTTGATCGGTGCACCCTTCTTCCTCGCCATGCTGCGCCGGCTGAAGGTGGAGGGCGAATGATCCTCGACGCGCAGGCCATCGGCGTCCGGCGCGGGTCCGCCCTGGTGGTGAAGGACGTTTCGCTCACCGCGCGCCCCGGCGAACTGCTCGGCCTCATCGGCCCCAACGGCGCGGGCAAGACCACGGTGCTGCGCGCCCTGTGCGAGCTCGACCCGCTGGCATCGGGCTGCGTCACCTATGACGGGCGCACCGCCGCCGCCCTTGGGCGCCGCGCGTTCGGCCGCACCATCGCCTATCTCGCGCAAGGCGGGCGGATCCATTGGCCCATGCGGGTGGCGGATGTGGTCGCGCTCGGCCGCCTGCCCCATGGCCTCGCCGCGCTCGATTCCGCCGCCGAGCGCGCCATGGCGGCGGCGGACGTCGCCCATCTCAAGGATCGCACCACCGGCACCCTCTCCGGCGGCGAACGCGCCCGGGTGCTGCTGGCGCGCGCACTGGCGGTGGAAGCGCCGGTGCTGCTGGTGGACGAGCCGGTGGCGGCGCTGGATCCCTACCACCAACTCCAGGTGATGGAGGCGTTGCGCGCCTGTGCCCGCGCGGGAAACACCGTGATCGCGGTGCTGCATGATCTCACCCTCGCCGCCCGCTTCTGCAATCGGCTCGTTCTCATGACGAACGGGGCGGTGCTGGCGGAAGGCCCGCCTTGCGACGTGCTGGTTCCCGAACGGGTCGGCGAAGCCTATGGCGTCACCATCGAGATCGGCATGCGCGATGGCGAACCCTTCATCCTTCCCTGGCGCCGACAAAGTGTCGGGCCCGACGATTCGGAGCCGCCGCGATGATCCCCTCACGGACCGAAGACCCGTTCGCCCGCCTCACGCAGTATGCCCTGGACGAGCACACCGGCTGGAGCCTTGGAATCTTCGGGGCCATCGCTGAATTCATCCGCATGCCGCAGGAGACGGCGGCAGTCTCCACCAGCGCGGAAGCGATCGAGATCGTGACCGCGCGGGGCGGCCTGCGGGTGGTGCCGCATGGCGCGACCGTCATCATCGATTATGAGATGCCCTCGCGCCACGCGGAACGCCGCGTGCGCGCGCTCAGCGCCTGCCTTCCAGAATCGCAGGCGGCGCGCGCCGGCCGCACGGTGGTGAGCGAAATCGGCCCGGATGCGCACGCCCTGCGCGCGGAGGATCGCGCGTCCATATTGTTCGATCTCGGCATCGGCCTCGCCAACGTGGAGGCCTGCGTGCGCACCGCCGACCCGGCGCTGATCGCAGCCCTGCGCGCCGTCGAGGGGCGGGATGTGTTCGCGCCGGATGGGCCGATCAGCGCCATTCTGGCGCACGGCCCGCACCGGGTGTTCGTCTCGGCGCTGGGGCGCATTGAGGTGTTCCAGGCCATCCCGCAAGCCGATGGCCGCAGCCCCGATGGACCCCATACCCATGTGCTGCCGAAACTCCTGGCGCACCGGCGCACCCATGCGGCAAGCGTGCCGATTCCGCAGGGCCTGATGCCCTGCCTCTCGATTCACCCGCCGCAGGGACTGGGCGTCGGGCGCGCGTGATCCATCGGCCGCACCCGCCCATGGGCAAGACGTCCCACCCGTGCGTATCCAGGCCTTTTCCCTATGTGCGGCCCATCACGATGGGCTCGCGTCCTGCGGCGCGTAGCACACGGCGTTGAGCTTGTTGCCATCGGGATCGCGCACATAGCCGGCATAGAAGTTCGGTCCGTAATGCGGGCGCAGCGCCGGCGCGCCCTCGTCGCTTCCGCCGTGGGCCAGCGCTGCCGCGTGGAAGCGATCCACCAGATCGCGGCTGGCAACGAGGAACGAGATCATCATGCCGTTGCCGGGGCGCGCCGGGCCCCCGTCGAACGGCGTGCCGACCGTAATGTGCGGCCCGGGATCGGGCAGGCCCCAGCTCGCCCACAGGGGATCCCCATCCTCGATGCGCGCATGGCCGAGCACCGGCATCACGGCACCATAGAATGAGATCGCCCGCGCGAGATCATTGGTGCCGATCATCATATAGCTGAACATACCCTCGTCCTCGCTTGCTGCTCCGATCGCCGGCGCGGGTCCGCCGCGCGACATCAAGCCATCCCGCATCCGCCGTGACGCGACAAGCCCCTCGTGAACCATACAGGGGCTCCGCAGGGGTGGCATGCACGCGCGTCGAGGAAGGAGATCGGATTTCCTGATAGGAACACACTCGGAGGCAATCGTGTCCCAGGGTGGCGGTCCAATGTCTGTGAGGCCAACTCAACCAAGTACCTCGGTGGCGATTTCCCAACGGCAGCTCATCGTGGTGGCGGTGGTGTCGACGTCGCTGCTGGGGGCCTTGGCGGTGACGACGCCGTTCGCAAGCGAACCCACCAGGAACACGGAGGTCATCCTTCCCGCCTATGCCGCCGCCATGGCCGTGATGGAAATCATGACCTGCACGCTTCTGCTCGCGCTTTACAATGTCCAGCGCTCGCCGGCCCTGGTCATTCTCGCTTCCGGCTATCTGTTCTCGGCGCTCCTGGTCCCGGCCTGGGCGCTGACGTTTCCCGGCGTGTTCACGACGCTCGGCCTCGATTTCGGCCTGCAGGCCACGGCGGCCATCGCAGCGGTCCGGCGGCTCAGCTTTCCGCTCTTCGTCCTCGGCTACGCGCTCGCACCGACCATCGGTGCCTCCGGACGCCCGGCTCCGGGGGCGATCGCGAAGAGCGTGGTCGCGGTCTGCGCCGCAGCCGCTCTCTGCGTGTGGCTGATCCTCGACCACAGCCAGATGCAGCCCAATTTCATGCGCGACGATCGCAACGTGAACGAGCTCTGGCGCAACGTCCCGCGAATCGCCCTCGCCCTTTATGTCATCGACATGGGAATACTTTTAGCTCGACGTCGGAATTCTCTTGATATTTGGGTTTGCCTGGTTCTGTTCTCGCTCATCATCGAATTGCTGCTGATCTCCTATCTCGGCGGCGCGGTGCGCCTCGGTATCGGCTGGTGGGCCGGCCGGCTTTACGGGCTTACGGCCGCTAGCATCGTGCTGGTGGTCCTGCTGTCCGAGACCACGGCCGTCTATACCCGGTTGGCCGGCGTCATGGCCGCCGAACGGCGCGCCCGGCAGAACCGGCTCATCGCGATGGAGGCCTTGTCGGCCTCGATCGCCCATGAGATCAACCAGCCGCTCGCCAGCATGATCACAAATGCCGATGCCGCCCTGCGCTGGCTCTCCAAGGACGAGCCCAGGATCGACAAGGTCGATGCCGCCCTGCTTCGCATCGTCGACGATGGCCATCGCGCCAACAAGGTGGTCGCCGGAATTCGGACCATGTTCATGAAGGGTGCGCAGGAACGCGCCGCGCTCGACGTGAACGCCTTGGTCCAGAACGCCGTGCGTACCGCCTCGGCTGAAGCGCGATACGAGGGAATTCTGATCGAGACCGAGCTGGAGCCGGCTTTGTCGCCCGTGATCGGGAATTCGGTCCAGCTCCACCAGGTGCTGTGCAACCTCATCGAGAACGGCATCGACGCCATCAAGGCGGCCGGCGATCCGCCCCGCCGCCTGCTGCTGCGCACCGGGCGGCTGGCGTCGGGTGACGTTGAGGTATCTGTGGCGGACAGCGGCACCGGCATCGCCGCCGAGGTGGAAGAGCGCATCTTCGACCCGTTCGTCTCCACCAAGCCCGGCGGCATGGGCATGGGGCTGATGTTCTGCCGGTCCATCGTCGAAGCGCATGGCGGACGCCTGTGGACCTCGCCAAATCATCCGCGGGGCGCCATCTTCCATTTCTCCCTGCCGTCTGACGCGTTCGATCCCAGCACCGCAGAAGGTGACCAATGACCGAGACCTCCGCCGTCTTCGTGGTCGACGACGACCCCTCGATCCTGGCATCGCTGGAAAGCCTTCTCGCGTCGGAGGGCCATCTCATCCAGACCTTTGAGTCCTGCGCCTCCTTCCTGCACGCGGCCCGCCCGGACCTGCCCGCCTGCCTGGTGCTCGACGTGCGCCTGCGCGGATCGAGCGGGCTCGAATTCCAGCGCGAACTGGTGCGGCAGGGGGATATGATCCCGATCGTCTTCATCACCGGGCATGGCGATGTGCCCATGTCGGTCGCGGCCATGAAGGCGGGTGCCATCGAGTTCCTGATGAAGCCGTTCCGCGACCAGGACCTGCTCGACGCGGTCAATGCCGGCATCGCGCGGGACCGCCGCCGCCGCGCGCAGGCGGGGCAGATGGCAGAGTTGCACGAGCGCTTCGCTACCCTCACCCCACGCGAGCGCGAGATCCTGCCGCTCGTCGCCAGCGGGCTGATGAACAAGCAGATCGCAGCGAACCTCCAGCTCAGCGAGGTCACCGTGAAGGTGCATCGTGCGCAGATCATGCAGAAGCTGCTGGCGCGTTCGCTGGCCGATCTGGTGCGGATCGCCGACCGGCTGGCCGGCGAGGACCCCAAGGCGTAGGCCACCTGGGCGCAGGTATAATTGAAGCCATCCTCTCCGATCGCCGATCCTTCCCCGGCGCACGGACCGTGCCGGAGCGCTGCAGGACGGAACCGCTGCCCATGGCGCCGCAGAGGGTGGTCGCGATCATCGATGACGACGGCTCCTCGCTCGCGGCCCTGGTCAGCCTGGTCGATGCCTTCGGCTTTTCCGCACGCGGCTTTCGCGACCCGCGCGACTTTCTCGCCTCCCCCGCCGCGCGCGAGGCCACGTGCCTGATCATCGACGTCCGGATGCCTGGAATGAGCGCGGCGGCACTGCGCCGGGAGTTGCAGATGGCCGGTCTCGATCCGCCGACCATTCTGGTCACCGCCTATCCGGCCGAGGCGAGCCGCGCCAGCGCACTCGAAGCCGGCATCGCCGCCTATCTTCCGAAGCCGGTGATTCCCGACGAATTGCTTGCCCTGCTGCGGGATCTGGCGCGCTAGCGCCATCGAAGCCTGTGTGCCTCGCGCCCTGCCGACCTACCCGCGAGCACAAGGGAACCGACACCTGCGCACAATTGCCCCGATGCCGGCCGCCTTCCTAATGTTCGCGCACCGATACACCCAAAGGGATGCACCATGGCGACCGCGACTCCGACCCCCGGCAAGGCCCTGATCGATCCCACCAATCACGCCCTGATCCTGATCGACTTCCAATCGCAGATGTCGTTCGCGACCAAGTCGATCGACGCCGTCACGCTGCGCAACAACGCCGCGTTGATCTCCAATGCGGCCGCCGGATTCAAGGTCCCGACCATCCTCACCACGGTGGCGGAGAAGAGCTTCTCCGGCCCGATGTTCACCGAGATCACCGACGCCTTCCCCGGCCAGAAGCTGCTGGACCGCACCTCGATGAATACCTGGGAGGATGCCGCCGTCATCGACGAAGTGAACCGGATCGGCCGCGATCGCATCGTCCTCGCCGGCCTGTGGACCGGCGTATGCATCGTCGGGCCCGCCCTCTCCGCCCTGCACCAGGGTTTTGAGGTCTATGCCATCGCCGATGCCTGCGGCGATGTTTCCGACGAAGCGCATGAGCGCGCGATGCAGCGGATGATTCAGGCCGGCGTGCGGCCGATGACCTCGCTGCAATATTTGCTGGAACTGCAGCGCGACTGGGCGCGGACCGAGACCTACGAATTGACCACGGGAATCGCCAAGAAATACGGCGGCGCCTACGGCCTCGGCATCATCTACGCGAAGTCCATGTTCGGTGCCTCAGAGGCGCACTGAACCGGCAAGGCGCGTGTGATCCGTGCGGATTGAAAATATGAATGATTTCCCTCCGTGCAGTTGAGTATTTCGGCTGCTGATGCCTCTTGAAGCTCGGTGCCGTCAGCGTCATTCTCGCGGCGCTGCCGGCAGTTCTAGCGAACACTTCCGCCCAGGCGGCGATTAATTCTCCCTCTCCTGCCAAAAGGATCGAGACCATGGGCTTCGTTACAACCAAAGACGGCGTTGAGATCTTCTACAAGGATTGGGGCCCGAAGGACGCTCAGCCCATCGTGTTCCATCACGGCTGGCCGCTATCCTCGGACGATTGGGATGCCCAGATGCTGTACTTCGTGCAGAAGGGTTTTCGCGTCGTCGCCCATGACCGCCGCGGCCACGGCCGCTCGGCCCAGGTCAGCGAAGGCCATGACATGGATCATTACGCGGCCGATGCCTTCGCGGTATTCGAGCATCTCGACCTGAAGAACGCCGTGCACATCGGTCACTCGACCGGCGGCGGCGAGGTTGCCCGCTATGTGGCCAAGCACGGTGAGCCGGCTGGGCGCGTCGCCAAGGCGGTGCTGGTTTCGTCCGTCCCGCCGATCATGGTGAAGACCGCCGCCTATCCCGGCGGCCTGCCGATCGAAGTGTTCGACGGCCTGCGCGCCGCACTCGCCGCGAACCGCGCGCAGTTCTTCCTCGACCTGCCCGCCGGCCCATTCTACGGCTTCAACCGCGAGGGCGCGAAGGTCTCGCAGGGCGTGATCGAGAATTGGTGGCGCCAGGGCATGGCCGGTAGCGCCAAGGCCCATTACGAGGGCATCAAGGCGTTCTCCGAGACCGACCAGACCGCCGACCTGAAGGCGATCTCCGTACCGGTGCTGGTGCTGCACGGCGACGACGACCAGATCGTGCCGATCGGCAATGCCGGCGAGCTTTCGGCGAAGCTGGTCCAGAACGGCACGCTGAAGGTCTATAAGGGCTATCCCCACGGCATGCTGACCACCCATGCCGACGTGATCAATCCCGACCTGCTCGCCTTCATCAAGGGCTGAGCGACAGCCCGGCGCGGCTCTCCGCGCCGGGCTTCTCACGGACCGAAGGGATACCGGTTTGCCGATTACAGGCGTCCCCCGCACTGATCGGATGCGGTTCTCTGGTCCGTCACGGCGGAACCGGGCGGTCAGCATCGAGCGTGCCGCCAGCCACATGTCGCCGCTCTCCCAGCCACGGGCCGTGGCCGACATCCGCGATGCCGTAGCCGAAATCTCACGCCCTTAAGGCGCGACGGGCGCGTCTCCCGCCCCTGCGCGAGGACCTGCCGAGAAAAGGACCTGCCGCATGAAGCTGTATCTCGTTTCGCTTGCGGCCGGCCTGCTGGTGGGCATCGTCTACAGCCTCATCAATGTGCGCTCTCCCGCGCCCCCGGTGGTTGCGCTGGTGGGCCTGCTGGGCATCCTGGTGGGGGAGCAGATCGTCCCGGTCGCCCGCCATCTGCTGAACGGCGATAGCCTAAAGACCGCGATCGGGCTCGCCGATTGCCGTGACCATGTGCTCGGAGAATTACCCTGCGCGCAGAAAGAACCGCAAAGCCCGCCGGCGCCGCGCGGCGACGGCTGAGCACGCGACTGCCGGATCGACAGCCCCAATAAGTGCCACTTTCCGCGCCGTTTCAGGAGACAGACCGTGAGCCCCGACACAGACCTCATTCTTCTCAACGGCAAGATCACCACCCTCGACCGCTCCCATCCCCAGGCTGAAGCCGTGGTGATGCGCGAAGGGCGCATCCTGTTCGTCGGCTCAAACGGCGATGCGATTGCACAGGCGGCGCCCGACGCACGGCGCATCGATGCCGGCGGACGCCGGGTCATCCCCGGCCTCATCGACAGTCACATGCACATCATCCGGGGCGGTCTGAACTATAATATGGAGCTGCGCTGGGATGGCGTGCGCTCGCTCGGCCAGGCGCTGGAGATGCTGCGCAAGCAGGTGGAGATTACCCCGCCGCCGCAATGGGTGCGCGTGGTGGGCGGCTTCACCGAGCACCAGTTCGCCGAGAAGCGGCTGCCGAGCCTGGAGGAGATCAATGCGATCGCCCCCAACACGCCAGTGTTCATTCTCCACCTCTACGACCGGGCATTGCTCAATGGCGCGGCGCTGCGCGCCGTAGGCTACACCAAGGATACGCCCAACCCGCCGGGCGGCGAGATCATCCATGACGCGGCGGGCAACCCCACCGGCCTCCTGGTGGCCAAGCCCAATGCCACCATCCTCTATGCGACGCTGGCCAAGGGCCCCAAGCTGCCGCCCGAATATCAGAAGAATTCGACCCGCCATTTCATGCGCGAGGTGAATAGACTCGGCGTCACCAGCGTCATCGATGCCGGCGGCGGCTTCCAGAACTATCCCGACGATTATGCGATCATCGAGCAATTGCACCGCGACGGCGAGATGACGGTGCGGATCGCCTATAATCTCTTCACCCAGAAGCCGAAGGAAGAGCTGGCCGATTTCCAGGGCTGGGCCAAGCAGGTGAAGCCCGGACAGGGTGACGATCTCTATCGCAACAACGGCGCCGGCGAGATGCTGGTGTACAGCGCCGCCGACTTCGAGGACTTCCAGGTGGAACGCCCCGACATGCCGCCAAGCATGGAGGGCGATCTTGAGCCGGTGATCCGCCTGCTGGCTGAGAACCGCTGGCCCTGGCGGCTCCATGCCACCTATAACGAGACCATTACGCGCGCGCTCGACGTGTTCGAAAAGGTCAATCGCGACGTGCCGCTGGCGGGCCTCAACTGGTTCTTCGACCATGCGGAGACCATCACCGACCGCAACATCGAGCGCATCGCCGCCCTCGGCGGCGGCATCGCGGTGCAGCACCGCATGGCCTTCCAGGGCGAATATTTCGCCGAGCGCTACGGCCACAAGGCCGCCGAGCGCTCGCCGCCGATCCGCCGCATGCTGGACATGGGCGTTCAGGTCGGCGCGGGCACCGACGCCACCCGCGTCGCCTCCTATAATCCCTGGGTCTCCCTCTCCTGGCTCGTCACCGGCAAGACGCTCGGCGGCCTTTCGCTGTATCCCACTTCGAACCGGCTCGATCGCGAGCAGGCGCTGCGGCTGTGGACCGAGGCCAACACCTGGTTCTCTACCGAGCCGGGGAAGAAGGGACAGATCGCGGCTGGCCAATTGGCCGACATCGTGGTGTTGTCGGATGATTATTTCGCGGTGCCGGATGACGCGATCCAAGACATCACCTCGGTCCTCACCTTGCTTGGCGGCGTGCCTGTGCATGGCGAAGGTGATTTCAAGCCGCTAGCGCCCGCCCTGCCGCCGGCCATGCCGGACTGGTCTCCGGTGCGCCGGTTCGGCGGCTATCAGGAGCGCGCGCAGGCGGGAGAGAAGAAATACGCCTTCGCCAGCCTGTGCAACTGCGCCAATGCCTGCAACGTCCACGGCCATGCTCATGCCGGCGCATGGGGCACCAGCGCACCGGTCTCCGACGAACGCTCCTTCTGGGGTGCACTCGGCTGCGCCTGCTGGGCCTTCTGAGCACCGGGGGCGATATGGACGGACGCGATATGGAAGGAACCAGCACATCGGGCGGCCTGCCGCGCCTCGCGCGCCGTCTGCTCGCCCCGGCGCCGGTGCGCTGGATCGCGCTGCTCGCCCTATGCGGGGCCTATCTCCAGGGCGGGTTCAACAAGGCCGTCGATTTCCCGTCCGCCGTCGCCGAGATGGACCATTTCGGCCTTGCCCCCGCGGCGCCGCTGGCGGCGGCCGTGATCGTGCTGGAACTCGGCGCATCGGCCCTGATCCTGGCTGGCATCTATCGCTGGCTCGGGGCGCTGGCGCTCGGGGCTTTCACCCTGGCGGCGACCTTCGCGGCCAACCGGTTCTGGGAAATGGCACTGCCGGAGCGCTTCGCCGCCGCCAATTCCTTCTTCGAGCATCTGGGCCTCGTCGGGGCCTTCGTACTGGTGGCGTGGCACGACCTCGCCCACGAGACGTGAGGATCGATCCGTGACCGACTCGCCCGCCGCGCCCCCAGCCCCTGCCCCGCCCCCCGCAGGCAGCTTCGCACCGCTGCATCGTCCGGTGTTCGCCGTCCTCTGGGCGGCCACCGTGCTCGGCAATACCGGCAGCTTCATGCGCGATGTCGCAAGCGCGTGGCTGGTCACCGACCTCTCGGCCTCCCCCGCCGCCGTAGCCGCGGTCCAGGCGGCGGGCATGCTGCCGATCTTCCTGCTGGCCATCCCCGCCGGCGTCCTTTCCGATATTCTTGACCGCCGGCGCTTCCTCATCGCCATCCAGTTCATGCTCGGGGCCGTCAGCCTGACGTTGATGCTGCTGTCGCTGAGCGGCCTCATGAGCGTGTCGTCTTTGATCGCGCTGACCTTCGTCGGCGGCATCGGCGCGGCGCTGATGGGGCCAACCTGGCAATCCATCGTCCCCGAACTTGTGCCCCGCGCCGAGATGAAGAGCGCCGTGGCGCTGAACTCGCTCGGCATCAACATCGCCCGCTCCATCGGCCCCGCCGTGGGCGGCCTGCTGCTGGCCGCCTTTGGCGCGGCCGTGGCCTATGGCGCGGACGTCGCCAGCTACATCATCGTGATCGCCGCGCTGGTCTGGTGGAAGCGCGCGCCGGACCAGCAGGACGAGTTGCGCGAGCATTTCGGCGGCGCCTTCCGCGCCGGGCTGCGCTATGCCCGCTCCAGCCGCGAACTGCACGTGGTGCTACTGCGCGCCGTCGTGTTCTTCGCCTTCGCGAGTGCCATCTGGGCCTTGCTGCCGCTGGTCACCCGCGAATTGCTGCACGGTTCGGCGGCCTTCTACGGTTTACTGCTCGGCGCGGTGGGGGCCGGCGCCATCCTCGGCGCCCTCGCCTTGCCATGGCTGCGAGACCGGCTCGACGCCGATGGGCTGATGCTCGTGGCGGCGCTTGTTACGGGGCTCGCCGCCGGCCTGCTCGCGCTCGCGCCGCCGCAATGGGCGGCGGTGCCGGTACTGCTGATCATGGGCGGCGCCTGGATCGTCGCGCTCACCACGCTCAACGCCACCGCGCAGGCGATCCTGCCGAACTGGGTGCGGGGCCGCGCGCTGGCGGTTTATCTCACGGTGTTCAATGGTGCCATGGCGGGCGGCAGTCTGGCCTGGGGCCTGATCGCCCAGGAAATCGGCCTGTCGGCCACCCTGTTCGCCGCCGCAGCCGGGCTCGTCGTGAGCGGCCTGATCGTGCACCGCGTGGCGCTGCCCACCGGCGACGCCGATCTCAGCCCCTCCAACCACTGGCCCGAACCGCTATTGGCCGAACCGGTGCCCGGCGACCGGGGGCCGGTGCTGATCCTGATCGAATACCGCATCGCCCGGACCGAGCGCGACGGCTTCCTTGCCGCCCTTGAACGGCTCTCCCAGGCACGCCGCCGCGACGGCGCCTATGATTGGGGTGTGACCGAGGATGCGGCCGACCCGGAACTCATCGTTGAATGGTTCCTGGTCGACTCCTGGGCCGAGCATTTGCGCCAGCATCGCCGCGCCTCGCACTCGGACGCCGACATCCAGGAGGAGGTGCGCAAGTTCCACCTGCTGGAGCAAGGCCCGGTCGTGCGCCATTTCCTTGCCGTGGAGCCGCGCCACCGGCATGGCAATCCGTCCGGGGGATCTTGATCGGCGCCACGTGCGTCTCGCCCGAGCCGGTCCGCACAAGGCGCCCCCCTCGACCGTCGTCGTGCCCGGCGCCGGATCTAAATGGATTACCCGTTCTAGCGCAGCAGCGCGGCCTGCTGCGGCATGTATTTCAATGCATCCAGGAGCGGCGTCGGCTTGAGCTGGATCACCCCGTCGAACGGCCCTCCCATCTCCACGATCAGGAACAGGGCGCCGGCGATGGAAACCGAGCAGAGGAACATGGCCAGAACCACCACCGCATTGGCCGGGGCGAACAGGCCGAAGCTGGCGAAGATCAGCGTCAGCCAAACGATCAGCACGACGATGAACACGAACGGAATTGCGGTCACCCCTTCTTCCGTCACGGTCCAGCGGGTGATGACGATGGAATTGAAGCGGGCGATAGCCTCCTGCCGCAATTCGCGCTGATCGTCATTGGTGGGAGCGAGCGCGCGGATCGCGGCATCGATCTGGAGCAGAAGCTGGGCGGAGGGCTGCGTGCCGCTCGGCTTGGGCAGGCCGTGCAAGTCCGGCCAGGTCTCGCGGATGATGGTCTTGGTATAGTCGGTCACCAGCGCCCCCGCCTTTGCCGCGTCTGGCCCGTAGTGGCGCAGTGAGGAATCGAGCGCGATGATGTGCAGCGCGTACTGGTGCAGGTCCTTGTCGGTGGAATCATAGCCGCCTTTCACCGAGGCGGTCATCAAGCCGAGGATGAGCGAGGCCATGGCCGCGATCATGCCTACGCCGAGCTTCACCACATCCTGCGTTTCCTTGGAGACGTGCCGCTCGGGCAGCACCCTCGCGACCACCAGGGCGATCAAGGATCCGAAGAACATGCACGCGAACGAGACGATCGCGACGGTCCAGGAATTCATAAGTCCCCCGACTCACCCCTGCGCGAACGTGCGGTCCGCCAGCCATGATTGCGCTTATTGTCATTGCCGCCCGCAGGCAAGGCCCTCGCATCGCGTTTCCGCGACCCACGGGCGTGGCCGGGCCATTCAGCGCGGAATGGCCGCCCGCAGCGCGCCGGCCAAGGCCTCCAGATGCCCCCCGTTGGTGCCGCAGCAGCCGCCGAGGATGCGCAGGCGGTAGTCGCGCCGCACCTCCATCATGGCGGCGGCAAACGCCTCGGGCTGGCTCTCCTCGAGATGGTCGAGATCGTTGAGCGCCTCGGGCGGCAAGGGGGAGGCATTGGCCTTCAGGCCCGCGAGCCGGCCGCCGAGCGCGCCGAGCGCGGGGGCGGCGCGCTCCGCGTCGGCGAAGCGGGAGGGATGGGTACAGCCGACCATGTAATGGAGCGGAGCGGGGGCGAGGGTGGCGTCGAGGTGGGCGATGAAGTCCGCATAGGGCGTGCCGTCCAGCAGCGCGCCGTCGGGTGTGATCACCGGCGCCAGTACATAAGGCAGGCCGGTCGCCGCCATGGCGCGGGCCGCGCCTTCCAATTCCGCAGCGGCGGGAAAGCTCGGGGCATAAAGCAGATCAACGCCGAGGCCGGCGAGGAGGCAGGCCTGCTCGGCGTGATAGGCCTCGGCGGTGGCAATGTCGGGGGCGTGGGTCGGGTCGTAACCGTCGCCGCGCGGGCCGATGACGCCGGCGATCATCGCGCTGTCCTCAAGACCCCGTTCGGCCCGCAGGCCCTGGAGGAAGCGCACCGCCTCCCCGTTCACCCGCGCGACGTCCCCGGTGGCGGAGAAACCCAGCCGCGCGAGGCAATCGCGATGGGCGCGCCAGGTCGGCGTGCCGATCTGGATCGGCAGGGCATGGCGGGCGGCAATGTCGAGATATTCGCCGTAGATGCGGGCCAGCGCGCCACGCTGCCCGTCCCGGAACAGGGGGAGGAAGGCGGCGAATTCGGGGAGGTCGAGGTGGTCCTCGAAGATCAGGCGGGTTTCAAGGCCGCCGTCTGCGAGGATGGCGGGGGCCGTGCGAAGCAGGGTGTCGAACCGCGCCATTTGCCGCCCCTCCCTGCTCGCTACTCCGCGGCGTTGGCCGATGTCATGTCGCCGGAAAGCTTCGCCTCGGCGTCTTCCTGGGCCTTCAGGACGTCGGGATGCGGCATGGAGATGATGTTGTAGCCGCTATCGACGAAATGGGTCTCGCCGGTGACGCCGCTGGAGAGGTCCGAGAGCAGATAGAGCGAGGAATTGCCCACTTCCTCGATGCTCACCGTGCGGCGCAGCGGGGCGTGACGCTTCTGATAATTGAACATCAGCCGCGCATCGGCGATGCCCGCACCCGCGAGCGTGCGCACCGGGCCGGCGGACAGCGCGTTCACGCGGATGCCGGCCGGGCCGAAATCGGCGGCGAGATAGCGCACGCTGGCCTCAAGCGCCGCCTTGGCGACGCCCATGACATTGTAATTGGGCATCACGCGGCTGGAGCCGCCGAAGGTCAGGGTCAGCAGCGCGCCGCCATTGGGCATCAGATCCGCCGCCCGCTTGGCGATCTCGGTGAACGAGAAGCAGGAGATGATCATGGTGCGGGAGAAATTCTCCCGGCTGCTGTCGGCATAGCGGCCCTTCAATTCCGACTTGTCGGAAAAGGCCACCGCATGCACCACGAAATCCAACGTGCCCCATTCATCCCGTAGCCGGGCAAACAATGCATCGACGCTGGCGAGATCCTCCACGTCGCACGGCGCGATGATGGAGGAGCCGAGGCTCTCGGCCAAGGGGCGCACCCGCTTGGCCATGGCCTCGCCCTGATGGGTGAAGGCGAGTTGAGCGCCCTGACCGGCCAAGGCCTTGGCGATGCCCCAGGCGATGGAATGGTCATTGGCCACTCCCATCACGAGGCCGCGCTTGCCTTTCATCAGGTCCTGCATTGCCGGCTACCTCAGGTATGAACGTTTGAAGGCCGATTATCAGACCTTGCAGTGCGAAACCATCGCCAAGTCGCGCGGACGGGCCTGAATGCGATCACCTGGCATTTCAGAACCTGACGTTAGGCCGAAGGGTCAGGCATCGGGATGCTTCAACACCAGGCTGGCATTTGCCCCGCCAAAGCCGAAGCCGTTGGAGAGCACATGGCCAAGCTTGGCATTGTCGATGCGCTCGCGCACGATCGGCATGTCGGCGAACGCCGGGTCGATTTCGTCGATATGCGCGCTCTTGGTGATGAAGCCGTTCTGCATCATCAGGATCGAATAGACCGCCTCATGCACGCCGGTCGCGCCTTGGGAATGGCCGGTGAGCGACTTGGTGGCCGAGATCGGCGGGGATTTGTCGCCGAACATGGCGCGGATCGCCTCGATTTCCTTCAGGTCGCCGATCGGCGTCGAGGTGGCGTGCGGGTTGATATAATCGATCGGCGCCTTGATGGAGGCGAGCGCCAGCTTCATGGCGCGCGCGGCGCCCTCGCCGGAGGGGGCGACCATGTCGGAGCCATCGGAAGTGGCGCCATAGCCGACGATTTCCGCATAGATGCGGGCGCCGCGCGCCTTGGCGTGCTCCAGCTCTTCCAGCACCAGCACCCCGGCGCCGCCGGAAATGACGAAGCCGTCGCGGTCCTTGTCATAGGCGCGCGAGGCGACCGCCGGGCGGTCGTTGAAATTGGAGGACATGGCGCCCATGCCGTCGAACAGCACCGAGAGCGTCCAGTCGAGATCCTCGCAGCCGCCGGCGAAGATCATGTCCTGCTTGCCGAACTGGATCAGCTCATAGGCATTGCCGATGCAGATGTTGGTGGTCGCGCAGGCGGCCGAGATGGAATAGCTCAGGCCCTTGATCTTGAACCAGGTGGAGAGGGTCGCCGAGGCGGTGGAGGACATGGCCTTGGGCACCGCGAACGGGCCGACGCGCTTGGGACCCTTGGTGCGGGCGATGTCCGCGGCTTCCACGATGGTCTTGGTGGAGGAGCCGCCCGAGCCCATGATCAGGCCGGTACGCTCGCTGGAAATCTCGGACTGTTCAAGGCCCGCGTCGCGGATCGCCTGATCCATGGCCACGTGATTCCACGCGGTACCGCCGCCATGGAAACGCATGGCGCGCCGGTCGACGACCTCTTCCGCCTTCAGCGTCGGCGCGCCCTGAACCTGGGAACGGAAGCCAAGCTTGGCATAATCCTCGGCGAACGAAACCCCGCTGCGGGCCTCGTGCAGACTGGCCAGGACTTCCTGAGTGGAATTACCGATGGACGATACAATGCCCATTCCGGTCACGACGACGCGACGCATGTCACCTCCCTAAATCGGACCGGCACCCTGGCCGGCAATCGTGGCGGAGCGGTGTCAGCCGCCCACCGGCGCCGGGGCGTCCGCCTGGAACAAGCCGACCTTCAGGTCCTTGGCGCGATAAATCACCGTGCCGTCGGCCTCCAGCCAGCCGTCGGCGATGCCGAGCACCAGCTTGGAGCGCATGACGCGCTTGAACTCGATGCCATAGACCACCTTGGAGATGGTGGGCAGTACCTGGCCGGAGAATTTCAGCTCCCCGAGGCCGAGCGCGCGTCCGCGTCCCGTGGAGCCGAGCCAGCCGAGATAGAAGCCTACCAATTGCCACATGGCGTCCAGCCCGAGGCAGCCGGGCATGACCGGATCGCCCTTGAAGTGGCAGTCGAAGAACCACAGGTCCGGCCGCACGGCCAGTTCGGCGCGCATGAAGCCTTTGCCGAATTCCCCACCGGTCTCGGAAATCTCCGAAATGCGGTCGAACATCAGCATCGGGGGCAGCGGCAACTGGGCGTTGCCGGGACCGAACAGTTCGCCGCGTCCGCATGCGAGGAGGTCTTCATACTCGAAGCTGGTCTGCCGCTCGGCCATTCTAACGGGTATCGCCATTCTGCCCACGGAGGGGTGAGTTTCGTTGGGCCTAAAGGCCCGGAAAAGCCAGGCCCAAGGTTGCGCGCGTCGCGAGCGCGGGCACTCCCTATCATAGGCGGGAGCGCACTCAAAGTCATGAAAGCGTCACGGCAACCCTCGGCCGGTTTGTCCCGGGACCGTCTGGCCTCGGCTTCGGCCGCCCGGGAAAAATGCTGCAGATGCGGCAATTTCCCTCAAAACTGCGGCTGTGCCGCGCGCCGCCAGGTGGATGGGCTTTCCCCAAGGGGCGACGTACCGCCACGGGGCCGGCTCAGGGGTGCGATGCGATAGGCCAGAGCCCGCCTGCTGGAGCCCGGACAGAGGCGAAGCGCCGGCCGCCGGGCTGAAGGCTCAAGGCGCGGCACGGGGCGACTCATGGGTCGCAACCGCCTGCGGTCTCCCAGACCCCACGCCCCTTTGCGCGCCCGATCTGGTCGCTTTTGCATCCAAGCCTGCCTGTTTGGCGGGCGGATCTGCGGGAAAGCGGACGCGGAAGCGGGAAAGCGCGCCAGACATGCGCGCGGGGCTTGCATCGCGGCCCGTCGGCGGCAAATCTCTTTCCGTAGAAATGAGACCGCCATGTCCGAAAGCGCAGTGATCGTCCGCCGCAGTCTCCACGGTGAATTGGTGCCCCTGGTGCGGGACCTGATCCTCGGCGGCGAACTCCAGCCCGGCGACAAGATCAGCGAGCAGGCGCTGTGTGCTCGCTTCGGCGTCTCGCGTACGCCGTTGCGGGAAGCTCTGAAGGTATTGGCGGCCGAGGGACTGCTGACGCTGACGCCCAATCGCGGCGCCATGGTGTCCCGGCTCTCCGACACCGAGATCGACGCCTTGTTTCCCATCATGGGGGCGCTCGAAGCTCTGGCGGGGGAGATGGCCTGCGCGCGAATCACCCACGCCCAAGTGGCTGAATTGCAGGCCATGCACGAGGCGATGGTCGATCACTACCGCGCCGGCCAATCGGCACCCTATCTCAATCTGAACCGCGCGTTCCACGAGGCCCTGTTCGAGATCGCGGGCAATGCGCCGCTGACCCAGCTCTACAATTCCATGATGGTTCGCATCCACGCCATCCGCTTCGTGGCGCGCAAGTCGCCCGCCCGCTGGTTGGAGGCGGTGGAGGACCATGAGCGGATGATGGAGGCGCTGATCGCCCGCGACGGTCCAGCTCTCGCCGCCATCTTGCGCGAGCACCTGCGCCACAAAGCCGACATGGTGCACGAATCCCTGTCCTGCCTGGCCCCACCCCGCGGGACCGAGCCCGAGAAGCCGAAGCGTCAGCGCAAATCAGCGCCCACGGCCTCGGCCACAGAGGAAAAGCCGTCGGCGCGCAAATGGGCGGCGAGTTCGTCGCGCACCCGCACCACCAAGCCCGGCCCCTTGAACACCAGCGCCGAATAAAGCTGCACCAGGCTCGCGCCGGCCCTGATCTTGGCATAGGCGTCGGCACCAGACGCGATGCCGCCGCAACCGATCAGCGGAATGCGGCCCTTGGTGAGGCGCGCCAGCGCCGCCAGCCGCTCGGTGGAGAGCGCCATCAAGGGCTTGCCCGAGAGGCCGCCGGTCTCGCCCCTGTGCGCGCTGCGCAGGCTCGCGGGGCGCGACAGCGTGGTGTTGCCGAGAATGATGCCGTCGGCGCCGGTTTCCAGCACCACTTCCACGATGTCGGCGAGCGCCGCATCATCGAGATCGGGCGCGATCTTCACCAGCAACGGAGGCCGGCCGACGGGATCGGGAATGCTTTCGTTGCGGGCCGCGAGCGCGTGGCCGATCAGCCGGCTCATTTCGGCGCGCGCCTGCAGGTCGCGCAGGCCCGGCGTGTTGGGAGAGGAGAGATTGCAGACGAGGTAATCGGCGAGGCGGCAGGTGGCGGAAATGCCAGCGGCATAATCCTCGCTCGCGTCCTCGGTATCCTTGTTCTTCCCCACATTGGCCCCGACGATGCCGCCATTCCCGAGCCGCTTGCCGAGCCGGTAGATGAAGGGTGCAAGCCCTTCCGAATTAAAGCCGAAACGGTTGATGACGCCGTCATCCTCGTCGAGGCGGAACAGGCGCGGCTTGGGGTTGCCCGGTTGCGGGCGCGGTGTCACCGAGCCGGCCTCAACGAAGCCGAACCCCATGCGCAGCAGCGGGTCGAGCACTTCTGCATGCTTGTCGAACCCGGCGGCGAGGCCGATCGGATTGGGAAAATCCAGGTTCCACACGCGGGTCGCGAGCACGGGATCGGCCGGCGCCCGCACGGTCGGCCCAAGACCCGCGCGCAAGGCGCGGATCGCGAGGGCGTGGGCGGTCTCGGGGGAGATGCGGCCTAGCGCGGGACGCAGGAGGGGGTAGAGATCCATCGCGCGGCGACTATTCGGCCATCTGCGAGGCGCCGCCATGGGCTTTCGACCAGGCATGCGGATCGTGGAGGAAGGATTCGATCTCGGCCACCTGCGCTGCGGGGAACAGGTTTTGCCGCTTCACCTCGGCCAAGATATCCCACCAGGTGAGCAGGCGATGCAGCGACAGGCCGGATTCGCTGAACACCCCAGCCGCCTCGGCGAAGATGTCGTAATAGAAGAACACGAAGCAATGCTCGCATTCCGCCCCGGCGGTGCGCAGGGCGTTGACGAAATTGACCTTGCTGCGGCCGTCGGTGGTGAGATCCTCCACCAGCAGCACCCGCTCACCCGGCGAAAGATGGCCCTCGATCTGCGCGTTGCGGCCGAAGCCCTTGGGCTTCTTGCGGATATATTGCATGGGCAGCATCATGCGATCGGAAATCCAGGCCGCGAACGGGATGCCCGCCGTCTCGCCGCCGGCGACGCTGTCGAATTTCTCGAAGCCGATCTCGCGATAGATGGTGGAGACCGCGAAATCCACCAGCGCCTGCCGCACGCGGGGGAACGAGATCAGCCGGCGGCAGTCGATATAGACCGGGCTCGCCCAGCCCGAGGTGAAGATGAAGGGCTCGCCGGACGAGAAGCGCACCGCCTCCACTTCGAGGAACATGCGCGCCGAAAGCTCGGCGATGGTGGCCTTATCCGGGAAAGCTGTGACATTGGCCATGATCGGCGGCGCCCCTCGTTCGTTCGTGTGCGGAAAACGCATATATCAGAGCCGGCGTCCATGGGCACCCGGCCGTCGGTGCCGAAGATGCGCGCACCATGCAGGGCTGGGATGGCCGCCCGGTGCCGCTCGACGGCGTCCTGCTGGACCCCGTGCCGGCAAGGCGGCCGCCGGCCTCATCGTCGTACTTCTGTAATGACACGCGTGATTTAACGGCTCCTCGACTGGAGACCGTCGGCCCGGCGGGATGTTCAGGCGCCTCGCGCGCGGGTTCATGCCAGCCGCCGCAGACGGGACGGGCGGGTGCGCACCCGCCATCAGCAACAGGACCAGATGGGCCGCCATACCTCCTCCCAGCCTCAGGCCTTGTCCCAGCCCCAGGCCGCCTTTCGCACCCGGCGCCGCGCGCTGGTGCTCGGAAGCCTGTTCACGCTTGCCGGTTGCAGTGCGCTGAAGCCGCCGAAATCAACCCAGGTGAGCGCCAAGATCACCGCCGATCTCTCGATCAACCCGGCGCCGAACGGAATCGCGACGCCGGTGGTGATCCGGCTCTACACCTTGCGGTCGGACACGGCGTTCCAGCAGGCGGATTTCCAGTCCCTGTTCACCGCCGACGCGGCGACGCTGGGGCAGGACATGCTGGGCAAGCGGGAGTTCCTGATGGCTCCGGGCAAGGTCGAGGGCTACAAGGACGATGTGCCGCTGGAGACCGCGTTTCTCGGCGTCGTGGTGGGCTTCCGCAACATCGATTTCGCCGATTGGCGCGCCATCGCGCCGATCCAGGAGAACGCCCTCAACGCCGCGACGGTGAACATCACTGCCCTTTCGGTCGCGATCCCCTTGGTGAAAGTCTATTATCACAACTGGTTCTGAGCTCGCGCCCTGTCGCAGCCCTGTTACGCCGCGGCGGTAGCTTTGCCGGGAAATTGCCGTCGTCTGCGCGGCGCTATTATGCGCGCGGCAGCGGGATCAGAACCAGGGTCGGGACATGGCCGGATATTCCCCTGCAGCCGAGGCCATCGAGCTGTTCCTGGCCGGGGAGATCGGCGTCCTGCAGCTCGGCGAGCGCCTTGCCAGCTCAGGCGTTCCGCCCGCGCAGATTGCCGCCGAACTGGCCCGCTTCGCCGCCGCCGGACGCCTGCCGGAGCGGCTCGCGGCCCTGCTGCAGGAACGCGTGCTCGCGGGCGCGGCTGTAAGCGGGCAGCGCCGCACCGCCATGGACCCGCGCCCCGGCCTGCCGCCGGTGCGCCCTGCCCTGCCCGACCGGCTGGCGGTGCCGGGCGAACACGCCCTGCGAGAGCCGGACCGGCGGAATTTCGACCCTCCGGACTTTGATCCGCCGCACGCCCAAGATCCCGCTGCCGCGCGGCGCGCGCCGCTGCCACCCCGGCATGACGACCGGACCTTGCGTCCGTTGGCGGGCCCTCGGCGCATCGCGCGCCCGTTGCCGCAGGCGGACCGGGAGGGCGACCTCGATCCCCGTCCGGTGCTGGGCAGCCGTAGCCGAGCGCCCGAGGCGCCGCGCCCCTTCCCGTCCGCGCGGGATTTCCAACCGAACATCGTGTCGCGCGAGGACGTGCCCGAAAAGAGCGCGACGCAGCGTCCCCTCTCTCCGCGTCCCATGCCCCCGCGCCCCGCCCCGCCGGTGCCTTTGCCCTTGCCGTCCCTGCCCACCCGGCCGGGCGGCCGGGTTCCGCTTGCCGCAGCTCCGGAAGAGGGCGGCGACACGCAACCCCGGGCGCGTGTGGAACAGAGCATCACCGACGCCCTGCTCTCGGGCCTGCGCGGGTTGCGCCACAAGGCGCCGGAGCCCCACGGCCCAGGGCTCAACGAGCGCCATCTCGACGGCTGGCTGTCCGGCTTCCGCAGCATGCGGGTGCGCCGGCAGGCGGATCGCGTCACCGCCGGTGGACGGCCAGAGGCCAAGCATCTGCCGACCCACGCCCCCAAGCTCGGCATCGGCTTCATGTTGAAGGACCGGTTCGTGCTCGACGATGAATTGGGTCACGGCGGCATGGGCGAGGTGTTCCGCGCCGTCGACCGCCGCCGCCTGGAGGCGGGCGATCCCGATCCCTATGTGGCCCTCAAGGTGCTCTCCGCTCAGTTCCGCCTGCACCCTGACGCGTTGGCGACGCTGGAGGCGGAAGCGCACAAGGTGCAATCGCTCGCCCACCCCAATATCTGCCCGATCTACGATTTCGACCGCGACGGTCCGCACGCCTTCTTCGTGATGGAGCTGCTCCAGGGCGAGACGCTCGACATGGCCTTGCACCGCGCACCCGGCCTCCCGCTGGACGGAGAATTGGCCGGACATGTGACGTCGGGCGTGCTGGCGGCCATGTCCCACGCCCATGCGCGCGGCATCGTCCATGGCGACCTCAAGCCCGGCAACGCGTTCCTCACCCGCGAGGGCGTGGCCAAGGTGCTGGATTTCGGCGTCGCGGTGGCGTTGCGAGGCGGCGGCTTCAATCCCGAGGGGCTCGCCGCCTATACGCCCGCCTTCTCCAGCCCGGAGATGATCGCCGGCGCGCCCCGCGATCCGCGCGACGACGTCTTCTCGCTCGGTTGCCTGATCTATCTGATCTATTCAGGCGCGCATCCCTATGGCCGCCGGCCGGCTGGGGAGGCGGCGCAGCTCGGTCTGGTGCCCGATCCAATCCCCGGCATACCCGAGGCGTCATGGGCGGCCCTTGAAGCCGCGCTCGCCTTCGCCCGCGAAGATCGCCCCGCCGATGCCCGCGCGCTGGCGCGCGCCTTATTGCCCGGCCTCGGCGGCCGCCGCCGGGAAGACTGAAGCCTCCCGCTCCAACGCCGCCGCGAGCTGGCGCACGCCTTGGGAGAAATCAATCTCGGGATAGAGCAGCGAGACCAAGCCGGAGGAGCCGACCCGCACCATTTCGTCGCTCAGCAGGATCATGGCGCCGACTTCCGCACCATAGGTCTGCGAGATTCGCTCGGCCAAGACCGCGGCATCAAAGTCGGGATGCACCTTGTTCACCGCCATGAGGATGCGGGGCACCTCCAGGCGCTGTGCGAGCTGCATGGTCACGGCCGTGCCCTGATAATCCTGATGGTCCGGCCGCAGCAGGATCAGCGCGGTGTCGGAAATGGCGATGGAGAGCAGGGTCTCGTTGTTGAGGCCGGGATGGGTGTCGAGGATCAGGTAATCAAGCGCGAGGCTGCGGCACAAGGCAATCAACCCCTCGTTCAGCAACTCCACCTCATAGCCTTCCTTCACCACGCGGGCGATATCCACCGCCTTCAGGCTGGCGGGCAGCAGGCTGAGATGGCCGAGGCCGGCGCGCTCCTCCTGCGGTACGGCGCGGGCCACCATGTGGGTCACGTCCACCGCCACCTTGTCGATGGTGCAGCGGCCCCACAGGAAATCGTTGAGGGTATTGACCTCGTCCACGTCCACTTCGAACAGCACATGGATGCCGGGGGATTGGATATCCGCGTCCACCAGAGCCACGCGGCGGCCGGCGCGCACCAGTTCGGCCGCAAGGTTGCCCGCGATATTGGTTTTGCCGGTGCCGCCGCGATAGGAATGCAGCGCGAGGATCTGGGTCATGTCTCTCGGTCTCTAAAGGGAGCGATCGCGCAGCCGCTTGGCCATGGCCTGGACGGCGCGGAACTGGTCGGTATCGGCGATTTCGGCCACCGCGCGGTCGCGCGAGGAAATGTCGATGCGCAGCCGGTGCACTTCGGCGCTCAGCGCCTCGTTGCTGGCGGCCAGCGAGCGGTTGTGCTGTTCCAGAAGCGCCTGCGCCGCCGTCAAGGCCGCAAGCGTCTCCTCCAGATGCAGTTCGCGCGCTTCCACCCGCACGATCATCATGCCGAACGCCTCGGCGAGCCGACGCACGGTCTCGGGCAGGGCCTGGTCGCCGGTCATGGCGAGTAGGCCGTCCACCTCCTCGTAGCGTCCGCCGGCAATCGCCTCGCACAGCGATTTCAATTGGTCGAGCGCCTCGGCTTCGCTGATGTGTTGCGTCATCTCCGCTCCACCGCCGCTCCCGCCCCGCATGATGCCCGCCGCGACGCATGGGAATGACAGGATGTAGCATCGAAAAATGACAATGGCGTTTTGCTCAGGGCAGGCGGCGCGGCGCGCCTAAAACGGTTCGACCTTGCGCCGGCTGACACCTTTCGCCAAAGCTGCGCACAACTGGAGTTGAGGAGCGTCAATGGCCAAAGTGGTTTGTGTGGGCGAAGTGATGGTGGAGCTGGCGCGCGGCAATGACGGCCGGTTCGGGCTCGCCTTCGGCGGCGACACTTTCAACACCGCCGTTTATCTCGCCCGCGCGGGCATCGAGACCGCCTATGCCACCGCGCTCGGCGACGATGCCTATTCCGCCCAGATCCTGGATCTCGCGGCCTCCGAGGGGGTGCAGCGCGAGGCGGTGCTGATCGCGCGGGGACGGGTGCCGGGGCTCTATCTCATCACCACCGATGATCGGGGCGAGCGCACCTTCCATTATTGGCGCGATACCGCTCCGGCCCGTTCATTGTTCGAATTCGAGGGCTGGCAGAGCGTCGCCGAGATCCTAGTGGACGCGCGGGCGACCTATTTTTCCGGCATCACCTTGTCGCTCTATTCCAATGTCGGCCTCGGCCGGTTCCTGGCGGCGCTGGAAATGGCCGGCGAGCGCGGCGCGTGGCGGGTGTTCGACGGCAATTACCGGCCGCGCGGCTGGGGCGGCGATGTCTCGCGCGCCCGCACGGTGTTCGCCGAGGCGCTGAAGCGCGCCTCCATCGCCATGCCCACCTTCGAGGACGAGGCAGCGCTCTGGGGCGATGCCTCGCCTTATGCCACCATCGAGCGCATGACCACCTATGGCATCGGCGAAGTCGTGGTGAAGAATGGCGCCGGCGGCGCGTTGGTCTACGCCGATGGGCACATTATCGAAGTGCCGGTGGAACGGGAGGTGTCGCCGGTGGATACCACGGGCGCCGGCGACAGTTTCAATGCCGCCTATCTCGCCGCCCGCCTCAAGGGCGCCGGGCCGGAGGACGCCGCCCGCGCCGGCCACCGCCTTGCCGGCACGGTCATTCTGCATCGCGGCGCCATCATCCCGCGCAGCGTGCACGAAGGCGCCGCCTCCCACTGAGCTGCGAGGTTCTCTCATCCAAAGGTGGAGCCCGCTTGGCTCAGCCGAATTTTGCGGCGCGCGGCAGAGCGGCCGCGACGCTGGCGAGATCGCGGATGGCGGCGAAATCACCAGCCCGAATGAGGTCCGCCGGCACCACCCAGGAGCCGCCAACCGCCACGACGTTCGGCAGCGCCAGATAGCTTGCCACATTGTTCGGTCCAATGCCGCCGGTGGGGCAAAAGCGCAGGTGCGGCAGCGGCCCGGCGATGGACTTCAGAAAGGCGACGCCGCCCGCGGCCTCGGCGGGGAAGAATTTCAGCACCTCGAAGCCGAGGCCCGAGAGCACCATGGCTTCGCTCGTGGTGGCGCAGCCGGGCAGCACCGGCACCGGCGCCTTGGCCAGCGATTCGGCAAAATGCGGGGTCGTTCCGGGGCTCACGAGATAGGCCGCGCCGGCCTCGATGGCGGCTTCCACCTGGGCCTGGTCGGTGACCGTGCCGGCGCCCGCGATGGCACCTTCCACATCTCGCACGATGTGGCGGATGGCTTCCAGCGCCACCGGCGTGCGCAGCGTCACCTCGATCAGCGGCAGGCCGCCATCCACCAGGGCACGGGCGAGCGGGACTGCATCTTCCAGGCGTTGGATCACCACCACCGGGATCACGGGCGCACGGGCGACAAACGGGAGGGGGCTTGGAAGGCTCATGATGGTGTCTCTCTCAACCGGACCGCCTTTGAACCGCACCCGCCGGCCCGTGTCGAGGGGCCATTGCACAGGGCTGACCGGCGCGGCGGGGTCCAATCGATCAATGAGTTGAAACGATTTAGGAAACCCGTGCGGAAATTCCAAGTGAAGCCGTGTCGTCCGGTCAGGCGAGGGCGGTCATCAGGCTGGAGCTTGGGAACAGAGCCAGCCCGGCGCCGGCCAGCGCCACCCCATAGGGCAGGCTTTGAGCGATCTTCATGCGGCTCCAGCCGCGCCGCGCATATAAGGTCACGCCCACCACCAACAGTGCGCCGAGCGCGCCGCAGGCCAAGGCGAAGGCCGGCAATTGGGAGGGATCGAGCCACAAGGCCAGCGCGGCGGCGAGCTTGGCATCCCCTGCCCCCACCAGGTCGTGGACGAACAGCCAGAACCCCCCTGCGAGAACGCCTGCCGCAAGCAGCAGCCGCAGCGGCATGTCGTCGACGCGCCCCGAGGCGGCAAGCAAAGCGAAGCCGCACGCAAGGGAAAGGATGACGAGATTGGGAATCATCCGCCACGATAGGTCAGTGGCGATCACCGCCGCGAGTGCTGCCGGGAACAGGCCGAGCACCAGCAGGTGGTCAAGGGTGAGGCTATCGAGGGAGAGGCCGGCCACGCCGTTCAATTGCCTGCCGCTGCGGCTCCCGCCTTGAGGCGGGCGAGGGTCAGGCCGATCTGGGTCAGCACGGTGACGATGGCGATCGACAGGCCAGCGGCGATCAGCCCGTATTCCAGGGCTGTCGAGCCATGTTGTTCCTTCACGAAGCGGGCCAGCAAGAGCTTCATCACGCACCCTCGTCCGCGCCTCCGGGCGCGGCTGTCTCAGACGGCGTTGCGTGCCGTCCTTGGATCGAGACGCTAGGGGGACGCCCCTTGCGGGGTGGTAAACGCGGCCCGCGCGGCGGCTCTTGCGCCGGCACAGCTTGTGCGGAAGGTTAACGCTCCCTCAGCAGCGCTCCGCCGCGACGCTCGCCGCGCGGGCATCGAGCCGCAGCGAGACGAGGCCCAGCCCCAGCGCCGCGCAGGAGAGGGAAACGCCGACGAACGGGAGGTTCTGGTAGGCAAGTCCATGGGTGATCGCCACCGCGCCGATCCAGGCGCCCGCCGCATTACCGAGGTTGAAGGCCCCCTGGTTGAGGGTTGAGGCCAGGTTCGGCGCCGAGGTCGCGGTATCCACCACCCGCAATTGCAGCAGCGGCACCAGGGCGAAGGCCAGCACGCCCCACACCAGCAGCACCGCCAGGGCCGGCACGGCGGCGGTGCTCGCCGGCACGAACAGGAGCAGCACGCCGATCAGCACCACCAGGGTGCCGATGAGCGACGGCATCAGCCGCCAGTCGGCGAGCCTGCCGCCCAGCATATTGCCGGCGGTCAGCCCGACGCCGAACAGCAGCAGCGCGCCGGTGATGGCGTTGGCGGAGAGCCCCGTCACCTGCGCGAGCAGCGGCGAGATATAGGTAAAGACGCTGAACAGGCTGGCCGAGCACAGCACGCTGATGAGCATGGCCAGCGCCACCTGGGCATCGCCGAGCACGCGGAATTCGCTCAGGATGCGGCCGCTCTTCATGGGCAGGCCGCGGGGCAGCAGGACCACCAAAGCGGCAAGCGCCGCAGCGCCGATGAGCGCCACCGCGAAGAAGGTGGAGCGCCAGCCGAGCCATTGGCCGAGCGCTGTCCCCGCCGGCACGCCCAGCACGTTGGCGATGGTGAGGCCGGCGAACATCAAAGCAATCGCCTGCGCCCGCTTGTGGCGCGGCACCAGGTCCGCCGCCACCACCGAGCCGATGCCGAAGAAGGCGGCATGGCAGAAAGCGGTGACGATGCGCGCGCCCATCAGCAAGCCGTAGCTGGGTGAAAGCGCGCACAGGATGTTGCCGCCGATGAACACCGCCATCAGCCCCACCAGAGTGGTCTTGCGCGGCCAGTTGGCGGTGAGGATGGCGAGCAGGGGCGCGCCGATCACCACGCCGAGCGCATAGCCCGTCACCAGAAGTCCGGCTTGTGGAATGGTCACCCCAAGGTCGCGCGCGACGTCCGGCAACAGGCCCATGACCACGAATTCCGTGGTGCCGATGCCGAAGGCGGCCACGGCGAGCGACAGGAGCGACAGGGGCATGAGCGAAATTCCGGAATGTGCGGCTCATCAGGATTGCCGAAATTGATGCAATGCAGCAAGCCGGGGGTGGCGTCATCAGCCATGCATGGGGGCGTGAACACATTTGCGGGAATGCCGGCTGGCCCTAAACTGCCTGCGGCACGGCATGGCGCGGGCTGGGGATAGCGTGATGGGTTTGCGATTCAAGGATGATCTCTTCGACGCGCAGTTTCTGCGCGCCATGGGGCATACGTATTATGGCGGCGCCGACATCGGCGAATGCCTCGCTGTGGCCGCGGGCATCCCGGAAGGGGACACTGAGGGTTGGTATACGCAATGGACCGCGCTTGCCGAGCATCTCTACGACGCCGGCCAGGCGAGCCTGGTGGCGGGACGGGGCACCAGCGCGCGGCAGGCCTTCCTGCGATCCTCCAATTATTTCCGCACCGCATCGCTGTTCCTGCTGGCGGCGCCCCTCGATCCGCGCGCGGTCACGGCCTATGACCGGCAGACCGAAGCGTTCGCCCGCGCCTGCGCCCTCATGGAACACCCCGTGCAAAGCGTGCGCATTCCGTTCGAGGAGACAAGCCTCCACGGCCTGTTCCTGCGCCCCTCGGCTGATGACACACCCCGGCCGACCCTGATCGTCACCGGCGGCTATGACGGCACCGCGGAGGAATGCTTCTTCTACAGCGGCGCGGCGGCGCTGGAGCGGGGCTATAACGTGTTGCTCTATGACGGGCCGGGGCAAGGCGAGGCGCTGTTCAAGCAGGGCCTCAATCTACGGCCGGATTGGGAAAATGTGCTGCGCCCGGTGGTCGACTTCGCGCTGGCCCAGCCGATGGTGGACCCCGAGCGGATTGCGCTTCTCGGCCTCAGCCTCGGCGGTTATCTGGCGCCGCGTGGGGCGAGCGGAGAACCGCGCCTTGCGGCCTTGGTGGCCGATCCCGGCCAATATGCGCTGCTGGAGGAAATGCGCGCCCGCCTGCCCGGCTGGCTCGGCCGCGGCCTGCCGAAGGGCAATCCCATCACCCGCTGGGTGCTGAGCCGCATGATGACGCGCATGATGGGCCGCCCCACCGGGGGCTGGGCCCTGCGGCGCGGCCTGTTCGTCAATGGGGTGGCGACGCCCTGGGACTATGTGCAGTCGATCGCCGCCTTCACTTTAGAAGGGCGCGTGCAGGAGATCGCCTGCCCCACCATGGTCTGCAAGGCCGAAGGGGACCAGATCGGCGCTTCGGCGCAAAGCCTGTTCGAGCATCTCGCCTGCACCAAGCGGCTGGCCGTCTTCAAGGCCCAGGACGGGGCTGGAGCCCATTGCGAATCAGCCGCCCGTTCCCTGTTCAATCGCGAGATGTTCGACTGGCTGGACACGGTGCTGGCGCGCTGATGGGCGTCGAAACCGACCCACTCGGCACCAGGGCGAATCCCGCACGGCACGGGTGAAGAACCGTCCTCGGTCTCAGGCGGCGTCTCTTCGGCGCACGGCGAGGTTCAGCAAGACCCGTTCGGCGAGGGGTTGGGCCATGGCGGCATTGCGCCGGCAGGCGAGGACCGCTTCGTCCACGGTCAGAATAGCCCTCAGGCAACGCTCGGGCGTGAAGGCCCGCAGCGCCCGGTCGACCAAGGGCTTGCGGGAGAAATGAACCGCCGGCCGCGCCTGCTCGATCACCCGCTCGATGCTGCTGCCTCCCTCGACCGCCAGCGCCATCTGGTGCAGCGACATGAGCGCCCGCAGCAGCGCGCCGAGGATGGCGTCGGGCCGGGTCGCCGCGCCCCAGGCCTTGGCGAGCGCGGTCGCCGTCTCGGCCGGCTGGCCGGCGAGGGCCGCGTCCACGACGTCGTCCGTGGCAAGCGCGGAGACATCCCCGACGATCACCCGCACATCATCCAGCGTGACACGCCCCTGGCCCTTGGCATAGAGCGCCAATTTCTCGATCTCGCCGCGGGAGGCGAGGCGGTCGCCGCCAATCAGGGAGACCAGCAGATCGCGCGCGTCGCGGTCGATGGTGAGCCCGGCTTCGCCCAGCATGGTGTCCGCGAGCCGCATCAGGTCGCGCTCGCCGTCGGCATAGCAAGGGATGGCGAGGGCGTTCGGCGCCCCCTCGCATAAGGAACGCAAGGGCGCCCCCTTCTTGAGGTCACCGGCCTCGACCACCACCAATGCGTCGCACGGCTCGGCAAGCACGGGTTCAAGCGCGGGAACGATGTTGCGGCTGCCGGCGCGCACCCAGACCACACGCTGGCCGCCGAACAGGCCGATGGTGCGTGTCTCATCCATGAGCCGGCGCGGATCGCCGGAAAGCTCGTCCCCATCCAGGCGCACCACGGCGAAGGGATCGGCGGTATCGGGGACGGCGCGGCGCACCAGGGCAGCCGCGCGCTCACGCACCAGCCCGATGTCCGGCCCGTAGATCAGCACCACCGGGCGCTTGGGATCGCGGCGGGCGAGAGCGGCCTCGGCCTCACCCGCGCGCACCGCGACCATGGGTCAGCGCGCCGGTGTGGGAGTGGCGGCCGGAGTCGCAGGAGCTGCCGCGGCGGCCGGGGCAACCGGGGGGGTCCCGGTCGAGGGACCACCGGGGGCCGGCGTGCCCGTCGGGTTCTTGATGAAGAAGGCGGCGAGCTGCACCTTGATCTGGTCCGCGACCACCTGGGAGGCGCGGTTCTCCGCGTCGCGGGCGGCGCTGTAATTGGCGAAGCGCTGCTCGCTCACGTCCGTGGAAACGGCGGCGGCGGCCTTGCCGCTGACGAGCGGAGGCTTGGTCTCCTCACCCGCGCGTACCAGCTTCCACTCGCCTTCCACGCGGAAGGTCTTCGCTTCCGGCAGGCCCGACTGGGTGTCGACGATGGCGAACGAACTGGAGGATCGCACCGTGATGAACATCTTGTACGGCGCATTGGCGGGATTTCCCGCCCCGCCGGTGAGATTGTAGATCAGGTCGTTGCGCAGATCGTTGCCGATCCGTCCGTTGATCTTGACGATCTCGATATCCTGAAGCCGCTCCTGCAGGGCAGGACCGCCGGCGGTCGAGTTCGCCGCATACATGGGCTGGAAACAGCCGGCGAGCGCCCCGGAGAGGGCGCACACGAGGCCGAGGCGGGCGAATAGAGCGGCGCGATCAGGCGACAACATTCACGATCCTCTGTGGAACCACGATGATACGCTTCGGCGGCCGCCCGTCGAGGGCGCGCTGCACGGTTTCAAGGGCGAGCACGGCGGCTTCGACCTCGGCGGGGGTGGCCTCGCGCGGAACGACGATATCGTCGCGCTTGCGGCCGTTGATCTGGATCGGCAGCGTGATGGTATCCTGCACCAGCAGTGCCGGGTCCACCTGCGGCCATGCGGCCTCAGCCACCAGCCCCGCGTGGCCGAGCGCGGCCCAGCATTCCTCGGCCAGATGCGGCGTCATGGGGGCGATGGTGCGCACCAGCATTTCCGCCGCCTCGCGCAAAGCGAAGGCCAGATCGGGCGCCACCTCCCCGGCACGGACGGCGGCAATGGCCTGCCCGAAGGCGTTGGCGAATTCGTGCACGTGGGCGACCGCCACATTGAAGCGCAGGCGTTCCACGTCTTCGGCCACGGTCGCGACCAGGGCGTGGGAGGCGCGGCGCAGCGCGGTCGCTTCCGCACCGAAGCTCTGCGGCAACGGCGCATCGGCCGGGGCGCCGAGGGCGATGCCCTCATGCACCAGACGCCACACGCGCTGAACGAAGCGCCATGCGCCCTCGATGCCGGATTGCGTCCATTCGCTGTCGCGCTCGGGTGGGGTATCCGCCAGCATGAACCAGCGGGCGCAGTCCACGCCATAGGTGTCGGCCACCACTTCGGGCGCCACCACGTTGCGCTTGGACTTGGACATCTTCTCCGGCGGGCCGACCACCACGTCCTCGCCGGTGTCGATCTTCACCGTCTTGCCGGTGCCGAGGAGCTTCACCTCCTCCGGGAACAGCCAGCGGCCGGCTTTGTCCTTATAGGTCTCGTGGACGATCATGCCCTGGGTGAACAGGCCGGCGAACGGCTCCTTGATGTCCACGCGGCCGCACGCGTTCAGCGCCCGGGTGAAGAAGCGCGAATAGAGCAGGTGCAGGATCGCGTGCTCGATGCCGCCGATATATTGGTCCACCGGCAGCCAGTGGCGCACGGCATCCTTGTCGAGCGGCTTTGCCACGTCGTCGCTGGCATAGCGCAGATAATACCAGGACGAATCCACGAAGGTGTCCATGGTGTCGGTCTCGCGCTTGGCCGGCGCGCCGCACTTGGGGCACGGGACGTTACGCCACGCCTTGGCGCGGTCCAGTGGATTGCCCGGCATGTCGAAGGCGACATCGTCCGGCAGCGTCACGGGCAACTGCTCGCGCGGCACGCCGACGGGTCCGCAGGTCTCGCAATGGATGATAGGGATCGGGCAACCCCAATAGCGCTGGCGCGAGATGCCCCAGTCGCGCAGGCGGAAATTCACCTGCCTTTTGCCCTGCGGCTCATCGCCGATGCGGAACCGCTCCAATTGCCGGGCGACCGCCTCTTTCGCCGCGTCCACGCCCATGCCGTCGAGGAATTGGGAATTGAACAGCGTGCCCTCGCCGTCATAGGCGAGATCCTGCACCGCGAAGGTTGCGGGATCGGCGTCCGGCGGCAGCACCACCGGCGTGACCGTGAGGCCGTATTTGCGGGCGAAATCGAGATCGCGCTGGTCGTGCGCCGGGCAGCCGAAAATGGCGCCGGTGCCGTAATCCATCAGCACGAAATTGGCCACATAGACCGGCACGGTGCGGGAGGCATCCAGGGGATGAACCACCTGAAGGCCGGTGTCGTAGCCCATCTTCTCCTGGGTCTCGATCGCCTCGGCGGTGGTGCCGCCCTTCTTGCAGGCGACGATGAAGGCAGCGAGCGTCTCGTCATTCGCCGCCAGCGCCTGGGCGAGGGGATGGTCCGGCGATAGGGCCAGGAAGGAAGCGCCGAACAGCGTGTCGGGGCGGGTGGTATAGACCTTCACCGCCGCCGTCCCGGCCGGGATCTTCTCCCGATGATGGGCCTTCGACAGCTCGAACAGCACCTCCAACCCTTCCGAGCGGCCGATCCAGTTGCGCTGCATGAGGCGCACCCGATCCGGCCAGCGGTCGAGTGTGTCGAGGGCGTCCAGCAAATCCTGGGCGAAATCGGTGATGCGGAAGAACCATTGGGAGAGCTTGCGCCGTTCCACCACCGCGCCGGAGCGCCAGCCGCGCCCGTCGATCACCTGCTCGTTGGCGAGCACGGTATTGTCGATCGGGTCCCAATTGACCTCGCTCTCCTTGCGATAGGCAAGGCCCTTGTCCAGCAGGTCGAGGAAGATGCGCTGCTGCTCGACATAATAGGAGGGATCGCAGGTGGCGATCTCGCGATTCCAATCGAGCGACAGGCCGAGCAGCTGGAGCTGCTCCTTCATGGAGGCGATGTTCTCGTAGGTCCAGGTCTTGGGATGAATGCCGCGTTCGATGGCGGCATTCTCCGCCGGCAGGCCGAAGGCATCCCACCCCATGGGATGGAGCACGTTGAAGCCCTGCATGCGCTTGGTGCGCGCAAGCACGTCACCCATCACATAATTGCGCCCATGGCCGATATGGATGCGGCCCGACGGATAGGGGAACATCTCCATCACGAAGAATTTGGGACGCGGATCGTCGTTCCGCGTGCGGAAGATGTCGCGGTCCTTCCAAATCTTCTGCCAACGGGGTTCGGCGTCGCGCGCGTTGTATCGGTCTGTGGTCATCGAATATCTATGGTCCAAGGGCGGCGGGACTAGGACAGAAACCGCGCTACGGGTCAACCTTCGCGGCTGCGGCAGAGCGGTGCGGGACACGAGGGAGCTGCATAGCACGGCGGCGGGCCATCCCATGGCGGTGCTGGCTCGGCGGCCGGGGGCCATGCTAACCAGCAAGGCCAAGGAGACCGCCATGCCGATCGTGATGCCCGAGTGCTTCGCCCCTGCCGCCATGTCTTCCGTGCCGGTGCGCCTCGTGACCCGGGACGGCTTCAAAACCGCGCCCTTGTCCGCGGCGGCGCGGCGGTTCGCGGAAGCGGCGGGGTTCAAGGGCGAAAGCGGCAAGCTGCTCGCCCTGCCGGGTGCGGACGGGGGGGTCGCGGGTTTCCTGTTCGGCGTGCCGGGGGAAAAGGGCGATCCGTTCGCCGCCGGAGCGCTGCCGGGCCTGCTGCCGGAAGGCGATTATCATCTGGAGGGGGAGATCGGCGCGCTCGATGCCCTCGCCTTCGCGCTCGGCACCTATCGCTTCACCCGCTACCGGGCCAATTCCAAGGGTCAGGTCCGCCTGAAGCTCGGCGCCGCGGACGATGCGGCCGCCCTCGCCCGCACCGTGGAAGCCGTGAGCCTGGTGCGCGACCTGGTCAATACGCCCGCCAATGATCTCGGCCCCGCCGAGCTGGAAGATGCGGCCCGCAGGCTCGCTGCCCGCCATGGGGCAAGCTTCCGCGCCATCGTCGGCCCGGACCTTTTGGCGCGCAATTTCCCGTTGATCCATACCGTCGGCCGCGCCGCGACCCGTGCGCCGCGCCTGCTGGATTTCACCTGGGGGCCGGAAGACGCGCCGAAGGTGACGCTGGTGGGCAAGGGCGTGTGCTTCGATACCGGCGGGCTCGACATCAAGCCCTCCTCCGGCATGCTGATCATGAAGAAGGACATGGGCGGAGCGGCGACCGCGCTCGGCCTTGCCCATCTCATCATGTCGCGCGGCTTGAAGGTGCGGCTGCGGGTGCTGATCCCGGCGGTGGAGAATGCCATCGCGGGCGATGCCTTCCGCCCCGGCGACATCTTTGCGAGCCGCAAGGGCCTGACGGTGGAGATCGGCAATACGGACGCGGAAGGGCGGCTGGTGCTGGCCGATGCGCTCTCGCTGGCGGATGAGGATAGTCCCGACCTGCTGGTGGATTTCGCCACCCTCACGGGTGCTGCCCGTGTCGCGCTCGGCCCGCATTTGCCCCCCGTCTATACGGATGACGAGGCGCTGGCCGCCGATCTCGCCCGCCACGCGCAGGCGCAGGCCGATCCGCTCTGGCGCCTGCCGCTGTGGCGGCCTTATGCCTCGATGATCGATTCCAAGGTGGCCGACATCAACAATGCCGGCACCGGCGGCTTCGCCGGCTCGATTACGGCGGCGCTATTCCTCGCGCGCTTCGTCGAGACGGCGAAATCCTGGCTGCATCTCGATATCTATGCCTGGAACCCCTCCGCCCGTCCGGGTCGGCCGGAAGGCGGGGAGGCACAGACCATCCGTGCGCTCGATGCCCTGATCGCCGAGCGTTACGGCGCATGAGCCAGGATCTGAAAGGCCGTGACCCGCGCCTCACCCCCGCCAAGGCCACTCTTGCCGCCGAAAGCCTGCGGGGCATCGTCGACGCGCCGTTCTATAATGAAGGCGTGAAACGGCGCGTGGTGGAGCCGGTGGCGGCGGTGCGGCGCGCGCCCTCCTCCACCGCCGCTCTCGATACCGAGGCGCTCCAGGGCGAGATCGTGACCATTTACGAGGACGAGGGCGAGGGCTGGGCCTGGGGCCAGCTCGAAGCCGACGGCTATGTGGGCTATCTCCCGAGCGAATCGCTCGCCGCGCTGGGTCCCGCGCCGACCCACAAGGTGCGGGCGCAGCGCACCTTTTTGTTTCCCGGCCCCGACATCAAGCTGCCGCCCCGCGCGGTCCTGCCGTTCGGCGGACGGGTGGAGGTGCGCGATCTGCGCGGTGCCTTGGCCGTGACCCCTCAGGGGTTTCTACCCGCGGTGCATCTGGTGCCGGTGGATCATGTGGAGGGCGACTTCGTCGATGTGGCCGCCCGGTTCCTGGGCACGCCCTATCTGTGGGGCGGGCGCTCGGCCTTCGGGCTCGATTGCTCCGGCCTGGTGCAGACCGCCCTTGCCGCCTGCGGCATCGCCGCCCCGCGCGACAGCGACCAGCAGGAAGCAGCCCTCGGCGCGGCCGTACCGCTGGATACGCCATTGCGGCGGGGCGACCTGCTGTTCTGGCCGGGCCACGTGGCCATCGTCGAGGACGAAGCGAACCTGCTGCACGCCAACGCTTTCGCCATGTCCGTCGCCCGCGAGCCCTTGCCGGCCGCGCTCGCCCGCATCGGCGCCACGACGCCGCTGCGCAGCATCAAGCGGCTGGAGGGTTAAGCGCGCGCCGGGACTGGACTTCCCCCTCCCCAACTCTCCCCCGTTTCTCCCTCCCCCGCACGCGGGAGGAGCCCCGCGCCGCTCTCGCGTCCCGGTCCAGCGACGGCGCAGCCGGAGCGCCGAACCGGGAGCCAGGGGAGGATGCGGCGAAGCCGGCCAAAAGCATCGCCCGCTTGAGGGATTGAAGCGCCTGCGGCGGCCTGTTGTGCTGGGGTCCCGGCTCGCGTTCCGCGTCGGCCCTGCCGCCGCTTCCCTTGGCCGGGACGCGCATTCTTCCGAGCGGCACCGCACTCGTCGTCTCGGGTCCGGGCGTTCCCCGGGACGCTATAGTCCAGCGACGTCCACCGCCTCCTTCTTCGCCAGCGCCTTGAAATGTCCGCGCACTTGCAGCCACGCCAGCAGGACAAGGCCGGGCAGGCCGGCAA
Source organism: Roseixanthobacter psychrophilus (assembly GCF_043195195.1). Classification (NCBI taxonomy): domain Bacteria; kingdom Pseudomonadati; phylum Pseudomonadota; class Alphaproteobacteria; order Hyphomicrobiales; family Xanthobacteraceae; genus Roseixanthobacter; species Roseixanthobacter psychrophilus. Next base: position 85,468 of record NZ_JBAFWT010000015.1, read on the forward strand.
TGACGGTGATGAGGAAGAACAAAGCCCAGCCGGTGGCTTCCGCGATATAGCCGCCGCCGGAGGCGAGGAACGTGCGACCCACGGCGGTGAGGGCCGTGAGCAAGGCATATTGGGTGGCCGTGTGCGCCCGCGCGCCACACAGAGCCGAGAGATAGGCGACGAAGATCACGGTGCCGATGGCGCCGGTGAAATTCTCAACCACCACCGTGGCGGTGAGCGCCGCCACGTTCACGCCGATCAATGCCTGGGCGGAGAAGGCGAGGTTGGACAGCATTTGCAAAATGCCACCGATCCACAGGCAGGTGACGAGCGGATAGGCCCGCGCCAGCGCCCCGCCGGCAAAGCCGCCGAGTAGGGCGGCGGCCAAGCCGACCCCCTTCACGATGGCCGCATAGGTCGCCTTGTCGAAGCCGATGGAGATGACGAACGGCGCGGTGAGCACGCCGGCCAGCGCATCGCAGAATTTATAGAGCAGCACGAACAGCAGGATGGTCACCGCCTGATCGCGTGACAGGAATTCGCTGAACGCGCCCACTGCCGTTGCGACGACCCGCTTCAGCGCGCTGCCCTCGCGGGTCGCGGTGTCGCCGTCATGCCGCACCGGCGCCTCCGGCTCGCGGGCGAGGAAGGTGGCGGCGATACCCACCAGCATGAACAGGGCGGCGGCCACATAGCCCCAGGTCCAGACCTGCGCCCGCGGCACGCCATAGGTTTCCAGCGCCGCGACGATGGCGATGACGCCGGCCCCCGATACCAGCATGCCGATGCGATAGGCGGCCACATAGCCCGCCATGCCCGCCGCCTGCTCGCTGGTGTCGAGCCGTTCCACGCGGAAGGCGTCCACCACGATGTCCTGGGTCGCCGAGACGGCGGCGACGATCACCGCCCCGAGCGCCACCAGAACCGGCGCCGCGACCGGATCCTGGATGCCGAGGAAGAGAATCGCACCGGCGAGCACGAGTTGGGTGGCCAGCAGCCAGCCGCGCCGTCGCCCGAGCCAGCGGGAAAGCAAGGGCACGTCGAGCGCATCGACGATGGGCGCCCACAGGAATTTCAGCGTGTAGGGCAGGCCGACCAGGGAGAACAGGCCGATGGTGGCGAGATTGACCCCGCTTTCCGTCATCCACACCGACAATGTGGTGCCAGTCAGCGCCAGGGGCAGGCCGGAGGAGAAGCCCAGCAGGATCACCACCAGCACGCTCGGCCGCAGATACACGCCGAGGGCCGCGAATGCGGAGGCAACACGCGCATTCGCAGAGGTGAGGCTCATCGGGCGGTCTCCTGCAAGGGGCCGGGCCGCGCATGGCCCGGATGCTCGGTCTCAGGGCTCAGGCGGCGGGCACTCAGGCCTGCCCGTGGCTCCACAGGCCGGTCTCCACCTTTGACACGGCGATCACTGCCTGGGTGCGGCTTTCCACCCCGAGCTTCTGCAGGATGGCGGAGACGTGGGCCTTCACTGTCGCCTCGGACACCGACAGCTCATAGGCGATCTGCTTATTGAGGCGGCCTTCGGACAGCATCATCAGCACCCGCACCTGTTGCGGGGTGAGGGTGGAAAGGCGCGCGATGATGGCATCGGTCTCGGTATCGCCGCGGCCGGAGAGGTTGATGTCGGGCGGCGCCCAGCTGCCGCCGGCAAGCACGGTCGCCACCGCATCGCGCATGGCCGTGACGCCGAGTGTCTTGGGAATGAAACCGGAGGCACCGAGATCGAGGCAGCGGCGGATGATCGGCGCCTCCTCATTGCCGGAGACCACCACCACCGGCACGCCGGCATATTGCGCGCGCAAATAGATGAGGCCGGAAAAGCCGCGCGCACCGGGCATGGTGAGGTCCAGAAGGATCAGGTCGAAATCGGCTTCTTTCTCCAGCAGGGCGTGGAGGTCGTCAAACGTGCCGACCTCGGCGATTTCACTCTGCGGATAAAGGGAGGCGAGCGCCTCGCGCAAGGCACCTCGAAACATCGGATGGTCGTCGGCGATCACGAGCCGGAAGGCGTTGGCGTCTCCCAAATGGCTTCTCCCCCCGGTCCGCCGGTTCTGTCAGAGCTGGTCGCCGACGAATCGGAAACGGCGATGATCGAACCCTACCGCGCATGTGGCAAGCGCGCCGACCCTGCGTTGCCTTGAGACATAGGGGGAAGGTCGAAGTCAAGCGGGGAGGTCAAAAGTCGGCTGATTTCAGCCGACTGGCGCGCACACCGCACCACGTCCAGCGCATGCCTACTCGAAAGGCAGTCAGGATTAAAAATTAGGCATTTCTGCAAAAATGAGGGTGGAGCGCCGATATCGGCGGCGCGACACAAGGCGTGGCAATGTTTTGCGGCGAGGCGTGGTGACGCAGTCCGGACGTTGCAAACGAAAAGGGCCGGCGCTGCGACAGGCCGGCCCTCAGATTACTATAGGATCTTCAAAAGATGACGGCGGCATGGGATACAGTTCCGTCTCTATTTCACCGTTTGCGTGGCGGTTCTGCGTCCTGAATAGCGGCCTCGTGATACCAGCTGCTACCGAAGCTCATCGTCGCAATCTGCATCTCTGCGAGATCGTTATTGGGCTTTGTGGGCGTCCGCTGACTGGAAACACCGGCACGACCCCCGACTGGGAAGGCATAGATCTTTGCAGATCCGCGATACTGACTCGTAGCCATTCGTTCTCTCACTCCTTCTATGCTGTGCGATAACGCATCAGACGTTGCATCAGCATAACACAAGATGCCCGCGATTTACACAATCTGCCTCTTTTAAAATCATCATTTGACTACATTATCAGCACTTCGGTTTTTGCATCTTCGGCTAGCATTCTCCAGAACGGAACGCGCGGTTACGCGACAAGTTCCGGCCGCACCCTGCGGTTCGTCACTGGGTTGCTGTCAGATGGTGCCTGTTCATTTCCTGAGCATGCCGCGCGGTCTCATGCTGAGCCGCCTATCTTGTGCAGGACGGACGGGGCGCCGTTTTTCGGCTCCGGGGCCGGGAACCGGGCGATCCTTAGGTTGGCATATTAAATGCTAGGGAGATTTCAGCCATCCGGCGGTCGGGCCCGCCATTCGCGGCCGGTCCTTTTTCGGGGCCGCGCCTTCGAACTAGGTCACACGTCGCGTCATCAGCTCACGAGAGGCTCGAAATGACAAAGTACAAACTCGAGTACATATGGCTGGACGGGTACACACCCGTTCCAAACCTGCGTGGAAAGACGCAGATCAAGGAATTCGACCACTTTCCCGCGCTCGATGAACTCCCCCTCTGGGGCTTCGACGGCTCGTCCACCATGCAGGCCGAAGGCCGCAGTTCCGATTGCGTGCTGAAGCCGGTCGCCATCTATCCCGACCCGGCGCGCAAGAACGGCGCCCTGGTGATGTGCGAAGTCATGATGCCGGATGGCGTCACCCCGCACGCGACCAACGCCCGCGCCACCATCCTGGACGACGAAGGCGCCTGGTTCGGCTTCGAGCAGGAATACTTCTTCTACAAGGACGGCCGTCCGCTGGGCTTCCCCGAGCATGGCTATCCCGCCCCGCAGGGCCCCTATTACACCGGCGTCGGCTTCAAGAATGTTGGTGACGTTGCCCGCGAGATCGTCGAGGAGCACCTTGAGCTGTGCCTCGAAGCCGGCATCAACCACGAAGGCATCAACGCGGAAGTCGCGAAGGGCCAGTGGGAATTCCAGATCTTCGGCAAGGGCTCCAAGCGCGCTGCCGATGAAGTGTGGATGGCCCGCTACATGCTGCTCCGCTTGACCGAAAAGTATGGCGTGGACATCGAGTTCCACTGCAAGCCGCTCGGCGACACCGACTGGAACGGCTCGGGCATGCATGCCAACTTCTCGACCAAGTACATGCGCGAAGTGGGCGGCAAGGAATATTTCGAGGCCCTCATGGCGGCCTTCGACAAGAACATCGACGACCATATCGCCGTCTACGGTCCGGACAACCACATGCGCCTGACCGGCAAGCACGAGACCGCGCCGTGGAACAAGTTCAGCTATGGTGTTGCGGATCGCGGCGCCTCGATCCGGGTTCCGCACTCGTTCGTCAAGAATGACTACAAGGGCTATCTTGAGGATCGCCGCCCCAACTCCCAGGGCGACCCCTACCAGATCGCTTCGCAGATCCTGAAGACCGTCTCCGAGGTTCCGACCAAGGACAGCGTCTCGGCTGCGGCCTGATTTTTTACGCGTTTGTCTGGAAATGGCGCGGCCCCTCGGGTCCGCGCCATTTTCTTTTTGGCGTCACGGTCCCGGTTATACCAACGGCCCCGGTGTTTGACCTGGCCGAGAGGGCTACGGTTCAGGCGCCGCGCGGGCTTCACCAAATCCACACGCGTCATACTACTCATGGGGATTTGGTATTAATCCCGCGCCGCCCCACAGAAACACAGCACCACCTCGCGCGTATGCGGGCGGGTGCGGTGCTCGATGAGATAGACCGCCTGCCAGGTGCCGAGCCGCAACGCGCCCTCGGCCACCGGGATCGAAACGTCGCTCGCGGTCAGCGCGGTGCGAATGTGGGCCGGCATGTCGTCCGGTCCTTCCAGATGGTGAACCCAGGGATGGCCCGCCGGGGCAAGCCGGCGCAGGGCGGTGAGCAGGTCCACCCGCACGTCGGGATCGGCATTTTCCTGGATCGTCAGCGAGGCCGAGGTATGACGGCAGAAGAGGTGCAGCATGCCGTCACGCGCACCGACCTCGACGAGGAAGGCGCGCGCCTCGCGCGTCAGGTCGGTGAAACCCTCGCCGCGCGTCTCCACCTCCAGAACCGCCTGGGCGCAGATGTCGAGGGCGCTCACGCGCGGGCGGCTGCGGCGGATCTCGCTCATGCCAGGGCCTTCATAGCGCGACGCCGTTCACCAGGGCTGCGATGAGGTTCGCTATGCGCCCAGAGGGCTCGGCCATGGTCTCCAATATGGTGAAATGATTGGCATCGGGGATTTCCTCATAGTGCACCGGCAGCCCCTGGGCCGCACGGTGGGCGGCGAAATCGGCGGTCTGCTTGCGCATGAGGGGCAACTCGGCGCTGCCCGCCACCAGGATCAGCGGCACGTCCCCGCGCCCGGGCAGCAAGGTCGGCGAGTTGCGCGCCACCGCCGCTTCGTCCAGCCCCAGCTTGTCGTTGATATAGATATGGCGCATCGGCTCCAGGTCGAACACGCCGGAGATGGCGATGCCGCCCTTGATCAGCGGGTGATCGAGCGCCATCGCCGCCAGATGCCCGCCGGCGGACCAGCCCGAGAGGAACACCCGATCCACATCGCCGCCGAGCGCGGGGAGTTCGCGGGTCAGGTATCGCAAGCCGGCGCGAATCTCCTGGCCGATGTCGTCAATGGTGGCATCCGGCGCAAGCGTATAGCCCATCAGCGCCACATTGATGCCGTGGGCGAGCGGGCCGGCTGCGCAGAAGGTGAAATCCTCCTTCGCCCGCATCTGCCAAAAGCCGCCGTGGATGAACACCAGCGTCGGGGCATGTTCAGCCGCCTTGAGGAAGTCGATGCGGTTGCGCGGGCCAGGGCCATAGGGCAAATCGAGGGTGAGGCAGCACTGGTTGCGCAAAGCCGCGGAGCGCACGCCCCAGCCGCGCAGGATCTCCGCGCTATCGGCCACCGCAGCAGAATTGTTGAAGCCACGGTCCCGGGCCTCCTGGTCCAGGGCACGCCAGTCCGGCGCCTCGATCGCGTTCACCATCCCTATTCCTCCGCGCGCCGAATCCCATCCGCGCCGGTACCGAGCCGACACCGGAACAGCCCGCGGTTCAAGTGTGCCCCCACGGGGCCGACGCTGGGCGTTTTTTTGCCCCTCCAGGCGACGTTGAGGATGCCGCAGAGGCGCCTCGGCGAAGATGAGACGTGACACGATAAGAATCGTCATTCGCCGCACCAGGTCGATTCATTATCCCCTCGCTTCTGCGGAAGTCGGCCGATTTTGACTACAAGAATTACCATTATTCAGTCGGCTCACAGAATTCCACAAGAAATATAGAGAAATGTAAATCATCTAAACGTCACAAATTGATCAAATGCCGCCTGATATACGATGCCTCGGCTGCGCGCCACTTACGTCACTTTGCCACCCAACGCATTTCAAGCTGGCTAACTATTAGGGGCTATTCATGGCTGGAACGGTCAACGGCATCCAGATTCAGGACATGGCGAACTCGCTCGCGGGTTCCCTCACCACTCCCATGGGCAGCGACGCACTGACGCTGACGCGCCTTGGAGCCTACCAGACCGGATCCGGCACCGAATCCGCCGAGGTCTTCGCCTACGACAAGGTGACGAAGAACATGTTCGTCATGAACAACGTGACGGACAAGGTGGAGATCGTCTCCATCTCCGCTACCGCGGCCATGACCAAGATCGGCGAGATCGATGTCAGCGCCGTCTCCGGTTACGGCGGCATGAATTCGATCGCAGTCCATGGCAATACGCTGGCGGTCGCGGTGCAGAACGCGAACGGCATGACGAACGGGGTGGTCGCGCTCTACAACACCACCACCGGCGCGCTCATCAAGACGGTGGATGTCGGCGTCCTGCCGGACATGATCACCTTCTCGGCCGACGGCTCTAAGATCCTTGTCGCGAACGAGGGCGAGCCGGTCGCCGGCGTTGGCGATCCGGCCGGCTCCATCTCGATCATCGACATGTCTGGCGGCGCCGCGGCTGCGACCGCCCAGACCACCGGCTTCGGGACCTTCGACGGCCAGGAAGACGCGCTGCGCGCCCTCGGCATCCGCATCACGCCGGGCACCTTCGCCTCGCTCAACATCGAGCCCGAATATATCGATCTCTCCGACGACGGAAAGACTGCCTACGTCACGCTCCAGGAAGTCAATGCGGTGGGCGTGTTCGACGTCTCCGGCAAGACGGCGGTGCTCAAATCCATCCTGCCGCTCGGCTATGTGGATTTCTCCCTGCCCGGCAATGCCGGCGACTTCTCCGATCGTGACGGCGCGGGCAACAGCGGCGCCATTTCCATCGGCAACGACCCGATCCGCGGCATGTTGATGCCGGACGCCATCGCGACCTTCACGGTGGGCGGCGTCACCTATTTCGTCACCGCCAACGAGGGCGATTCCCGCGTCGACGGCTCGGACGAGGCGCGCCTCAAGGATATGGACCTCAACAACGCCATCTTCGGTAGCAACGAGGCGATCCTTAAAAACGACGATGGCGCCGGCCGCCTGACCATTTCCAAGATCGACGGCGATACCGACCCGGACACCCCTGGCCTTGAAGCCATCTATGCCTTCGGCGGCCGCGGCATGTCCGTGTTCCGGGTCAATGCCGACGGCACCATCGCGAAGGTGGACGAGACCGGCGGCGAGTTCGAGGCCATCGCCGCCGCTCTGCCGAATGCGGCAACCGCGTTCAATGGCGAGAACGGCAGCGGATTCGACTCCCGCTCCGACAACAAGGCGGCGGAGCCGGAAGCGGTCGACGTGGCCAATGTCGGCGGCCGCTTCTTCGCCTTCGTGGGCCTGGAGCGCCTCGGCGGCATCATGACCTATGACGTCACCGACCCGACCGACATCCAGTTCGTCAGCTACATGCCCGCGACCTCTGTCGACTACGGCCCGGAGATCGTCAAATATATTGCGCCGGTGGACAGCCCCACGGGCCAGGGTCTGTTGCTCAGCGCCAACGAGATCAGCGGGTCGGTCACCGCCTATTTGGTCGAGCCGAAGGCCTATACGCTGCAGCTCCTGCACTTCTCCGACGCCGAGGCCGGCCTTCTCGCCGAGGACACCGCGCCGATCATGGCCGCGCTGGTGGACCGCTTCGACGACCAATATGCCAACACGCTGATCCTCAGCGGCGGCGATAATTACATCCCGGGCCCCTTCATCAATGCCGGCACCGATCCCTCGCTCAACACCCTGATCGGCTCAACCGCTGCGGGCCGCCCCGATGTCGCGATCCTCAACGCCCTCGGCGTCGAAGTGTCGGCCATCGGCAACCATGAATGGGACCTCGGCTCCTCGGTCTATGCCGACTCGATCCGCGGTTCGGGCGCATGGGTGGGTGCCCAATACGCCACCGTTTCCGCCAATCTCGACTTTTCCGGCGACAGCGCGGTGAAGTCGCTCGTCACCACCGGCGGCCAGGACGCCGCCAGCGTGAAGGGCAAGATCGCCCCCTGGGTGACGGTCACCGAGGGCGGTGAGAAGATCGGCATCCTCGGCGCCACGACCCAGGTGCTTGAGCGGATCTCCTCACCCTCGGGTACCGAGGTAAACGGCTTCCCCAAGGCCGGTGAGCCCGGCGACAACAATGTCGAAGTCGACGACATGGACCTGCTGGCGGCCCAGCTCCAGCCGATCATCGACCAGATGCTGGCCTCGGGCCTGAACAAGATCATCCTACAAAGCCATCTCCAGAACCTGGACAACGAGCGCGCGCTCGCAACCAAGCTGCATGGCGTCGACATCATCCTGGCGGCCGGCTCCCACACCCGGCTCGGCGATGCCAACGACGTGGCGGGCACGTTCCCCGGCCATGGCGCCGATTTCGCCGACACCTATCCGATCACGACTGCCGGCACCGACGGCAAGACCACGCTGATCATCAACACCGACAACGAATACAGCTATCTCGGCCGCCTGGTGGTGGACTTCGACGCCAACGGCGACATCATCCTCCCGTCGCTGACGGCCAATACCGGCATCAACGGCGCCTATGCCTCCAACCAGCAGACGCTGGAAGCAGCCTACGGCTCTGACATCGACAAGGCATTCGCCGAAGGCTCCAAGGGCGACAAGGTGCGCGACATCGCCGACGCGGTATCGAACGTCATCGATGCCAAGGACGGCACGGTGTTCGGCTATACCGACGTCTATCTCGAGGGCGAGCGCACCTTTGTGCGCGGCGAGGAGACCAATTTCGGCAACCTCTCCGCCGACGCCAACGGCGCCTTCGCCCAGAAGGCGCTCGGCGCGGACACATTCATCGTGTCGCTGAAGAACGGCGGCGGCATCCGGGCCCAGATCGGCACCGTGGATCCCGCCACCGGCGAGAAGATCGGCCCGGCGGCCAATCCCGACGCCGGCAAGGAAGCGGGCGGCATCTCCCAGCTCGACGTGGAGAACTCCCTGCGCTTCGACAACAAGCTGATGGTGTTCGACACCACGGCCGCCGGCCTGCTGGCGATCCTCGAGCACGGCGTTGCCGCCGGCGGCAACCAGGGCCGCTTCCCGCAGATCGGCGGCGTGCGCTTCGCCTATGACCCCGACCTCCCGGCCGGCCATCGCATCACCGATGTGGCGCTGATCGACGAGAACGAAAACGTGCTCGCGGTCCTGGTGGACGACGGTGTCGTGAACCCATTCGCCCCCTCCAAGATCAGCGTCGTGACACTGAACTTCACCGCCAATGGCGGCGATGGCTATCCCACCAAAGCGAACGGTGAGAACTTCCGGTATCTCCTCACCGACGGAACCGTCGGCCCGGCCCTGGACGAGGCGGTGGACTTCACCGTGGCGCCCAATGTCCCAGCCAACGCCCTGGGCGAGCAGAAGGCGTTCAACGATTACATCGCCGCCAACCACGCCACCAAGGAAACCGCCTTCGACGAGGCGGATACCCCGATGGCGCTGGATACCCGCATCCAGAACCTCAACTTCCGCTCCGACTCGGTAAACGACTCGCCGACCCAGATCGGCACCGACGGCGACGAGCGCTTCCAGCTCACTGCCGGCGACGATGTGGTGCGGGGCAGCAACGGCATCGACACGGCCGTGTTCGCGAACAATTTCGCCGAGTTCAAGTTCGCCTTCACCACCCAGGGCATCGTGGTCTCCGGTCCCAGCGGCACGCAGGACCTGCTCACCGGCATCGAGAAGCTGGAATTCGCCGATCGCGTGATCGACGGCGCCGACAGCAACCCGCTCGTCGACGACCTGTTTTATCTGCTCTCAAACCCAGACGTGCTGGCCGCGGGCCTCGACGCCGAGGCCCATTACGCCCGCTTCGGCGCCGCCGAGGGTCGCGATCCCAACGCCTTCTTCGACACCAAGGGCTATCTCGCCACAAATGCCGATGTGGCGAAGGCGGGTTACGATCCGCTGTCCCACTTCATCAACAGCGGCGCCGCCGAAGGCCGCGACCCCTCGGCCAAGTTCGATGCCGCGCTCTATCTCGCTCACAACCCCGACGTGGCCCAATCCGGCATGACTGCGCTCGCGCATTACCTGCAGTTCGGGCAGGCGGAAGGCCGCGAGATCTATCAGGCCATCGGCAAGACCCTGGTGAACGGCTTCGACGCCGAATATTATGTGCTGAACAATCGCGACGTGGCCCAGGCCGACATTGATGCCTACCAGCATTATCTGCAGTACGGCATCAAGGAAGGCCGCGACCCCAACGCGCTGTTCGACACCTCGGCCTATCTCGAAGCCAATAAGGACGTCGCCGCGGCGGGCGTCGATCCGGTGGCGCACTATCTCCTGTACGGTGCGGCCGAAGGGCGCGACCCCTCGGTGAATTTCGACTCCTCCTCGTACCTCGCGGCCTATGCCGACGTTGCCGAGGCGGGGGTCAACCCGCTGGTGCACTATCTCACCTCCGGCATCTACGAAGGCCGCCAGACCTTCGCCGATGGCGCGATGAGCTGAAGCTTGGCCATGCCGCGCGCGCCCTGTGCGCGCGGCCGGCCCTGGCTTTCTCGGATGCCAGGCGTCGACCGTCCAGGTTCTTCCAAGAGCTGTTGTTCCAAAATCTTCCAAGGCCCTCCCGCGGAGGGCCTTGTTGTTTTCACGATCCGCCCGCGACCACGGTATCCGTCACCTTCGTGCCGACCCTCTTTCGTCCGGCCTCTCGCGTCCGCCCCGAGCGCCCTGACACGTTGCACGGCGCTGGGGATTTGATGCGCGCGAGACCGTTTCTCGCGCCCGCGTTTCGGATTATAAGGCGGCCATGCTCGATCCGACCGCCCATGTTACGGCGACTTCCGCCGCTTCTCCCGATTTTGCGCACCGGCGCACCTTCGCCATCATCTCCCATCCCGACGCGGGTAAAACCACGCTGACGGAAAAGCTCCTGCTTGCCTCCGGCGCCATCCGCATGGCCGGACAGGTGCGGGCGCGCGGCGACCGCCGCCGCACCCGCTCCGACTGGATGGAAATCGAGCAGCAGCGCGGCATTTCCGTCACCTCCTCGGTGATGACCTTCGAGCGCGACGGGATCGTCTACAATCTGCTGGATACGCCGGGCCACTCGGACTTCTCCGAGGACACCTACCGCACCCTCTCGGCCGTGGATGCGGCGGTGATGGTCATCGACGCCGCCAAGGGCATCGAGAGCCAGACCCGCAAATTGTTCGAAGTCTGCCGCCTGCGCGACATCCCGTTCTTCACCTTCATCAATAAGGTGGACCGCGAGGGGCTCGACCCGCTCGGCCTGATGGATGACATCGCCGCCACCTTGGCGCTGGACCTCACGCCCTTCACCTGGCCGATCGGCATGGGCACTGATTTTCGCGGCCTCATCGACGTGCCCAACAAATGCGCGCGCTTCGCGGAGGAGCGCGGCGGCCTGCTGACGCGCCTGGTGCCTTTCGATCAGCCGGAAGACCTGCTTGAGGTCGAAGGCATCGAGCCGCGCATCCTGGCCGAGGCGGTGGAGGGGCTCACCCTCGCGCTCGGCGTGCTGCCCCCGTTCGATCTCGAAAGCTTCCGCGAGGGGCACCTCTCGCCGGTGTATTTCGGCAGCGCCATCAAGGAAGCCGGGGTGAGCGAATTGCTTGCCGGGCTCGGCACCTTCGGCCCGAGCCCCCTGCCGCGCAGCGCCAATGGCCGCATCGTGCAGCCGGACGAAGACAATGTTTCCGGCTTCGTCTTCAAGGTCCAGGCCAATATGGACCCGAACCACCGCGACCGCGTCGCCTTCGTGCGCCTGTGCTCCGGCACCTTCAAGCGCGGCATGAAGCTCTACAACGCCCGCGAGAAGCGCCACATGGCCATCGCCAACCCGATCTTCTTCTTCGCCCAGGAGCGCGAGACGGTGGACGAGGCGGTGGCCGGCGACATCATCGGCATTCCCAACCACGGCATGTTGCGGGTCGGCGACACCTTGTCCGAGGGCGAGGTGATCCGCTTCGAGGGCATTCCCGATTTCGCGCCGGAAATCCTGCGCCGGGTGCTGCTGGCCGATCCCATGAAGGCCAAGCAGCTCTCCAAGGCGCTGCAGGACATGGCGGAGGAAGGCGTGGTGCAGGTGCTGCGCCCGATCTCCGACCCCTCCCCCATCGTCGGCGTGGTGGGCACGCTGCAATTGGACGTGCTCTCCTCGCGGCTGGAGAAGGAATATGGCGTTCCGATCCGCTACGAGAGTGTCTCGTTCGTCACCGCCCGCTGGATCGTCGGCGACCGGCTTGAGATCGAGCGCTTCATCGAAACCAGCCGCTCCTCCATCGCCCGCGACCGCGACGATGCGACGGTCTATCTCGCCCGCAGCCAATGGGTGCTGGACCGCGCCATCGAGGAATGGCCCAAGCTGAAATTCGTCTCGGTGAAAGAGCGCGGCTGAGCCTCCTGCCCCATCCAATACGCGGCACGCCAGAAAGGCGCCGCAGCCTCAAGAGGAAACCATGCCGAACCTTGCCGTCGCCGCCGCCAATCCCGACCTCGAACTGATCATCGACGCGGCCTTCGAGGCCCGTGCCGAGATCGGCTTCGACACCACCGGCCCCGTGCGCGAGGCGGTGACCGCGGCGCTCGCTTTGCTCGATGCCGGCAAGGTGCGGGTCGCCGAGCCGCGCGCCGATGGCAGCTGGCATGTCAATCAATGGCTGAAGAAGGCGGTGCTGCTCTCGTTCCGCCTCAACGACATGGAGCCCATTCCCGGGGGCCCGGGCGGCGCCCATTGGTGGGACAAGGTGCCCTCCAAGTTCGAGGGCTGGGACGAGCGTGAATTCCGCGCCGCCGGCTTCCGGGCCGTGCCCGGCGCCATCGTGCGCCGCTCGGCCTATATCGCGCCCAACGTGGTGCTGATGCCCTCGTTCGTGAACCTCGGCGCCCATGTCGGCGAGGGCTCCATGGTCGACACCTGGGTGACCGTGGGCTCCTGCGCGCAGATCGGCAAGCATGTGCACCTGTCCGGCGGCGTCGGCATCGGCGGCGTGCTGGAGCCGCTGCAGGCCGGCCCCGTGATCATCGAGGATGATTGCTTCATCGGCGCCCGCTCGGAAGTGGTGGAGGGCGTGATCGTGCGGCGCGGGTCCGTGCTCTCCATGGGCGTGTTCATCTCCGCGTCCACCAAGATCATCGACCGGGAGACCGGCGAAGTGTTTGTGGGCGAGGTTCCCGCCTATTCGGTGGTCGTGCCCGGTTCCCTTCCCGGCAAGCCGCTGCCGGACGGACGGCCCGGCCCCTCGCTGTATTGCGCCGTGATCGTGAAGCGCGTGGACGAGAAGACCCGCGCCAAGACCTCCATCAACGATCTGCTGCGCGACTGATCCCAACGCCCCGGGCTTACCGGGCCCACGCTGATTTCGCGCAAGCGCAGCGCGGGTGTCCAACCCCGATGCGGGACGCTCATCACCCTTGCTTTAAGGTGGGGTGACTCTTCAGCGTGGTGCGCCTCAATAGCCGCGCCTTTGCCCACCGCGCTGTAGAACGATGGACCCAAAGACCGCTCTGGGTTATGCGGCGCAGCGCGCTTTACAGCGTTTGCGCGGGTTGCCCGCCCCGCCTCCAGGGTTCTCGGGCGATTTCTGTCCCCGGCTGCGCGCCGGTTTGCGGCGGTGCCCGACGCGGGTGTTGAGACCGCCAGAAAGTTTTGCCGACCGGCTTGTCTGGCGCGCGCGAGCCGCTATATTCCGCCGCCTTGCCAGAGCGTGGCGCTTCAACCGGCGCCGCACGTTTCACGACAGCTTCGGCGGGTATTCAGGGCATCGCGCATCTCTTTCGCCTGTCACGACAGACGAGAGTTTAGCGTGCACGAGACGATGGCATGAGACTGCGGCGGGCACCAAGAACAGTGTCGCGGCGCGTTCGAGGGCTGATCGCTGTCCTGGATAGAGTTCCGCGCGAGCCTTTGGGCGGCGCTGTGGAGAGGTGGCCGAGTGGTTGAAGGCGCACGCCTGGAACGCGTGTATACGGGCAACCGTATCGAGGGTTCGAATCCCTCTCTCTCCGCCACCCATCATTTTCACCCCCTCTCATAACGTCGCAAAAGCCTTGTCAGCGCTCGATTTGCGCGCCATATCGGCTGCAGGGCGTCTCACGATATCGCGCTAAAGCGCAATCGATCCCGGGTAAAAGCCGGGTAAGGCCGCCTCCGGAAACCGGGTAAAGGGGAAGGCCGGGTAAATGCCGCTGACAGACATGCAGATCCGCAAAGCCAAGCCGGCCGAGAAGCCCTACAAGCTGACCGACGGCGGCGGGCTCCACCTCGCCATCTCTCCGGCAGGAGGCAAGGTCTGGCGCCTGCGCTATGAGATCGCCGGCAAGGAGAAGCTCCTCACGATCGGGCCATACCCGGACATCAGCCTTCAGGAGGCCCGGGAGGCACGCATGGCCCAGAAGAAGCTGCTTCGCGAGGGCAAGGATCCGTCCGCTGAGAAGGCAGATCGTAGGCGCGTGACGACCGCCCCGGCGCATGTGACCTTCGAGCACCTCGCCCGCGAGTGGTACGGCATGAATGAGGCGCACTGGACGCAGACCCATGCCTATGACGTCATCCACACCTTGGAGCGGGATGTGTTTCCCGAGCTCGGCGGCCGGGACATTCGCACAATCACCGTTCCGGAGGTCTTGGCCGTCCTGCGCGCGATCGAGGACCGCCCCGCCATCGAGACGGCCAAGCGCGTTCGCCAACGCATGTCGGCGGTGTTCGTCCACGCCATTGCCAGTGGCATTGCCGAGAGCGATCCCGCTGCCATTGTCCAGAAGGCCCTCAAACCGCTGAAAAAGGGGCGTCAGCCGGCGATAACGGACCTTGAGGAGGCGCGCGAGATCATCAAACGCGTCGATGAGACCCCTGCGCATCCTGCGACGAAGCTTGCCCTGCGCCTCCTGGCCATGACGGCGGTCCGACCCGGGACCCTCATCACGACGCCATGGTCCGAGTTCGCTGAACTGGACCCGAAGCAGGCGCTCTGGCGCATCCCCGCGGCCAGGATGAAACTCAAGCTCGCCTATAAGTACGACAGCACCCGGGATCACGTCGTGCCTTTGGCAAAGCAGGCGCTTGAGACCATAGATGTGCTGCGGTCGCTCACGGGCCTCGGCCCCTATGTGGTGCCGAATGGGCGCAATTCCCATAAGCCGGCGAGCGAGAACGCCCTCGGCTATCTCCTGAACCGCGCCGGGTATCATCACCGGCATGTCCCTCATGGATGGCGGGCCACTTTTTCGACGGTCATGAACGAACGGTTTCACGTCGATAAGCCGTTGATCGACCTGATGCTCGCACATACCCCGAAGGACCGGGTGGAGAGCGCCTATAACCGCGCTGAACATTTGGAACGCCGGATCGAATTGGCGCAGCTCTGGGCTGACCTCATCATGGAAGGCCAAAGGCCGCCTTCAGACCTGGTCGGAGGACGCAGGCGGGCAGCTCCAGCAGCGCATGCAATGGCCGAGAGCGCCACGCCTGCAAACGCGGATAATCAGACACTGGCCGATCAGGCCTGACCTATTGAGCGATACGATGGACGACTGGCGGGTGCTTTTCGAGCACCGACAATGGAATGAAATGGAGGACCTGTGGCCTCATCTCTCCCCGCCTGAGCAGGGTGCCTTGCTGAAGGCATTGCAAGATGCCGTTCCTTTCATCACCGTCACTGATGGCCTGGAAAGCATGGAACGCCATTGCCTCCCGAAGGAAGCCCCTGCCGAATGGAAAGGCGCTGCGACGATCCTTGCTCTGGGTGAGCTTGAGGCGGCCGTTGAAGGTGACCCGCCCCAGGCCAGCGAGGCATGGCAATTGATTCGCGCCGAGGCAGAAAACTTCCTTCAAAAGACACTCGGCGCGTGTGCAAACAAGGCGCAGCAAAGCGGTCCTCCGGGGGAGCTTTCCCAGGAACAGCATTGCCGAGAATCTCTCCAGCTTCTGGCTGCGCTGGACGTTTGCGCGACCTGGATGCGCAGGGAGATGAAGTCCGAGGCGGACAAGGCTTGGCTCGCAGAGGTTATCGCTGAAGTCGCCAGTCATGCCTTTATGGCCGGTCGGCATATGCAGGAAGCCTGGGGCAAGCCGTTCGAAAGTCATGCTCTGCGCGGCATAAAGACGATCGAAGCCGCGGCAGAGGGCGGCCGAAATCGAAAAGGAAAACGCTCGTCGAAGTCCGCCGCCATTCTCGCAGAAATGCAAAAACTGATCGATGCGGGCCATTCGAAGGCGAGGGCAGCGGAACTGGCCGCACAAAAAGGCCTCGGGGCTTCAAAGGAAGCAAACATCAAACTCTACGGGCGCTCATCGGGGGCATAAAAGCGGGACAAGCCCCGCCAAATGTCCATGCCCTCGGGGCCATGTCGCAACTCGTGTCACTCCAGACCTGAGTTGAGCAAACATGTACAAGGCATCGCAGTCCGGTCACGAGACCTTGACGAAGACAAAGGTGGACGACCCGCTCGTCTCCGTTGATATGGGAGCCTCGCTCCTCGGCATGAGCGTCGCCAGTTTTTGGCGCCGTGTCGCAGATGGTACGATTCCCGAACCTCTTAAATTGGGCCGCCTGTCTCGCTGGCCCCGCTCGGAAATCCTCACCGTTATCGAGAAGGCGAAGGCGGCCCGCACCGCGGGAGGCAGCCATGACTGAGCCCGCGACCTCCTTCTCGCTCAACGCCCGCTCGATGGTTGAAGCCCTCGGCGGGCGCTGGTCCGGGCGCGGTGGGCTATGCTTCTGCCCCGCTCATGCCAATCACCGCACCCCGGCCCTGTCCGTATCCGAAGGCAAGACCGGCAAGGTGTTGTTCTACTGTCATGCCGGTTGCTCCTATGCGGATATCAGCAGCGCGCTGTATGCCCGCGGGCTCGATGTTGGTGATCTGAGCCCGCCCGAGCAGCAGGACCCCGAAGCCCTCGCGCGCAGCCTGCGCCAGGAAGCCCATAAGCGGGCTAAGAATGCCGCCCGTGCCCGAGCCAAATGGTTAGCCTCCCGCCCAGCCGAAGGCACCATCGTCGAGCGCTATCTCGCCAGGCGCGGTCTTCTCGGACCGATCCCTTCGCGCCTGCGCCACCTGCCAAAGGCATGGCATCCGATGGGGACATTCGATGCGATGATCGCCCGCGTCGATGGCATGCCGGACGCAGCAGCCCATCTCACCTTCATCGGTGCAGACGCGCTGAAGGCTCCGATCGAGCCGCCTCGCCTGTTCGTAGGGTCTCCCGGCGGCGGCGGGGTGTGCCTCTCAATCGGCCCTGGCCCGACCGTAATCGGCGAGGGGATTGAGAGCACGCTGAGCGCAGCGCGGATGCTTCCCGGCCATGGGACGGTGTGGGCGGCCCTCAGCGCCTCCGGCATGGCCATGTTCCGGCTTCCCGACAGCGCCGGGCAACTGGTCATCGCCGTCGATGCGGATCAGGTCGGCCGCGATGCCGGTCATGTTCTCGGAAAACGTGCCCTGGCAATGGGATGGCATGTCTCCTGGGCGGAACCGCCGGATGGTCTGGATTGGAACGACGTTCTGCAAGACAAGCAGGAGGGGCGGCTGTGAACACCCATATCATCACCGCGGTGCCGTTCGCCGCAACCTCCACCCCGTTGCTTGATCCCCAGCCGATCGCTGCCGGCCTGCCAGCGGTGGCGCAGTTGCTGCCCCAGATGCTGCCTCCGGCGCTCACCAAGTATGTCTTCGATGTTGCCGACCGCACCCAATGCCCTCCGGATTTTGTCGCCGTAGGAGCCCTGGTTGCCTGCGCAACCTTGATCGGAAACCGGGTTCGCATCCTGCCGAAGCAATTCGACAACTGGATGGTCGTCCCCAATCTGTGGGGCGCTGTCATCGGGCCGCCCTCGGCGATGAAGAGCCCGGCCCTGAAATATGCTCTCTCGCCGCTCAACAAGATCGAACGCGAGTGGCGAAAGCAGTGGGAGGGCGAAAGCTCTCAGGCGGAGGCGGATGCCGAGGTCACGAAGATCGTCCTGGAAGAGGCGCGGAAGGAGGCAAAGAAGAAACTCAAGGACAATGACCGCGATGCCGCAAGGGAAGTCATCGCAGATGCCCAGGCCTCGACCGTCCTTCTCCCGACACGCAAGCGGCTGATCGTAAACGACGCAACCGTCGAGAAACTCGGGGAGCTCTTGAACGAGAATCCGCGCGGCTTGCTCCTCGTCCGCGATGAGTTGCCGGGTCTTCTCGCCAAGCTCGAGGATGAGGCATTCCAGATCGACCGGGCCTTTTACCTTGAGGCTTTCAACGGCGATGCGAGCTTCAAATATGATCGCATCGGCCGCGGTACCGTCGAAATAGAGGTGGCCACCCTGTCCCTCGTGGGCTGCATTCAGCCGGCGCGTATCGCGCCTATCGTCCGCGGCGCCGTGTCCGGCACCTCCGCCGATGGTTTGGTGCAGCGTCTCCAGCTCGCCGTATGGCCAGACCTTTCGAAGGACTGGAAATGGTGTGACCGTCAACCTGATCCCGACGCGGAGAAAGCTTATGAAGCGGCCTTCTGTCGCCTTGAAGCGCTGAATCTCGGCACGACGGAGACACCGGCTCTCCGCCGCCTTACCGCTCAGGCACAAGGCCTCTTCGTCGAGTGGATGACGGATCTCCAGCACGATGCGCGCTCGGGAGCTCAATCGGAAGCGCTGGAAGCACACCTGCTGAAGATGCCGAAGACGGTTGCGTCTCTCGCGCTGGCTTTCCAACTACTCTCGGGAGAGGACGCCGCCATTGGTGATGATGCAATGCTTCAAGCTCTTGCATGGGCCGAGTATCTGCGGACCCATGCCGAGCGCCTGTACGCAGCGGGCACCGTTGTAGCGGAAGCCGGCGCACGTCTAATCCTCAGCCGCCGTGAAGCTCTGCCTTCGCCTTTTCGCGCGCGCGATGTCCATCAGAAGAACTGGACTGGCCTCTCGGAACGCAATGCAGTCGACGCCGCACTCCAGATCCTGATTTCCACACATCACCTTCTGCCCCGAGAGGTCCCGGCCGGCGCCGCGGGTGGGCGTCCAACCTCTGAGTATCTTTGGCATCCGAAGATCGCGGAGGGCGGACGATGAAGAGCAAGTGGCTTCAGCGGCTTCTCGCCCGCAAACAAGGCCTTGAAGCCGGCGAGGACCTCCCCCTCAAAACTTTCGAAACCCCGCCACAGGAGGTTTTGAAGGTTTTGAGAGTGCCGGATCAAGCCGCACCAGCCAATTCCGACACCTTCCACGCTGTCCCGCCCGGCGAGCTGAGCGAGATCCCCGCCGCCTATCTCGCGGCACGAGAGCAAATGCAGACGGAGGTTCCTGTCGGCATTTCCACCCTCCACTGGGATCAAGCCCTGGCAGATGCCGATCGGTTCCTCGCACGTTGGGGATCCTGCGCAGGCCACCTCGGATGGTCTGTCGTCGACATCTTCGAGGTACCAGGCAACTGGATCGGCGGCCTCGTCTGGGAATTGTGCGGCGGGGAGGTCATCGCCCTCACCCGCAGAGAAGCGACGATCGAGTGTGAAGGGCTGCGGGCCTCGTTCTGCATCCCGCCCTCTTCTCTTTCGCCAATCCCAACGCCTCTCCCAACGCCTCTACGGCGCTCACCGTCGCAACCGCCATGGCGCCGGGCCCGCGCAACCACACGTGTCGATCTGCATCCAATCGAGGGAGAACGGTCGTGACCGCATTGACCATGAAGCAGCGCCTGTTCGTGGCGGAATATCTGCGGGATTTGAACGCGACCGCTGCGGCCGTCCGCGCTGGTTACAGTCGCAGAACCGCACGCCAGATGGCCGCGGAGAACCTGACAAAACCTGACATCGCCCAGGCGATCGCGGAAGCGATGGAACGCCGCTGCGGCCGCCCACATTGATGCCGTGCGGATCGTGCAGGAACTCGGGCGCGTCGGCTTCTCGAACATCGTTGATCTGTTCGATGATGCCGGCCGGCTGAAGCCTTTGGAGCAGCGGCCTAGCAATCGTGGCTCCGATGCAGCATTAGAGTAGCCCGTTCGCACTTTGGGATGTTTCTGCCACTCGGCCTCTTTTGCACGGCTCCGTGCTAAGAGGACATCGATCGGCCGATGAAACAGCCGTATTTGAGAAGGAGGCTATCGCCTTCAAGACCCTGAGAAACATACCCCAACAAATGTCACGCGATGCGGTCCAGCAGATCGACCAGATGCTACAGCGGATCGGGCAGGAGCACCAAGCAAACATCGCTCTGGCCGTCGAATCAGGGAGTCGGGCCTGGGGTTTTGCCTCTCCAGACAGCGACTATGATTGCCGATTTATATTCATACGGGGCATCGACCAGTATCTAAGCCTATCACCACCGCGCGACGTCATCGAAATTCCGATTGACCCCATATTTGATATCAATGGCTGGGATCTGGGCAAGGCATTGAAGCTGATGCTCAAGGGTAACGCAGTCGTCATCGAATGGCTGCAAAGTCCGATTTCCTATTCCGGATCGGAAGAATTCAAAATAGAGCTCCTTGCCTTCGCAACGCAATTTGCGAGCCGAGAACTGGTGGCGCGCCATTATCTCCATCTTGGGCTTCGACAGCGGCGCATGTACTTTGGAGATGGAAGATATATTCCGTTGAAGAAGATATTTTATGCTTTACGTCCAGCAACGGTACTAAGGTGGCTGCGCCATCACCCGAGCGAGAGGGTGCCGCCTATGCACTTCCCCACGCTTATGGAAGAATCCGCGCCGCCGAACGCGATTTGTGATCTGGTGAGTTCGCTATTGGAACGAAAGGCGCAGGCGCGAGAATTTGGCACCGAATTAATTCCGCACGACATAGGTAGATATGTCGACGCCGAATTCGAGATGGCAGCCCACTTATTTAGCCCGTCAAGGGTCAAGCTTTCTCGGGAAGCGTATGAAGAGGCAGATGCATTCTTTTGCAGATGGGTTCGCAAATGCGCGACCGTTTAATATCATAAATCAGTCTGTGCTCTTGACGTCTGGCATTATCTCGCGAAATCGGGCCTTTCATAGCTGTCCCTATGATGGAAATGAATATTATTTCGCCGCCAGCGTCAAAGAAGCCGTCTTCGGATCATAGGTGTAGCTGGTGATCGTTCCGTTTTTGATACGCTCGATGGCCTCGTCGACGACGTAAAGCGGAACCAGAAACCACTCCCGCGGGATGATCGGTTGTCCGAAGCGGTCTTTGATTTCGATGTCTACCTTAGCTGCACCGAAGATTCGGTGGATTAAGTTTTCCAGCCGGATTCGGTTAACGTTAAAGAGTTCATAGGTCGCGACGATTTCGACGTCCGCCATCAGGAAGGTCGGATCAAGCCTTGCGTTGGCGATCCTCCGCGACACGTCCCCGCCGGTAACGCCGATCTTGTGCAGAACCTCACGATGTTCCGCGACCAAAGGGTGATCGGATTTGGAGCGGAGCACGTATACGATGCCGCTGGCTTCATCGCCGTCTTCGATCTGGGCTGCGAACAACGGCCCCGCCTCTGGATCGCTGATCCGCCTGCCAGCCTCGTCTTTGTAGAGCGCCCGCTGAAGCGACCGAAGGAGCAGATCAGTCTCTGTTCCGTTGGAGTAGATGACCCTCAGCCTTGCGTCCGTCTCGCCGTTCGTCGCTCTCATTGGTTCCCCAACCTGGGCGACATATGCTGTCTGCCCGCCCAGGATGAAGAACTGGCCCGCCTTGATTTCCGCTTTCAGGAAGCCTGCGTCCTTCACAAAGGGACGCGTGCTGCGGACGCCGCTTTGCAGGTCGCGCTGCACCTGATCGAAGAGCGGCTTGAAGTGCTCGAAATCCTCGCATTTCTGGCGATTGGCAATCTCCTCGGCCGCGCGCTTCTCCTCGGATGACCGGACATGCCGAAGGTCAGTGATGCCTCCCTCGTTCGGATCCAGCCCGAGCTGAGCAAGCAGTTCGTCATCGTCGAGGCCGTCGGGGGCCTCGCCTGGGTCGTCGTCGGCACCGGCCAGAAGCCCCTGATGATCGAGCGGGGCGATGACAGCGCGGCAATCGGCCTGCTCGCGCAGCCGATCAAGGCGCACGGCATAGAGCCGCTCGAAGATGTCGCGATCCTCCCCGTGCCGGGGGGCGTGGCCATGCTCGGTGACGAAACGCTGGATCTCCTCGAACCCGGCGATGATCCGCTCTTCCCGCGGGGTGCGGCTCGACGTCTTCTTTGCCTCGACCTCGACGCCCAGTTCTTCGAGCAGCGCGTCGTCCTCGTCGGTAAATTCCTTAGCCACGGGCCGCCTCCGCCTTCATCCGCTGAAGGAAGGCAACGCCCTGCGCCATCTTCTGCTCCCAGGCATCCTGCGATGTGCGCGAGGGCAATCGGCCGCGCTCCTGCTTGAATTTCAAGGCCCGCTTCGCCAGGGCGCGCGCTTCCTCCATGGTCAGGTTGATGCGCCGGGCGCCGATCACCGCGGCAACCTGCTTCAGGCTCTCCTCACTCATTGTCTTGGCGAGGATGGCATAAGCTTCGCCGAAGGGATTGATACGGTCGATCAGGTCGATATCGAGGTCCCGCACATCCATCGCAAACTTGCGAACACCCTGGACGAAGGCCGTGTTCAACCCCCTGTCGTCGCCGTCGGAGCCCCCGGCCGAGGCGACCTGCTTGGCCTTCTGCGTGAGGTTCAGGGCGGCAACGGCGTGTTGCCGCACAGCCTCCTGATCCTCGTCGTCCAGTTCGGGGAACTTGTCCTTGATGATCTTGCCCATGCGGAGCTGTGTCAGCTCTTCCGCCAAGGTCTCGCCGCCCGCGTGCTCGCCGTCGAACAGGCCGCGTGTGATGGTGGTCTTGTCCTGTACGAAGGCGGCGATGACCTCATTGAGATCCTGCTGGCAGATGCGCTGCGCCTCTTCACTCTTGGGCGTGACAAGTCCCTTGATCTCGATCTGGAATTTGCCGCTTTCCTCGTTGAAGCCCACATTACAGGCGTTCGGGTCATAGCCGCCCACGCCATAGTCGAAGCCCGGCGTCGGCTCGTTCTGTGGGTTCTTCGGCTTGAACTCGAAGCGCGGCGCCAACACCTGCTCCATGAGCAAGCTGGCCGCGATGGCCTTCAGGGTGTCGTTAACCGCCTCTGTGACGGCCTCTTCCGAGGCATCCGGCTCGGCGATCAGATTGGTGAAGCGTGCACGGGTTTTCCCCGGCGCATCACGGGTGGCGCGTCCGATGATCTGCACGATCTCGGTGAGGCTCGAGCGATAGCCCACGGTGAGCGCATGCTCGCACCAGATCCAGTCGAACCCTTCCTTGGCCATGCCGAGCGCGATGATGATGTCCACATGGTCGCGATTGTTCTTCTGTGCCGGATCCTTCAGCGCGGCGGAGACGCGGTCGCGCTTGGCGCCATCATCATCCACCAGGTCGGCGATGCGCAGCACGCGGCCTGCGGGCGTCTTCACCAGATGGAAGCCGGTTTCCGGATCGGGGTCCTGCCATTCGCCCAGCGCCTCGATGATGTGTTCCACCTCCTTGATCTTATCCTTCGTGCTCTCGCGCGAATTGACGGACGGGATGTGGACGATCGTCTTCTCGGCCGGATCGAGCACCTTCAGGATGTCGTCGGCATAGGAGCCCGCATAGAAGAAATAGCCGATGTCGAGCTGCTTGAGATGCTCATACCCATTGAGTTGCTCGTAATAGGTGTAGGTCACCGTATCGAACTTCGCCTCGTCCTCCGGGCTCAGGACGGCCTCGGCATCGCCCCGGAAATAGGAGCCGGTCATCGCCACCACATGCACGCGGCCCCGGGATACGAAGGCGCCGAGATGCAGGCCGAGTTTGTTGTCGGGATTGGCGGAGACGTGGTGGAATTCGTCGATGGCAATGAGGCGGTCGTCGAACACCTCCACCCCGAACCGGTCCACGGCGAAGCGGAAGGTGGCGTGGGTGCAAACCAGCACCTTGTCGTCGCTCGCGAGGAAGTCGCCCACGGCATTGACCTTGCCGCCATTGTCCCCGCCCGGCGCATTGCAGAGGTTCCATTTCGGCGCGACCACCCAGTCCGCCCAGAAGCCGGAACGGGTCAGCGCCTCATCGTGGAAACTGGAGCCGATGGACTTTTCCGGCACCACGATGATGGCCTGTTTGATGCCCTGATTGGCCAGCTTGTCGAGGGCGATGAACATGAGCGCGCGGCTCTTGCCCGAGGCCGGCGGCGACTTGATGAGCAGATATTGCTCGCCCCGCTTCTCATAGGCGCGCTCCTGCATGGGTCGCATGCCCAGGGCATTGGCCTTCGTGGAACTACCGTTGCGCAGGTAGGAGACTGAGACGGAGGGAATCTTCTGCGTCATGGCACGGTCCGTCCGGCTGCCGTCAACCCAGCGTCGAGCACGGCATCGATTATCATTCTATCAGCGAGAAAAAATTCGTTCCCCAGCGAGCGACCACCCTGCGCAAGAATAGCATCCTGCATGGCCCGCTCCGCCAATATCGCGGACATAGAGTCGTGAAGTGCGGCGACGCCTCGGCGTGCGGTAGAACATCCGATCTGCCAACGGAAGGCGCTCCCAGAAGGGTAGGCTGAATTCAGCCCCTCACACCTTGTCTCAGGGTCGGATGAAATGCCCGGCTTTATGATGACCTTTCCGAATGCACTGACATCATTGAGGAAAGTAGCTGCTTTGCCTGTCAATTGAAGCACGTAAAGATGTTTCGCCCCTTCTGCGGGCTCAACCCAGAAGCCTTGTTGCGATATCGGGCCGGGGCGGCTTGGGCGAAGCAGGCTCTCGAAGACCCCGCGAGCGTGAGGCGAAACTGGTGCGCCCCCAAAGACGTCAACCTCCTCAACCATTAGGTTGAAAAGCTTGCGGGCCTCTTGCGGCTCAAGGGGTGCACCCTGAGAGCCGAGAAACTGCGCCCGACTAGTGCCATCCGGCGTAAAATAGGTTTGGGGCGCAAAGTCCGCGATGCGCTGCCTTTGATCGGGCAATATGCGCCAAGCGCGAACCACCCTTACCGCAAAGTCCCACTTATCGCGGGTTTGCGGGTCTGCCCGCTTTTTTTCATAGGCTGACCTCGGCATGAAGTCGCTTGCCACACCCGTTTCATGCGAGCACTGGACGACCCCAACGATCTTTCCTTGCTCGTCCTTGGGTCCTCTCGTTGTCACCCAGATCAGAACGAGCACGCCGGGACGGCTACCCTCAAGGAAGCGCGCGCGTCTGGCTTCATCGGCGAAGCCGACAAAGCCCCAGACATCCGGATCGAACCCATCAAAACTGGTCAGCCACACGTTGGTTTCGTCAGCGCCATCGGCGATCC
The DNA here is from genome assembly GCF_043195195.1 of Roseixanthobacter psychrophilus. Lineage (NCBI taxonomy): Bacteria > Pseudomonadati > Pseudomonadota > Alphaproteobacteria > Hyphomicrobiales > Xanthobacteraceae > Roseixanthobacter > Roseixanthobacter psychrophilus. Next base: position 110,819 of record NZ_JBAFWT010000015.1, read on the forward strand.
CGATCATTGTCATTTGCCAATGCTTCCATTCCGCTGCCGAGAGCGCCTCGCAGGCGCCGGCGTGCGTGGGTCCGTGGCCGTCATCTTCGTATAAAGCTCGAACAGCTTTTCCAGCCGCTCGGTGTCATTCTTGAACCGGCGGCCGATATAGATGCGCTCCAGCACCTCGTCATTGCGCTCATGGGCCGCGCGCAAATCGGCGGGCATGGTGTCCGGGTCATAGAGATCGGCAATGGTGGCCGGAAAATGCGCCTCGCGCGCCAGCAGGATGTCCTCGGCGCAGCGGGTCAGATCGGCCTTGTTCTTCTCGGTGAGTGGGGGGACAGGGAAGGTGTTCCAGCCGAGGGTGTTGGAGAAGCGAAAGTCAGTCTTAATCTTTCCGCAGACCGCGCCAATCCACACGAGCGAAAGGCGCGAAACAAATACTCCTATGTTCCATAACGGCGGATCATAAAATGCAAACGCACCATCTCCGACAATCGCTCCTTCAGGCAGCGAAACGACGGGATAATAGTCTCTCTTCTCAGAGGAATGCCTAGGTATTTGGAATACGCGCTCATGGCCTGATTGGCGAATTTGCTGAAATGCAAAAGGCGCTTTTGCGCCGGACCGCGTCAGTAATTTATCACTTTTAATGCGCATTTCGTAGACAATTTCGAATCTATTCTGAAATTCAGAAATTTCATTAAGATTCTCAAACTCTTCATCATTTGCCCAAATGCAGAAGCGCCCGGAGCCGTGTGTCCCATCATGCGCCCCAAAAAAGGGACGAATTACATGAGCGTAATTCGGAGCGGCGGCCTTTAGCAACGACGCTATTTCGGCATCAAAAATCAACCCGCCGCCATCCGCAGGCTTACTGCCATTGACCACAGGCGCCAGACCGTTTGCGGGGTCTGTTTCATTTTTCACATATACATCAACATATGGGATTAGGTAGGAATTTATGTTCTGAACTTCTCTAACGCTCTCCGCTTGACTATCAAAATAACGTATATTTCTCGGGAGGCGACCGAGTCCAACAATACATACTGATACGCCCGCATTTTTGTGAGCAAGATTTCTCCACTTGAAGGATGTGACGGCAAATGAAATTTTTACTGTATTGGAGATGCAATTTGGCCAGAATCTATAAACTTGCTCTCCTTGGCAGACTGAATTTGTGGTCACGAAAGCGAATGACGCATTCGATAATTCGATAAATTTTCGAGCTTTCCAAAAAAACCCTAAGATGTAATCGAAGGATTTCCATGTAGGGAATGTGGAGTTGAAAACAGCCTCCATATCTCCTTTTTGAATTTTGTCTTGCTCAGTGGCTCCCTTGTAAGGCGGATTCCCGCAAATATAGGTCTCCCCACCTTCATTTTCGAAATCAATCTGCGTCTGATCTAGCGGCAGGCCGAAAAGATCATCGGCCTGCACCTTCACGCCCGTCCCGGTCGGCGGACAAATGCTCAACCAATCCAGGCGCAGCGCATTCCCGCAGACGATCCAATTCTCCGCATCCAGCGGCAGGAAATCCTGCAAGGCTTCCTTCTGGCCGCGATAGAGCACGTCGCACTGATATTCGGCGATGATGAGGGCGAGGCGGGCGATTTCCGACGGGAAGTCGCGCAGCTCGATGCCCCGGAAATTGGTGAGCGGAATGTCGGAGCGCCGGTCCGCCTCGCCGCGCCGCCGGTTGATCTGCGCCTCGATAAACCGCATCTCCTTGTAGGCGATGACGAGGAAATTGCCGGAGCCGCAGGCGGGATCGAACACGCGGATACGCGCCAGCCGCCGACGCAGGTTCAGCAGCATGCGGGGATTGTCGCCCGCCTCCTCCAGCCGGGTGCGCAGGTCATCCAGGAACAGCGGGTTCAGCACCTTCAGGATGTTGGGCACGCTCGTATAGTGCATCCCCAGCGCGCCGCGCTCCTCATCATCCGCCACGGCCTGGATCATGGACCCGAAGATGTCCGGGTTGATCTTCGTCCAGTCGAGGCTGCCGATATTGATGAGAAAGGAGCGCGCCATCTTGCTGAAGCGCGGCACGTCCGTGCTGCCGGAGAACAGCCCGCCATTCACATAGGGAAACGCATCGGACCAGCGCGGCAGCCCGGCCTCGCGGCGATCCGCCATCTTGGTGGCCATGGCGCGGAAGAGCTGGCCGATCACCTCATGGGTGTTGGAGGCATCGCGCGCGCTCATCTGGTCGATGGTTGCGGTGAACAGCCCCTCGCCGAGGAAGATATCCGTATCCTCCGCGAAGAAGCAGAAGATGAGCCGCGCCATGAAATGGTTCAGGTCATGCCGCCGCGCCTCCGTGCCCCACTCCGGATTGTCCTTCAGCAGTTCCACATACAGCTTGTTGAGGCGGCTGGTGGCCCGGATATCAAACGCATTCTCGCTGATCTGCCGAACGGTGGTGATGCCGGCCAGCGGCAGGAAGAAGCCGAAATGATTCGGGAAGTCCGAATAGGCGCAGGCGATGGGTGCGGCATCGGAGACCAGATCCTCCGCCTCCAGCCACTCCCCATCGGTGGCCAGCACGAACTTCGCCTTCGCGCGCGCCGTCGCCGGGCTGGCCTTGAGCGCGGCCAGGGTCTGCGTCACCTGTCCGGGAGGCGCGACGGCGATATGGATGTTGTTGGTCTGAAGCACTGCGCCGGGCAGATCGGTCTTGTTCGTCTCCCCCTTTCGCAGCCGCTTCAGCGTCGTCTCTTTGTTCCCGAAGGCCTCAAGGAAGGCGAAGGCAAACTCCCCCGCGTCGAAGGGGCGCTCGGCGAGGTTTGAAACGGCTTCCTCGATCTCGACGGCATTCACTTTCGGCTTCCCCGCACCTTCCCAGGCCGTTCCGCGCACCGAACGACGCCGTGCTCCACGACGCTGTCCTTGCTTTTCCAAAAGCGGCATCTCCGCTTCGGCATGTCAACTGTCACAGACGATGATTCGGGCGCCGCTGTCGATTGTGGCGGCGCACATGAGCGCCACTGAAACCGCGCCGCCATGAACCGTTGTAAACCTACCGCCCATGGCTGGCCCAACACTGCGGATGCGGATTTTTCACGAGCCGGGATACCGTTCGAAGGCCGATTCCGCCCAGCCCTCCCCACCCATCTGCGCATCATGAAGATCGCGGGCGAGGTCGGCGATGAGGTCGGCGCATTCCACTTGGCGTGACCAGGGATGCTGGAAGACTTGGTCGGGAAACAGGAGGCCGAGCATGTTGCCGGCGATCGCCCCGGTGCTGTCGCTGTCCCCGCCATGCATGACGGCCATCCTCAACCCACTCTCAAGATCCGCGGCTGCAAGGCTGCAATAAAGAGCGATGGAGAGCGCCTCTTCCGCGACCCATCCGCCACCGAGGCTTTCCACAGTCTCCGGCCTTCCATCGCGGGGAGCATTCAAGGCTGCATGGATGGCCGCGGCGGTCTCCTTGCCGCCGTCGAGAACGAGGCACCGCTGGGCGATTTCCTCTGCTGCCGCTTCCAGAGCCGCGCCGGCCATCACGTTGGAGAGCAGCAACGCCCAGGCGGCGGCAGCGATCTGCCCGGTGGGATGGCCATGGGTGAGCGCCGACGTTTCCATGGCGAGACGAAAGACAGTGTCCGGGCGTGCGATTAAAGCGACCGGCGCGACGCGCATGATCGTGCCGCAGCCCTTGCTTGCGTTCCGAGCTGGCTGCCCAAACGCGCGCGCCTCTCGCAGCGCATGGAGGCAAGTGTTGCCGGGCGCCCTGATGGCATGCAGCCGCTGATCGCGAACCAATCCGACATCGTCGGTGTCCATCGCCGGTCGGCCGCCCTGGGTGCGATACCAGCGGAGCAGCGCATGGTGCACCACGGATGGCGGATGGCAGATGCCGCGCAGCGTGCCACGGACGACCGCCCGGATCAGCCCCTCCGCAGTGAACAGAGTCATCTGCGTGTCGTCAGTTACGGCGCCCGCGATCCCTTCATGGGGCGGCAACGCCGTCAGCCCTTCAGGGAAACGCAGCCGGATCTGCGCGAGTGAGAGAAATTCAATGTCGGCGCCGAGGCTGTCGCCCATAGCCCCTGCCAGCAGCGAGGCATGGCTCCGCCGCCAGGAGGCAAGGCCGTTGTTGACAAAAGCTGACATTGAAGCGCTCCCCCGGAGGAGCAGGATGACACATCTTTACGTCGCCGGCCCAGTGGCCCAGACAGCGGGTGGGTGCTTAAGCCACCAAAACATGTGGAGCGGAGGTCGAAACTGAATCTTTCGACATTGGAATTGAGCAAGAAACACCGGTTCTCGGGCATTAACCCCAACGCGCGCCCTGTCTCCGGCGGCATCTTTGCGACAGCTGCGACGGCAGATTGGTCGAAGGAGGTCGGAAATTCCGGGTAAAATCCCGGGTAAATATTATAGTTAAAGTGTGAGTTTTACGTTTGAAAACAATAAATTAGGGCTCAAAAATCGACCTCCTCTCTCTCCGCCAGCCTCCGCCGTTGCACGTTGCGGTGCGACAGTCTGCACGATGGCTACTCAGTAGTCGCCGATTGCCGCGGGAACTTCAAAAGCAGATTTAGCTGCAATTTGGCCCCCCTGATGAAAGCGGTGGCCCTCGACCACTAAATCAGGTTGGGATGTGCCCGGTCCCCAACCGCGGATTAATCAGATGAACTGCCGGGGACGATCGAGGAACTTCCTGTGCTCCCGTCGGGATCGGGGCCAAACCGGAGGGAATGCCTCCCGCTCGTGATGCGAGCGCCCTTGGCATCACGCTCACTTTTCATATGCGACAGCATAGGTCTCGCCCGTCCGTTTGATGCGTGCGAAGCCGGGTTCCCCGAGGTGCATGCCGGCGATCAGCTCCTGCTCGGCGGCCACGTAGTCCAGCAGCCTCGACCTCGTATCGGCGGCAAGACGCGCATCCTGATCGAACGCGATCGAAACGTCGGGCCGGGGAATCTGGATCTGCGGGAAATGAACGATGTCGCCCCAGACCAGCAGGCTCTTGCCATCTGAATCGAGCCGATAGCCGGTGTGGCCGGCGGTGTGCCCCGGCAGCGACATCGCCGTGATGCCGGGCAGCACCTCGCCGCCGTCAAAAGTGCGCAGCCTGTCGCGGTAGCCGTCGAACGCCTGCCGCGCCAAGAGGAAGTTGCCACGGGCACGCTCGGGCGCGCGGCTCAGATTGCCGTCATCCTGCCAGAACGCGACTTCCCGATGGTGGGCGACAAGCTCGGCATTCGGGAAGACGGCTTCCCCTGAAGCCTCCATCAGCCCCCCGACATGATCGGGATGGGCGTGCGTCAACAGGATCGCGTCAATCTCGCAAGGCTGGATGCCCGCAAGCAGCAGATTGGTTTTCAGGCGGCCGCCCCACTGCTTGAAACCGCCTGCTCCCGCGTCGATCAGGACGGTGCGACCGCTTCCGCGCACAAGGTAGCCGTTGATATGGATCGCGGTCTGATCCGTTATCCCTGCATCTTCCTGAATTCGGGAGGCATCGGCCGGGTCGATATTCGCGAGGAAATCGAAGCTGGCGTGGAGATAACCATCGCTGACGGCGGAGATATTTAGATCACCGACCTTGTAGGCGGGGAATGTAAGACTAGACATCATCTGTCTCCGGATATTGGGCTCAATTTCGCGCGTGAATGCTCGACGC
>NZ_JBAFWT010000016.1:0-116008 GCF_043195195.1 Roseixanthobacter psychrophilus
TATTGTCAAGCGCGTTCAAATGCGATTCCCCTGAGATCAGCCCGGATCGAGGGGGGCCGTTCCGTTGGGGCGGCCGTCGGAATCGCGGGTGATGGTCTCCACCCGCGCCTCGGCTTCCTTCAGCAGCGCATCGCAGCGCGCTTTGAGGGCTTCGCCGCGTTCATAGATGGCGATGCTCTCCTCCAGAGGCACGTCGCCGCGCTCCAGGCGCTGGACGATGCTCTCCAATTCGGCGAGCGCGGCCTCGAAGGACAAGGTGGCGACGGCAGGGCCGGCGCTGGCGCCTTTCGCCTGCGGGGCAGTCTTCGGGGCGTCGGCCATTAGCTTTCCTTTCGGGTGCGCAGTTGCGAACCGGCATGCGCCCGCACGCCGATTCCCGCATCATGGCGCACACCATAGCCGAGCCGGACGCCGGGCTTAAGCCTCTGCGAGGATACGCGGGGTGGCCTGTGGGCTTCGCCTTTGCTAGAAGCCGCGCGAACACTTCAGCCCTATCTGGACCGCGGCGGACGAATTCCATGCCCCCCAAGGCGCAAAGCCGATTTCCCGAGCGTGAGTCCCGCGCCCTGGACGATGCCCTTCTCGCCCGCTACGAGGCCGCCGGCTTCGTGCGCATCGACACGCCCATTCTGCAGCCGGCGGACGTGTTCCTTGATCTTTCGGGCGAATCCATCCGTCGCCAGCTGTATCTCACAACCGACGTGGACGGGCAGGAGCTTTGCCTGCGGCCGGACCTCACCATCCCGGTAGCCCGGCAGGTGCTGCTCTCCGGCGCGCCGCTCCCGACCTTCGTGAGTTATCTCGGCCCGGTGTTCCGGTTTCGCGGCGAAAGCAGCGGCGAGTTCCGCCATGCCGGAGTGGAGTCCTTCGGGCGGACCGATGTGGAGGCGGCGGACGCGGAAATTCTCGCTCTCGGCCTTGAGACCTGCGCGATCTACAACATGCCGGCCCCGGCGATCCGCCTTGGCGATGTCGCCCTGTTTGCGGCTTTGCTTGAAGCCCTGCCCCTGCCCCCGGCATGGCGGCGACGGCTGTTGAAGGATTTCGGCCAGAGCGGCCTGGATGCCGACCTCACCCGCCTCAATGCCGACCGCCCGGCCAATGGCGCGAGCCATGCCGGCGTCCTGAACGCGCTCACCGGCTCCGACCCGGAGGGCGCGCGCGCCCTCATCACCGACCTGCTCTCGATCGCCGGCATTACGACGGTGGGCGGGCGCAGCGTGTCGGAAATCGCCGAGCGGTTTCTCGAACAAGCCGCGCTCGATGCCGGCAACGGCCTTTCGGCCGAGACCGCGATCATCCTCGGCCGTTATCTCGACATCACCGGCGACCCGGACAGCGCCTCGGCCCGCCTGCGCGCGCTGGCGCGTGACGCCGGCATCGACCTGACCGCCGCGCTCGATGCCTTCGACCGGCGCGCCGGCTTCATCGCCGCCCACGGCATCGCGCTGACGGACATTCAATTCTCGGCGGCGTTCGGCCGGCCGCTGGATTATTACAGCGGCATGGTGTTCGAGTTGCACGATCCGCTCAAGCGCGTGGACGGCCCGCTGGTCGCCGGCGGGCGCTATGATCGCCTGCTGGAGCGCCTCGGTGGCGGGGCGGTGGTGCCTGCTGTCGGCCTTGCCGCGTGGGTGGAGCGCCTCGCCCATGTGGATCAGGCCGAAATGGCCAAAGCCGATGTGGAGGCGGGGCGATGAGCGACACGTTGATTCTCGCCGTTCCCTCCAAGGGACGCCTCCAGGAGAACGTGCAGGCTTTCTTCGCGCGCGCCGGCATGCCGCTGTTGCAGGCGCGCGGCGCCCGCGAGTATCGCGGCGCCATCGGCGGCGTCGAGAATGTGGAAGTGGCCTATCTCTCGGCCTCCGAGATCGCCGCCGCGCTTGCCTCCGGGACTGCCCATGTGGGCGTCACGGGCGAGGATCTGGTGCGCGAGAACATCTCCCACGCCGATACCCGCGTCGCGCTGCTGGAGAAGCTCGGCTTCGGCCATGCCAATGTAGTGGTCGCGGTACCGCAGGCCTGGATCGATGTGCGCACCATGGAAGACCTGGACGATGTGGCCAGCCATTTCCACAGCCGCACCGGACGGCGCATCCGCGTCGCGACCAAATATGTGAACCTCACCCGGGGGTTCTTCGCCAAACACGGCATCGTCGATTACCGCATCGTCGAAAGCGCGGGCGCGACCGAAGGGACCCCTGCAGCGGGAAGCGCGGAGCTGATCGTCGACATCACCACCACCGGCGCCACCTTGTCGGCCAATGCGCTGAAGGTGGTGGACGACGGCGTGATGCTGCGCTCGGAGGCCAATCTGGTGGCCTCGCTCACGGCCCCCTGGACCGCCGGGACACGCGCCGTCGCCCGCGCCATCTTCGACCGCATGGCAGCGGAAAAGCGCGCGCGCACCATGCGCGAGGTACGCACCCGCTTCAGTTCGTGCGATGCGGACCTGGTGGCGCAGGCGGTGGAGAAATTTCGGTGCGTTGCGCCGTTCGGCGGTCCCACCTCGTCTGGCATGCTCACGCTGCACTGCCCGCCCGACACCCTGCACGGCCTTGCCACTTTCCTGCGGGAACAAGGGGCCAGTATGGTGACGGTGGGGGCGATGGAATATGTCTTCGCCTCCGACAATCCACTCTACGAGGCATTGGAGGCGCGGCTCGCCGCAAGCTGAGACGCCACCATTGCACTTTTGCGCAGATGGCTGCTGAAACGTCGTGAAAGCCGCCCTATAAGCCGAGCTGGGCGCATCCGCGTCCCGATCCTGTTCTGGAGCTCAGCCTCATGACACGTCCCGCCAAGCGCATCGCGGTGACCGGCGCCGCCGGCCAGATCTGCTATTCCCTGCTATTCCGCCTGGCCCATGGCGATGTGTTCGGCGCCGACCAGCCGGTGGTGCTGCAGTTGCTCGACCTGCCGCAGGCCCAGGCGGCCGTGGGCGGCGTGGTGATGGAACTGGAAGACTGCGCCTTCCCGCTACTCGCCGGCGTTACCATCACCGATGATCCCAAGGTCGCCTTCCGCGACGTGGATGCCGCCATTCTGGTGGGCTCGCGCCCGCGCTCGAAGGGCATGGAGCGGCGCGACCTGCTGCTGGCCAATGGCGAAATCTTCAAGGTGCAGGGCCGCGCCCTGAACGAAGCGGCCAGCCGCGACGCCCGCGTGCTGGTGGTCGGCAACCCCGCCAATACCAATGCCGCGATCCTCGCCCAGAACGCGCCGGACTTCCCGCGCGAGAACATCAACGCGATGCTCCGCCTGGATCACAACCGCGCCCTCTCCCAGCTAGCCGCCAAGGCCGGCGTCGAAGTGGCCAGCATCCAGAAGATGGCCGTGTGGGGCAATCATTCCCCCACCATGTTCGCCGATTGGCGCTTCGCCACCTCCGGCGGCAAGAGCCTGCCCGAGCTGATCAACGACGAAGCCTGGTATCGCGACACGTTCATCCCCACCGTCGCCAAGCGCGGCACGGCGATCATCGAAGCGCGCGGCGCTTCCTCCGCCGCGTCCGCCGCGAATGCCGCCATCGACCACATGCACGACTGGTTCCAGGGCTCGAACGGCGATTGGGTGTCCATGGGCCTGCCGTCCGACGGCAGCTACGGCATTCCCGAAGGCGTCTATGCGGGCGTTCCGGCGATCTGCGCCAACGGCGGTTATGAGCGCGTCACCGGCCTGCCGATCGACGATTTCGCCCGCACCATGATCGACCGCACGGTCGCCGAGCTGACCGAGGAACTGGACGCACTGAAGTCCTGAACCCACTGAAAGCCTGAACGCAAAAAATGGCGCGGCCGGCGGGGAGCCCCCGCCGGCCGCGCCAGCTTCAATCAGCTCATGTCCACCGACGTCATGTTGGAAATCCGCCGCGCCCGCACCTGGGCGAACGCGCGGCGCACCGCTTCCCCGCGCTCCATGCGCTTGGCCATGGCATTGAAGGCGAGCCGCGCTGGCTCCTCGATGCGGGAATAGGTCAGCGCCGAGAGCGCCAGCACCACCGCCAGCACGCCCGCCAGCGCCGCGTGGCTCTGCCACACGCCGCCGAGGTCGTAGAGCGTCTTGGCGTGCCCCTCAACCATGACCTCGCGCTCCAGGGCGACGCCGGCCGCGCCCGCGAGGCTCCAGGCCAGGAACGCCGCCGCCATCAGCACCAATTGGTGGCTCATGTAGATGGAATAGGACCAGCGCCCGAGCGCCGCGAACGGCCGGGCGCGCAGCAAGCGCGAGATCGCCCCCTGTTCGCGCGCGAACACCAGCACCGCCGCGGCGAAGGCAAGCGGCGCCGCGAGGCTGAGCGCGCGCACCGCATCCGGCCCGTGGCTGGAGCGAATCACGAACGCCGCCACGATCGCGACGATGCCCGCTTCGCATAGGGTCGCCAGCGGCAGGCGCCGGTGGCCCCACATCTCGTGCAGGCGATAGGCGATGACGCCGGTGAAGAAGCCGGCCACGCAGCGGAACAGGCCGAAATCGGCGGTCGAATTCATGTAGCTCGGGGCGACGATGGCCAGGAGTGCGATGCTCGCGAGCACCAAAGCGGCGGCGGCGAGGCTGAGGCGCCGCAGCGCCAGCACGCAGACCGCGCCGAACAGCAGATAGGTGTAGAATTCCGCGCCGATGCTCCAGCTCGGGGCGTTCCAGGCCATGCCGTGCAGATCCACCGCGTTCAGCAGCAGCACATAGATGGGAATGGCGATGGCGGAATATTCGCTCGGCCCGAGCGTGAAGGCGAAGCGCTCGGGGTGGGGCAGCAGGTTCACCAGGGCGATGAAGGCGATGAACAGCGCGAGCATGGCCGCATGCAGCGGCCACAGCCGGCCGAACCTGCGCACCACGAAGGCGCGCCAGGATGGCGCATCCCCCAGGCGGTCACGATAGGCATGGCACACCACAAAGCCGCTGAGGACAAAGAAAAAGTCCACGAATAAAAATGCGTTGGTGACTATCGGCGCTCCCATGAGCGGCGAACGAAACACAAAACAGAAATGAAACAGAACCACCAGCAGCGCGCAGATCCCACGCCAAGCATCCAGGGCTTTGAAGCGAACCATGAAACATACCTCCGCTGCAGAAAAGCCGGAGGCAGGCTTAAGGTTCCCATTGGGAGAAGCCTTGTCTGAAATGCGGATACTTCATGATCATGTGTTCTTGAATATTTCTACCTTGGCCGTTGCAAAGGACGGAACCCTCGCTGTTTCGGCCATGCGCGCCCGCCCCTTCCCCCGCTCATTGCGACGGCCTAGTCTTCCCGCGCGCCCCAGGCGCTCAGACTTGCTTGTCCCGGAGTGATCGATGCGTGAAGCCGAGCCCCAACCCGTGCGCCTGGCCGATTACCGCCCGCCCGAATGGCTGGTGGATACCGTCGATCTCGATATTTCGCTTCATCCGACCGCGACGCGCGTGGTCTCCCGCCTCGCCCTGCGTCGAAATCCCATGGGCACAGCGGGCGCGCCGATCACCTTGGACGGCGATGGGCTCACGCTGGTACGGGTCGCACTCAACGGCATACCTCTGGCAGGCGGCGGCTATGAGGCGACGCCCGAAGCGCTGGTGATTCCCGCCCCGACCGAGGATCGCCTGACCCTGGAAGTCGAGACCCTGGTGGACCCGACCGCGAACACTCAGCTCATGGGGCTGTTCCGTACTAGCGCCAATTACTGCACCCAGTGCGAGCCCGAGGGCTTCCGCCGCATCACCTATTTCCCGGACCGTTCGGATGTTCTCGCGGTTTATACCACCCGCGTCGAGGCCGATCGGAACGAGGCTCCGATCCTGCTCGGCAACGGCAATCTGGAGAAGAGCGGCCCGATCGCCGGCACCAACCGCCATTATGCCGTCTGGCACGATCCCTGGCCCAAGCCGAGCTATCTGTTTGCCCTGGTGGGGGGGAAGCTCGACAAGGTGCCGAGCCACTTCGTCACCGCCTCCGGCCGCCCGGTGGAACTCGGCATTTATGTGGAGCCCGGCAAGGCCGACCGTGCCGCCTATGCCATGGACGCTCTGAAGCGCTCCATGCGCTGGGATGAGACCGCCTTCGGCCGCGAATACGATCTCGACGTGTTCAACATCGTCGCGGTGTCCGATTTCAACATGGGCGCAATGGAGAACAAGGGGCTCAACGTCTTCAACGACAAATACGTGCTGGCAACGCCGGAAACCGCGACCGACGCCGACTATGCGAATATCGAGGCGATTATTGCCCACGAATATTTCCACAATTGGAGCGGCAACCGCATCACCTGCCGCGATTGGTTCCAGCTTTGTCTGAAAGAGGGCCTCACCGTCTTCCGCGACCAGGAATTCTCCTCCGACCAGCGCTCGCGCCCGGTGAAGCGCATCGCCGACGTGCGCCTCCTCAAGGCCCAGCAATTCACCGAGGACGCCGGTCCCCTCTCCCACCCGGTGCGGCCGCAGGTCTATCGCGAGATCAACAATTTCTACACGGCGACCGTCTATGAAAAGGGCGCCGAAGTGGTGCGGATGCTGAAAACCCTGCTGGGCGAGGAGGGATTCCGCACCGGCATGGACCTCTATTTCTCACGGCACGACGGCCATGCCGCGACCATTGAGGATTTCCTGAAATGCTTCGCGGACGCGACCGGCCGCGACCTCGATCATTTCGCTCTCTGGTATTCCCAGGCCGGTACGCCCAAATTGGACGTTGCAGCGACTTATGATGCGCAGGCCGGCACGTTCCGCCTGGATGTCACGCAGTCCACGCCCGCAACGCCCGGCCAGGCGGAGAAGCAGCCGCTGGTCATTCCCCTCGCGCTCGGTCTGGTGGGGCCGAACGGCAGCGACATGCCGCTGGTTCTGGACGACGGCACCTGCGTCGACGATGGCGTGCTGGAAGTGACGGCGCCGAAGCAGAGCTTCGTCTTCACCGGGATCGGGGCGCGTCCGGTGGCGTCGCTCAACCGGGGCTTCTCGGCGCCGGTGAACCTGTCATCCGACCTTACAAGCGACGACCTGGTGTTTCTCGCCGCGCACGACAGCGACCCGTTCAACCGCTTCGACGCCATTCAGGGCTTGGCTTTCTCGCTGCTGAAGGAAGGCGCCCGCACCGGCATCTTGCCGGACCCCACGGCCCTGGTGGAAGCCGCACGCCTGCTGCTGAGCGATGCCGCGCTCGATCCGGCCTTCAAGGCGCAGGCCCTGGCTTTGCCGGGTGAGGGGGAAGTGGCCCGCGAGTTGGCGCGGAACGTCAATCCCGATGCGGTCTTCGCCGCCCGCAAGACGCTGCGCAAAGCGTTCGCGGGGGGGCTCGCAGACCTGTTCGCCGAAGCCTATGCCACCCTCGCGACGCCAGGCCCCTATTCGCCCGATGCCGCCTCCGCCGGTCGGCGCGCGCTGCGCAACCTCAGCCTCGATTACCTCACCCTTCCCGGTACGCCGGAGGCGCTCGCGCGCGCCGTCACCCAGTTCAAGCGGGCCGACAATATGACCGACCGGTTCGCCGCGCTCGCCGTGCTCTCCCAGCACGACACACCGGACCGGACGACGGCGCTGGATGATTTCTTCCGCCGATTCGAGAACGACCCGCTGGTGATCGACAAATGGCTGAGCCTCCAGGCGATGATCCCCGAGCCCGGCACGCTGGAGCGGGTGAAGCGCCTGTCGCTTCTGCCGCTGTTCTCCATGAGCAACCCGAACCGCGTGCGCGCGCTCATCGGCGCCTTCGTCACCGGCAATGCCACCCAGTTCAACCGCGCCGATGGGGCAGGCTACGACTTCCTGGTGGAGGTGGTCCTCGGCCTCGATCAGACCAATCCGCAGGTGGCCTCGCGCATGCTCTCGGCGTTCAAGACATGGCGGCAACTGGAAGAGGGCCGCGCGGCCCTCGCCGAGCGGGCGCTGCGGCGGGTGGCCGAGATGCCCGGCTTGTCGGAAGACGTGGCTGACATCGCCACGCGCTCCCTATCCTGAGGCGCATTACAGGCAAATCGGGATAATAAGCTTCGCGAATAGCATATTATCCCGATCGGCGCAGGAGCCGGCGGGACGAGCCGGAGCCCGTCCGCCTCTCGGAGATCGGGCAACAGTCTCTCCCGGTCGGAGGTAAGCGCCGCCATCAGACTCAAGCTTGGCCGATAGGGCGGCGACTGCAGGCGATGAAGGCCTGTGGAATCGCGAATAAATGCGCTCTTGACTCTTCCTGACTCTAGACAACACCCCCTCGATTCGAGTCCAATCGACCCCGATTCGGAGAGATGCGGCACGTCCCTCCAAGTCTTGTGAGGACGATAGGTCGAAGGGCGTGGCCGCCCTAAGACCGGACACCGGAGGAGGGGCCGGCGATGGCACGCGCCAACGCTGAGAGCGTCGGTGTGCGCGGTCATGCCATAGGTGGATTGGCAAAATCCGTTGCACGACCTGCCTACCAACGGCTTCTCGAAGCCGAGCCTTTTCTGCGCCGGATCGTTCCGGCACTGATCATCACCTTCCTGATCGTCATCGGCATCGGCGCCGTTGTGCAAGTGCACAGCCACCGTCAAGCCGTGATCGACAATGCCAAGGATGATCTCAGTCTACTCGCGCTCGCAACCGCCGAAGGGCTGAGCCAGCGCCTGGGGGGCAATCTATCGCGGGTTGGCCAGGCGCTGCAGGAGGCTTTGCCGCCCCGCGCAACGCTTGGCGGGCGCCGCATCTACGTGACCGATCCCCAGGGCCGCATTCTGGCCTCGGCGCCGCAGGGCCTTCCCCCCGCGACCATGCTCGCCGACGTGATCGACCCCTCCCAGCCGCTGACGGTCTTCGCCGAACGCGCTGGGGTTCTGGAAATCCCGCTCGGCAGTGACACCGCGCTCGCTACCGTGCGCAACCTCAATCCGCCACTCGGGCAGATCATCTTCATGCAGCCCATGGCGCGCGTGCTGACGAGTTGGTCGGACAGCACCACGCTGACGGTCACGCTGTTCACCACCACCGGCGCGGTCCTGCTGATCCTCGGCTTTTCGTTCCACTGGCAGGCCAGCCGGGCACGCGAGGCGGACCACATCTACGACACCGTGCGCATGCGCATCGACACCGCGCTCAATCGCGGCCGGTGCGGCATGTGGGATTGGGACATGGCGCGCGGCCGCATGTACTGGTCGGACACCATGTTCGAGATCCTCGGCCTGGAACGCCGGGACGAATTGCTTTCGTTCGGCGACATCTCCAAGCTGGTGCATCCCGACGACGTGAACCTCTACGAACTGGCACAGGACCTCGCCGACCGCCCCGGGGCATCGGTGGACCGGGTATTCCGCATGCGCACCGCGCGCGGCGATTTCGTATGGCTGCGCATGCGCGCCGAAGTGGTTCAGCAGGTCGGCGAGGACGGACCTCACCTGATCGGCATCGCCATGGATGTCACCGAGGCGCAGCGCATGGCGGAACGCACCGTCACCGCCGACACCCGTCTGCGCGACGCCATCGAGAGCATCTCGGAAGCCTTCGTGCTCTGGGATCGCGACAATCGTCTCGTGCTCTGCAATTCCAAGTTCCAGACCTTGCACGAACTGCCCGACGAGGCGGTCGCGTCCGGCACTTCGTTCGACACCATCGCCACGGTCGGGCGCCATCCCGTCACCCGCACGCCGCTGAAGCCCGAAGACAAGCCGGAGGAAGGCTCCCGCGCCTTCGAGGCGCAGCTTTCCAACGGACGCTGGCTCAAGATCGCCGAGCGCCGCACCAAGGACGGCGGCTACGTTTCGGTGGGCACCGACATCACCCCGCTCAAGCGCCATGAGGAACGCCTCATGGACAATGAGAAGCGCCTGATGGCCCTGGTGGCGGACCTGCGCAAATCCCAGCAGACCCTGGAGCATCAGGCTCAACAACTGGCCGAACTGGCGGAAAAATATTCGGAAGAGAAGAACCGCGCCGAGGATGCCAACCGCGCCAAGAGCGAGTTCATGGCCAATATGAGTCACGAACTGCGCACGCCGCTCAACGCGATCATCGGCTTTTCCGAGATTATGGAAAGCGGCATGTTCGGCCCGCTCGGCTCGGAGAAGTACGCGGAATATTGCGGCGACATCAAAGGATCGGGCACCTATCTGCTGGACGTCATCAACGACATCCTCGACATGTCGAAGATCGAGGCCGGCCGCATGCAGCTTGAACTGGAGGATGTGCGTCTCGACGAAATCGTCACCGACGCCCTGCGCGTCATGGCGCTCAAGGGCGAGGAGAAGCATATCTCCGTCACCGCCGAGGCCGGCGAGGGCCTTGCGGTGCGCGCGGACAAGCGGGCTCTGAAGCAGATCCTGCTGAACCTGCTCTCCAATGCGGTGAAGTTCACGCCGGACGGCGGACGCATCGCCATCAAGGCGCGGGTGAACGGCGGGGCTGCCGTGATCGCCATCGAGGACAGCGGCATCGGCATCGCCAAGCATGCGCTGGCCAAGCTTGGGCGGCCGTTCGAGCAGGTGGAAAGCCAGTTCACGAAGACCCACAAGGGCTCGGGGCTGGGCCTCGCCATCGCCAAGTCGCTGACCGAGTTGCACGGCGGCGGCATGCGCATCCGCTCCCAGGAAGGCGTTGGAACCACCGTGATCATCCGCCTGCCGCTGGATGGCGGCGCGGCCAATTCCAACGAAACCCCGCGTCTGACCTCGGTGATCTGAGGCATAGAGCGTTTGCGAGCGAAGTGGAAACCGGTTCGCGTGAAGAAAACGCGCCGACACAATGAGAGAGAGTGCTTCCCCGATTCCATGAATCGCGGAAGCGCTCTATCGGGCGCTAACCCACCGCCTGTTCGAGCACCCGCGTGAAGATTTCCCGCACGCGATCCTGGGTTTCCCGCAAATGCGCATCGAGGGTGGCGAAGTCGGGCATCTCGCCCGCCCGCGCCAGAAGCGCCTTGAGAGCCGGGCTCGCGGCGGCCGGGAGGAAATGGGTGTCCAGCGCGAGCCGCAGCACCTGCGTCAGGTCCTGATACAGCCGGCACGCATTGGCGAGAAGCTGGATCTCCTCCGCCGGAAGAAGGTGCAGATCGCCCGCCACCGCGATGATGCGCGCGGTCGCCGTATCGACGATCTGCGGATGCCGGGCGGCATGAACCAGCACCAGATATTGCGCCAGGAATTCCAGATCCACCTGTCCGCCGAGCGCGTGCTTGAGGTTCCAGCGATCCTCTTCGCCCTTCTCGGCGGCGATGGCGTGACGCATATCCAGGATGTCGCCAGCGATCCGGCGGGGGTCACGCGGGCGCGCCAGCACGTCGCGGATCACCTGCTCCACGTTCGCCTGAAACGCGGGGCTGGCCGAGATGACGCGGGCGCGCGTGAGCGCCATGTGTTCCCAGGTCCAGGCTTCCTCGCGCTGGTAGTTCTCGAACGAGCGCAGCCGCGTCGCCACCGGCCCCGAGCGGCCCGAGGGGCGCAGCCGTAGGTCCACGTCGTAGAGCTTTCCGGCATTGGTGAGGCTGGTGAGCGCGGTAATGAGCCGTTGGGTGAAGCGCGCAAAATATTGCGCGCCGTGCAGCGGCCGCGCACCGTCCGAGGACGGGTTCGCCTCAGGGTCGAAATCATAGAGCACGATGAGGTCGAGGTCGGAGCCGGCGGTCATTTCCCGGCCGCCCAGCTTGCCCATGGAGAGCACGGCGGTCTCGGCTCCTGCGATGGTGCCGTGCGCCTCCTGAAAGCGCCGCCACACCCGTCGATGCAGGGCGCGGATGATCACCTCCGCCAGCCGCGCATAGGCCTCGCCCGCGCGCGCCGCCGGCAGCGTCCCCGAGGCGATGCGCACGCCGATCAGAACGTGCTGCTCCTGGCGGAACCGCCGGGCGCGGTCGAGCTGCTCCTCGTCGCTCTCTGCCGTATCGAGCAGATTTTCCAGATGCTGTTCCAGGTTCGCCTGGTCCGGCAGCTTGTTGAAGAAGGCAGGGTCCAGAAGCGCATCGAGCAATGAGGGCCGGCGCGCCAGCGTCTCGCCAAGCCGCGGGGCGACGGTGAGGATGGTCGCCAGCAGGCGCACCAGATCGGCATGGCGCTGCAGGGCATGCAGCAGATGGCCGCCGGAGAGTTCGGCGAAGAAATTGTCTGCGGCGATCAGCGCCCCGTCGGGATCGCCCCCGCGCGAGAGCTGCTCCAGTAGCAAGGGCGTAATGCCGGCGAGTTGCCCCCGCGCGGCATCGGTGCGCAGCACGCGATGGCTGCCATTCATCCAGCCGCGCACCACCGCGCTTGCCGCAACCGGGTCGTGAAAACCGAGGCGGGAGAGCACCGCCAGGGTCTGGCGGTCGTCATGGTCGACCGGAAACAGCAATTGCCCGTCGAGCACGGCCGGCGGCGGGGCGTCCTCGAACAATTGGGCATAATGGTGCTGCACCTTGGTCAGCCGCTCCACCAGCGCGGCGGCGAACGCGTCGCGGTCGTCGTAGCCCATGAAGCGGGCAAAGCGCGCCAGTTCGTCGGTGTGCTCGGGCAAGGTGTGGGTCTGCGCGTCCGCGACCATCTGGATGCGGTGCTCGACCCGGCGCAGGAAGACATAGGCTTCCGCCAGATCGTCGCGGACCGGGCCGGCAATCCAGAAATCGCGCACCAGCGCATCGAGCGCGTCCAGCGTGCGGGAGGATCGCAGGTTTGGATCGCGCCCGCCGGCGATGAGCTGCTGGGTCTGGACGAAGAACTCGACCTCGCGGATGCCGCCGCGGCCGAGCTTCACATTGTGGCCTTCCACGGCCACCACATCGTGTCCCCGGAAGGCATGGATTTCACGCTTCATGGCGTGCACGTCGGCAATCGCCCGATAGTCGAGCACGCGGCGCCAGACGAACGGCGAAAGCTCTGCCAGGAACTCTGTGCCGACCGCGAGGTCTCCGGCGACGGGACGAGCCTTGATATAGGCCGCCCGCTCCCAGGTCGCGCCCTCGCGCTCGTAATAGGCAAGCGCCGCCGCTGTGGAGAGCGCGACCTGCGTCGAGCCGGGATCGGGCCGCAGCCGCAGGTCGACGCGCAGCACATAGCCGTCGCCGGTGCGCTCCTGCATCATGCGGACCAGAGCGCGGGTGATCTTCACGAAGAAGGGGGAGGGTTCGACGCCTTCCGCCAGCGGCGCGACATCGCGGTCATAGACCACGACCAGATCCACATCGGAGGAATAATTCAGCTCGCGCGCGCCGTGCTTGCCCATGGCGATCACGGCGAGGCCGCAGCCGGCGGCCGGGTTGGTGGGATCGGGCGGCAGCAGCTTGCCGGCGCGGGCCGCCTCGGCCAATTGGAAATCCAGCGCGGCGCCGAGCGCGGTGTCGGCGATTTCGGTCAGGGCGCGCGTCACCTGCGCGAGATTCAATGCGCCGCCGATGTCGGCGAGAGCGATGGTGAGGGCCCCCTCGGCCCGCATGCGCCGCAGCGCGGTCATGGCCTGCGCCTCGTCGGCGGCCGTGGCGACGGCCCGCCGGCAAGCCTGCGTGAGGGCGGCGATATGAGCGGCGGGGTCGGCCTCCAGCGCCCGCAGCAGGCGCTGCGGCTCGGCCCGGATCAGGTCGTGCAGGAAGGGCGAAGCCTCGGCGACGCCAAGCAGGACCGGGAGCGTCCGAGGATACGTCTCCAAGAGCGCATCAAGCCGCGTGCGCTGCGCCGCATTCAGGCCCTCCAGGGCGAACCCGAGCTTGACCTTTGCCGTCTTAGCATCGGAAAGGACAGGACCTTCCCACATCAAGGCGGCAAGCGAGGCGGCAGCAATCGGGGGCGAAGTGATGGGAGCGGACATTTGCCTCACTTAAAGGCATGAGGCCGTGCCTAAGCGCAAGCCCCTAAGGCGCTTTCGCAGGCAGACGCAAGGTCGCGCGCAGTCCAGGTGCGTTGTCGGAAAAGGTGAGGCTGCCGCCGTGCAGGCGCGCCACCGCGGCAACCAGGGACAGGCCGAGCCCGGACCCCGGCCGCGACCGGCTGGCGTCCAACCGCACGAACCGCTCCACCACGCGGTCGCGATCCTGCGCTGGAATGCCCGGGCCACGGTCCCCGACCTCCAGGACCGCGTCATCGTTCTCCCGGCGCAGGGACACTCGAATTTCGCCGCGCGAACCGTCGGTCGACGCGCCGTACTTGATGGCGTTATCCACCAGATTGGCCAGCGCTTGCGCGAGCAATTCCCGCATGCCGTGCACCGTCACCGGCACCGCCTCGACCGTCAGGTCCATGCCCTGCTCGTCGGCGAGCGGCTCATAGAGTTCGGCGACGTTTTCGGCGATGGCGGCAAGGTCGAGGTCGACCATATTATCCCGCGCCTGCCCCGCCTCCGCACGCGTGATCATCAGCAGCGCATCGAAGGTGCGCATGAGCGCGTCGCTCTCCTCGATGGTGGTTTCCAGGGCCGCGCGCCATTCCTCTTCCGAATGGGCCCCTCGCAGGGCCTCCTCGGCGCGGTTGCGCAGCCGCGTGAGGGGCGTCTTGAGGTCGTGCGCGATATTGTCCGAAACCTCCTTGAGGCCCACCATGAGCGCTTCGATACGGTCCAGCATGGTGTTGAGGCTCTGGGCGAGGCGATCAAATTCATCGCCGGTCCCGTCCACCATCAGGCGACCCGAGAGGTCCCCGGCCATGATGGTCTCGGAGGTGGCGCTCATGGATTCGATGCGCTTGAGCACGCGCCGCGTCACGAAGATGCCCCCAGCAACGCCGAGCACCAGAATCAGCACCAGGGCGCCCTGGGCCGGCCGCACCACCAATTGACGCAGCGTATCGCGTTCCTCGATGTCGCGGCCGACCAGGAGGCGATAGCCGCCGGGCAGTTGGAACACCTGGACGAAGGCCAGGAACTCCTTCGCCCCCGGCTCGTCGGACCGCCGGTAGGGGGTGATGCGCGTCCCGGCCTTGTCGAGCAGCCCGATGGGCAGGTCCGACACGTTGGAGGCCATCACTTCGCCGGCGAAATTGGTCAGCAGATAGATCGACGAACCGGGCCGGCGAGTGCGCCGGTCGATGGCGATGACCAGGCGCTGAATACCGCCAAGGCGATATTGCTCGGCGAGGAAGCGCACCTCGCCTTCCACATTCTCGGCCACCTGGCTCTCGATGAGCGCGCGTGTGTGCCAGGCCACATAGGTGATCATGAAAACGGCGAAAAGCGCGAACACCACGAGATACACGGCCAGCAGCTTGAACGCCGTGGTGCGCACGAGCTGGAGCAGGTCGCGGTGCATTTTCATCGCTTCAGGCCAGACGAATTGGGCGGCGACGGCGCTGCGCCATCAGCGCAGGCCGACGCGGATCATGTAGCCGGCGCCGCGCACCGTGTGCAGCAGCGGGACGTCGAAGCCCTTGTCGATTTTCGAGCGCAGCCGCGAGACATGGACGTCGATCACGTTGGTCTGCGGATCGAAATGGTAGTCCCACACGTTTTCCAGCAGCATGGTGCGGGTCACAACCTGGCCGGCATGGCGCATGAGATATTCCAGCAGGCGGAATTCGCGCGGCTGGAGCGGAATATCCTTGCCGCCCCGACTGACGCGGTGGGCGAGGCGGTCCAGCTCCAGATCACCGACCCGGTAGATGGTTTCCGCCGCCTGCGGGGCGCCGCGCCGCGAGAGCGCCTCGACCCGGGCGAGCAATTCCGTGAAGGCATAGGGTTTGGGGAGATAATCGTCGCCGCCCGCTCGCAGGCCCGCCACCCGGTCGTCCACCTGCCCGAGCGCCGAGAGGATCAGCGCCGGGGTGGTATCGCCGCGCCGGCGCAGGTCGGCGACGATGGAGAGGCCGTCCTTGAGCGGCAGCATGCGGTCCACCACCAGCACGTCGTATTTGCCGTCGAGGGCAAGGGCGAGGCCCCCCTCCCCGTCGCCGGCATGGTCCACCACATGGCCCGCCTCGCGGAAGGCCTTGCGCAGATAATCCGCCGCGTCGCGGTCGTCCTCGATGAGGAGCAGGCGCATGGAGAAGGTCGGGCCTTGTTCGAGATTCGTGTCCATCTCATCCTAGCGCCGAAAACGAGCCGGGGAACGGCCTGAAAGAGCCGCACGGAATACAGGCGGGAAAAGCGTGATGCGGGAAGCCCTTCAGCTTCCCGCATCTGGTGGACCGGCAACGGGACACGCCCGCCACCCTTGTCCCTTTCAAGCATGGCACTGGCCGGGCTGGCGGGCGCCGGCCGTGGGGATCAGCCCTTGGCCTTGGCGTCGATGGCGATGGCGACGAAGCGCACGCCCTGCTCGCCCTTCACCCGCATCAGCACCGCCTTGCGGTTTTCCGCCTTGGCAGCGGCGAGCCCGTCGCGCACATCCTTGGGGTTGGAGACGGTCTTGCCGCCCACATCCAGGATCACGTCGCCGGAGCGGATGCCGCGCTGGGCGGCCGGGCCATTCGGCTCCACGTCGGTGACCACCACGCCCTCGCCGCCCGCGCCCTTGACGGACTTGGCCGGAGCAAGCTGGAGGCCGAGGCGCGGCACACCGGCGCCGGGGGCCTCGTCGCTCTCGCCCGGACCCTGGAGGCTCGCCTGCTGCTCGTTGGGAAGCTGCTCCAGCGTCACGGCGACATTCATCGGCTTGTTGTCGCGGATCACCGTCAGATCGACGTTGGCGCCCGGCTTCATCATGCCGATCTTGCGGGTGAGGTCGCGGGCATCCTTGACGGTGTCGCCATTGACCTTGGCCACGACGTCACCGCTCTTCAGGCCGGCCTTGGCGCCGGGGGTGCCGGGCTGGACCTGGGCCACAAGGGCGCCTTCGGCCGTGCTCAGGCCAAGGCCGGAGGCGAGGTCGTCGGTCACCGGCTGGATCTGCACGCCGATATAGCCGCGCGCCACCTTGCCGCTGTCGCGCAGCTGGTTCACCACCGCCTTCACGGTTTCGGACGGGATGGCGAAGGCGATGCCGACATTGCCGCCCGACGGCGACACGATGGCGGTGTTCATGCCGATGACTTCGCCGTTGAGGCTGAAGGTCGGGCCGCCGGAATTGCCGCGATTGATCGGCGCGTCGATCTGGATGAAATCGTCATAGGGACCCGAGCCGATATCGCGGCCGCGGGCCGAGACGATGCCGGCGGTTACCGTGCCGCCGAGGCCGAACGGATTGCCGACCGCGATCACCCAATCGCCGACGCGGGGCGCGCCATCGGCGAGCTTCACCCACGGCAGGTCGTTCTTGCCATCGATCTTGAGCAGCGCGACGTCGGTGCGCGGATCGGCACCGATCACCTTGGCTGTGTATTCCTTGCCGTCCGTGGTGGTGACGTCGACTTCGCTCGCGCCGTCCACCACATGGTTGTTGGTCACCACATAGCCGTCGGCGGAAATGATGAAGCCGGAACCCTGGCCGACCACGCGCCGCTCACCCTTATCGCCGCGATCCGCGCGGGGGCGCTGGGGCATCTGGCCCTGGGGACCGCCCTCAAGGCCAAACCGCTTGAGGAAGCGCTCGATCTGCGGCGGCACGTCGTTGCCGAACGGGCCTTCGTCGCCCATGGCCATTTCCTGGGCGGTGACGTCCTTCTTGACCTTCACGGAAACCACCGCGGGCGAAACCTTCTCGACCGTGTCGGCGAAGGAGAACGTGCCGGCGGGCTGGCTGGTGGTGATCTGCGCACTCGCCGGCATGGAATAGGGCGGGACGAACTGGCTGACGACAATGCCGGTCACGGCCAGGCCGAACACCCCGCCGAGCAGGGCGGTGCGGCGGCGACGGATCAGGGTGGACTTGCGGGGGAAGCCGGTCATGGGGCGTTCGTCTCTCTTCTGTCTGCCCCCCGTGGGGCAAGGTCGAGATCGAACATAGGGGGCCGAAACTTACAGCCGGCTGGCGGCTGGGTTACCGATCCGTAAGGCGCGTCACGCCTGCGTGAGGTTCGTTAAGACGGATCAGGCGAAGCCGGCGCCCCCCACGCCTCGACATCGGCGGGCGCGCGCGCCCTGCTTGTCCTGCACAAGGCCGTGGAGCAGCTCAGCTTTCCGCCGCGGGGGATGTCGGCCGCTGCGCGAGAATCTTGCGCACCCGCTCTTCCTCGTCCGGGCTCAACGGCACGAGCTCCGGCGCCGCGCGGCGGCGGCGCTGGACGGCCAGATAGGCGGCAAGCCCCCCCGCCCCGAGGACCAGGAACGGCGCGCCCCAGAGCAGGGCGTTGCGCCAGGAGAAGACCGGCCGCATCAGCACGAACTCGCCGTAGCGCGCTACCAGGAAATCAAGCACCTGGCGGTCGCTGTCGCCGGCCTTCAGCCGGTCGCGCACCAGGATCCGCAGATCCTTGGCGAGCGGGGCGTCGCTGTCGTCGATGGACTGGTTCTGGCAGACCATGCAGCGCAATTCCTTGGAGAGATCGCGCGCCCGCGCCTCCAGGACCGGATCGCTGAGCACCTCGTCCGGCTGCACGGCGAACGCCGGAGCCGAGGCGAAAGCCAGCAGGAGACATGCGAAGAGCGCGCGCAGCATGCCGTTACTCCGCCGCAGCCGGCAACGCGCCGCGCCGGGCGCGCGCGGGCTTGGGCGCACCCACCCGCAGCCGCCGGTCGGCGAGCGAGAGCAGACCGCCGAACGCCATCACGATCGCGCCGAGCCAGATCAGCGTCACGAACGGCTTCCAGGTGGCCCGCATGGACAGGGCGCCGTCCGGGTGCTCCTCACCAATGGAGACATAGAGCTGGCTGAAGCCAAAGGTACGGATGCCCGATTCCGTGGTGGCCATCTGCCGGGCCGCGAACTGGCGCTTGCCGGCTTCCACCGTGCCCTGGGAGATGCCGCCGTCGCGGATTTCGAACACCGCGACACGGGAGGTGAAATTGGGTCCGGCGCGATTTTCGACGCGCGCGAGGGTGAGGTCGCGGGTGCCGATGGTCACCGTTTCGCCGACCCGGACCGAGGCGATCTTCTCCAGGCTCCAGGCGCTCTCGCAGACGATGCCCAACAGGCAGATGCCCACCCCGAGATGGGCGACGGCTGTGCCGAAGGTGGAGCGCGGCAGGCCGGCCAGGCGCCGCACCGCCAGCCGGGCGGAGACGCGACCGAGGCCCGCGCGTTCGGCGATGTCGGTCAAGGCCCCGGCGATGATGAACACCGCAAGGCCGATGGCGACAGGCGCGAGGATCGGCCCGCGCTCCTCGCTGATAGCCGCCGTTGCCGCCGCCGTTACCACGGCCGCCACCACGGCGAAGCCCGCCGCCAGCATGAGCCGTTGGGCGACGCCCAGCAGGTCGCCGCGTTTCCAGGCCAGCAGCGGACCGAATGGCATGGCGAACACCAAGGGCAGCATCAGCCCACCGAAGGTGAGGTTGAAGAAAGGAGGCCCCACGGTGATCTTCGCCCCCGTCAGCGCCTCCAGCGCCAAGGGGTAGAGCGTACCGACGAACACCGAGGCGGTGGCGGCGGTGAGGAACAGATTGTTGAACACCAGCGCGCCCTCGCGCGAGACCGGCGCGAACAGGCCGCCCTGGCGCAGTTCCCCGGCCCGCAGCGCGAATAAGGCAAGGCTGCCGCCGATGAAGATCACCAATATGGCGAGGATGAACACGCCGCGCAGCGGATCGGTGGCGAAGGCATGCACCGAGGTCAGCACGCCCGAACGCACCAGGAAGGTGCCGATCAGCGACAGCGAAAAGGCAAGGATGGCCAGCAGGATGGTCCATACCTTCAAGGCATCGCGCTTTTCCATCACCACGGCGGAATGCAGCAAAGCGGTGGCGGCGAGCCAGGGCATGAGGGAGGCGTTCTCGACCGGATCCCAGAACCACCAGCCGCCCCAGCCCAGCTCGTAATAAGCCCAGTAGGAGCCCATGGCGATGCCGAGCGTGAGGAAGATCCAGGCCGCCAGCGTCCAGGGCCGCACCCAGCGCGCCCAGGCGGCGTCGATCCGCCCCTCGATCAGCGCGGCGATGGCGAAGGCGAAGGCGATGGAGAGCCCGACATAGCCGAGATAGAGCAGCGGCGGATGGATCGCGAGGCCGGGGTCCTGCAGCACCGGGTTCAGATCGCGCCCTTCGCCCGGCGGCGAGAGGATGCGCAGGAACGGGTTGGAAGCGAGCAGGATGAACAGCAGGAAAGCGGTGGCGATGGACGCCTGAACGGCGAGTACGTTTGCCTTCAGCCGATCCGGAAGGTTGCCGCCGAATAGCGCCACCAGCGCCCCGAACACCGCCAGCACCAGCGCCCAGAGCAGCATGGAGCCCTCATGATTGCCCCAGGTGCTGGTGATTTTATAGACCAGCGGCATCTGCGAATGGGAATTCTCGACCACGTTGGCGACCGAGAAATCGGACGTCACATAGAGCGCCACGAGGCAGGCGAAGGCGCCGCCCACGAACACCAGCATCACCAGCGCCACCGGCACCGCCACGCCCATGAGCACCGGATCGCCCTTGGCGGCGCCCCAGGCGGGCACCACCATCTGCACCAGCGCCAGGGCGAGGGCGAGAATGAGCGCGTATTGGCCGACTTCCGCGATCATTGCACGGTGCTCCGCACGGGGGCCGGCGCGGGCGGGCCACCGGGCTCGCCCTCCTTCCAATGCCCCTGCTTCTTCAAGGCGTCCGCGACTTCGCGCGGCATATAGCGTTCGTCGTGCTTGGCGAGCACCGTATCGGCCTTGAAGGAGCCATCGCTCTGAACGATGCCTTCGGCGACCACGCCCTGCCCCTCGCGGAACAGGTCCGGCAGGATGCCGCTGTAGTTCACCAGAACCTGGGCGTTGCCGTCGGTGACGGTAAAGCGCACAGCCGTGCCCTGCTTGTCGACGCTGCCGGCTTCCACAAGGCCGCCCAGGCGCAGGCGCGCGCCCGGCGCCACCTTGTGCTCGGCGATTTCGCTTGGCGAGCGGAAAAACACGATGGTGTCGTTGAGCGCGGTGAGGATCAGCCCGGCGGCAAGCGCCAGCACGCCCAAGGCGGACCCAATCAGAACGAGGCGGCGGCCTTTACGCGTCACGGCGATGTGCTCCCGGAGCCGGCGGCCTGCCGCCGCTCTCGCATGTGTCGGCTAGCATGGGCAGGAACGCGCACATTCTCAATCGCGCGCCTCCGGCCCGATCTTCAATTCCTTGGCAGCGGCGGCAATCCGCGCCTGTGCGGCATCATCGCCGGCAAACGCCGTGCGCGCCGCCGCAAGTGCGGCCTGCGCCTTCTCGCGCTCGCCCAGCACCATACGCGCCCGGGCAAGCCGCAGCCAGCCGTCCAGATCCTTGGGATCGGCGTCGAGGCGCTGCTGCAGGCGATCGACCATGCCCTCAATCATCTGCGCGCGGCCCGCGGCATCGAGCTGCGCTGCGGCCTCGACATCCTGCGCGTTCGGGCCGGGGGGCACGGCTGCGGCACCGGACGCCGGATCCCGGCGCAGCACGGAGACCGGCGGCACGGCGGATGGAGGCGGGGGAACCGGCGCGCCGATCCGCTCCAGGGCGGTCCGCAGCAGGCCGATCCAGGGCGCGTTGGGCGGCGATTCCTGCAACAGCTTGGTCCAGATGGACGCGGCCTCGTCCTTCCGCCCGTCCTGCTCGGCGGCCAAGCCCAGAAAATAGAGGGCGCGGGGCGAGGACGGATCGAGCGCGAGCGCGGCCTGAAAGGCGGCGGCGGCATCTTTCGTGACGACGCCGTTGGCCTGCATCACAAGCGCCTCGCCCAGCGATGCGCGCCGCTCGGAGGTGTCGCCGAGATATTGGATCGCGTGGGCATAGGCGCGCACCGCATCGTCCACCCGGCCGAGCCGCAGATAGACCGGCGCAAGAATTTCATAGCCCTGCCCGTCCCTTGGATTGGCGGCGAGGTGGTCCTCCACCTTGCGAACCAATATGGCGACGTCGGTGCGGTCGGGCGGGGCCGCAAGACGTGCGGCGAGCGGCGCGCCGGGAAGCTCGGGGGTGCCGAGCGTGGCATAGAGCACGATCGCCGCAAGCGGAACGCCGACCAGCGCGATGCAGGCGGCAACGCGTCGACGGATGCGGGCGCGCGGCAATGCCCGATCCTCGGCCGCCCCCGGCTCCGCGCCCTCGATCGCGCCCGGCGCTGAATCCGCAACCGCCAGCATGCGCCGCGACAGTTCGATGCGCGCCGCTTCCGCCTGGTCGAGCGGCAGCCGGCCGGCTGCCTGATCGCGCTCCAGCTCGGCGAGCTGATCACGGTAAACTGCAAGGTCGGCGGCGTTTTCATCCCTGAGCGCCCGACGCCGGCCGAGCGGCCACAGTACGGCCATCACCGCCAGGGCGGTCATGAGGGCAAATGCGACGAACAAAGACGCGGGCATCATCGTGCCGCGTTAGCTGAGTACGGCGCCAATGCAAAGGCTGCTTTCCGTCGCGGCGTCGCCGCGCCGCAGGCCACAACATCCCCATATTCAGCCGGCAGACGTCGCCGCACAGGCCCGCTTCTGGTAAGGGAAGGGCGTTGCTTATTCCTGCCCGCAGGGGCCGCATGGAGGGAAACACCATGGGACTGTTCGATTCGCTCGGCGCGCTCGGCCAAGGGGGTGGCGGCTTGTTCGGCGGCCTGCTGAATTCCGTCCTCAGCGGCGGCCTCGGCCAGAATCTGCCGGCGATGCTCAATTCGGCACTGGCCGGCACGCCCTACGGCAATCTCGACGGATTGCTGGAGCAGCTTAAGTCGGCCGGCCTTGGCGAGCAGGTCACCTCCTGGCTCTCCAACGGCGAGAATTTGCCGATCAGCGCCGCCGACCTGACCAATGCGCTCGACATGCCGATCCTTGCGGAAATGGCCGGTCGCCTCGGCCTGCCGGCGGACATGCTGCCCAACCTCATGGCGCAATATCTGCCCAGCCTGATCGACAAGCTGAGCCCGAATGGCGCGCTGGAGACGCCGCCGCCGGTCTGAGACGCTACGAGGCAACGGACGCCCACGCGCCGCCTTCGCGGGAGATGCAGGCGATGCCCCGCGCCGCCTGCGGCTTGCCCTGAACATAAATGGTATGGGAATAGTCGCGGCACTTGAGATAGCCGGGCCGTGAATAGGCCGGGCCGGCGATGACCGTGCCATAGGCGCCGCTGTCGCCGCGCCAGCCCACCGGCGAGCCCGGCCCACCATTGTCGAGGGCATTCATCTCGGCGGCATGGGCGCGCTGCCGGTCCTGCTCGTCCAACCCGCGCCCCAGCGGCCCGGCGACCAGCCCGCCCGCTCCGCTGGCATCGCCTGAGCTTCCATCCAGCGACGGCAGCGCGAGCGCGGTCGCCGCCGGACCGCCCGTTCCGCCGCTGCTGGCACAAGCAGACAGAAACAGAGCTGCACCCAGGACGGCACTCAGCTTGGCGACCGCCATCCTCATTCGCACGCCCATGAAATCCTCGCCTCCGCGCAACCCGACGCCGCGACCGCGGCAGGCAGGACAGCCCATGCCAACGATTTAGGCAAAAGGGAGATTTTGGCAAGCGAGGCGGTGCCGCACCCCGGCGCTGCACCGCCGAGGGCCCGGTCGGTTTTCGGCGCCCGAAGCGCGGAGGTCGATGTCCACCGCGCCGACATTACAGCGCCGGCAGGATCAGTTCCACCCGCAGCCCGCCGATCGGCGCGGTGCCAAGCTCCAGCCGCCCGCCGTAGAGCGCCGCCAATTCCTGCACGATGGACAGCCCGAGGCCCGAGCCCGGCTTGGATTCGTCGAGCCGTCGGCCGCGCCGGCCGACCTCCGCGCGTTTTGCCGGCGTCAGGCCGGGACCATCGTCGTCGATCGCGAAATGCACATAGGCGCGGTCGCCGGGCACGGACGGCGGCACCAGGAACATCTCCACCTCCACCCGGCTCATGGCCCATTTGCAGGCATTGTCCACGAGATTTCCGAGCATCTCCTCCACATCCTGCCGTTCGCCCCTGAACCGCGCATCGTCCGCGAGCCGCAGGTCGATGGACAGGTCCTTCGCGCGGTGGGTCTTTTCCATGGTGCGGGCGAGCGAGACCAGGATCGGCCGCAGATCGCAGGTGGTGGTCGGCAGGGAGACCCGGGCCGCCATGCGGGCGCGCTGGAGATGATGGGAAATCTGGTCGTTCATCATGCCGGCCTGGTCGCGCACCCGGGCGGCCAGCGGATCGTCGCGGTTGCTGGCCTCGTTCATCAGCACCGACAGCGGCGTCTTCAGGGCGTGGGCAAGGTTGCCCACGTGGGTGCGCGCACGCTCCACCACTTCCTTGTTCGCGTCGATCAGCGCATTCACCTCCCGCACCAGGGGGGCAACCTCCTCGGGGTAGCTGCCCTCCAGGCGCTCGGTGGCGCCCGAGCGCACCGCCGCCAGCGCCCTGGACAGGCGCGCGAGGGGCCGCAGGCCGAAGCGCACCTGGAAGGCCACGATCAGCAGGAAGGCAAGGCCGAGAATGCCGAACGTCCCGAACAGCGCCATGTTGAAGCGCGCGCTCTCCTCGTCGATCTCGGCCGCGTCGCCGGCCACGGAAACGATAAAGCGCCCCTCTTCTCCAAGGTCAAACACCCGCTCGACCACCCGCAGGCGCTGCCCCTCGGGACCCGGCAGATAGCCCTCCTGGAGGCCCTCGCGCGTGACCGCTGGGTCGGTCCCGTGGAGCGAGGGGAGCACGGCCTCCACCAAGGAACGCGATGTGAGCAGGCGCTGCCCGCCCCGGTCCACCCGCGCCACCTGCCAGTACCAGCCCGAAAGCGGGAACAGGAACAGCGGATCGCCCAGCACCTGGGGCGCTGGAGTGCCGTCCTTTGCGGAGGTGGGGCCGCTGGCGATCTCCGCCACGATGGTCTTGAGATAGATGTCCAGCCGCCGGTCGAACGCCCGCTCCGTGCTGCCGCGATAGAGCGAGGACAGCACGAAGCCGACGATCAGCAGCACCGCCGCCGTCACCACCACGGCCGACAGGAACAGGCGGAAGGCGAGCGATCCGCCCGTGCGCCCCAGGATCATGGTTCCGGATGGATTATCCACCGCGTGCCGCGCCCCGCCTCATTGCGGTGCGTCGGGCGCCGCGAGCAAATAGCCGAGCCCGCGCACGGTCTGGATGAGATCGCAGTCGATCTTTTTGCGCAGGCGCCCGACGAACACCTCGATGGTATTGGAATCGCGGTCAAAATCCTGGTCGTAAAGATGCTCGACCAGCTCCGCGCGGGAGACCACGCGTCCTGCGTGATGCATCAGATAGGACAGCAACCGGTATTCATGGCTGGTCAGCTTGACCGCATGGCCCGAAACCGTCACCCGGCCCGAGCGGGTATCGAGGCGGACAGGCCCGCACACCAGCTCGCTGCTGGCGTGTCCCGTGGAGCGCCGCAGCAGGGCGCGGATGCGGGCCAGCACCTCCTCCATGTGGAACGGCTTGGCCACATAATCGTCGGCGCCGGCATCGAAGCCCTGCACCTTGTCACTCCATCGGTCGCGCGCCGTGAGAATCAGCACCGGCATGGTGCGCTGGCCGCGCCGCCAGGCTTCCAGCACCGAGATTCCATCGAGCTTGGGCAGGCCGATGTCCAGCACCACCGCATCATAGGGCTGGGTCTCACCGAGATGCAGGCCTTCCTCGCCGTCGAAGGCGGTATCCACCGCATAGCCGGCTCCGCCCAGGGCCGTCGCCAACTGGCGATTGAGGTCGAGATCGTCTTCGATAACCAGCAGCCGCACGCCACAACCCTTCTTCCACCCCCGCTGCACCATGCCAGAGCCCGCAGGCATTGTCAGTCATACGGTCACAAAACGTCAGTGCCAGCCGCACAGCGCCTTGCCGGCGGCATTATGGGCCTTTGCCTGCCGGATCGTCGCGTCCGTGTCGGCCTGCGACCAAGTGATCGGCGCGGCGGCGGCGCAGAACACCCTAGTCTCGCCGCCACCCGTCGTCGTCGCGCAGCCGCTCAGCAACGCCGTCGCGCCGCAAAGCAGCAGCCCGCGCGTCGCGCGCCCGCTCGATTGCCGTCTGTGCATCGCGTTCTCCCTTGGCTTCACGAGCCGCCCAGCCCTGTTGGGCGCCGCGGCGCCCGATGAGGATGGCGGCGGCGGCGAGCCCCACCGTCACCGCCGCCCGCAGCCCCGCGAGGCGCGCCACCGCCAGCACCGCCACGAGGGCGGGAATGGCCAGCACCCACCAGGGTAATTGGTAGGCGATCCAATCCAATAGCCCGCTCATGGCCGCCCGCCCGGCCCGCTCGCCGCACTGAGATCGAGCGCTACCGCCTGGCGGGAGCGCGCGCGCTCCGCCCACCATACGGCGCCGATGCCGGCGCAGGTGAGCACCAGACCGGCAAGGGTGAGGACGGTGAACACGAAGGAGAGGGTCGCCGAGCCGCTCGCCAACGGCGCCACCTGGCGCGCCGCCTCGGCCACCGCCGAAGCCATGAGCCCGCCCGCCGCCGCGCCGGCGCCGGCCTGCGCCCCGGGCAGCGCCGCCGCGCTCGATGCCGGGGCCTTGGCGCCGGCCGGTGCCGCATGGGCGGGAAGCACCGGCATTTGCGCCAGGGGATCGGCTTGCGTGCCGTGCGCCCAGGCCCGTCCGGCCCGGCGCACGTCGGCGACCCGGCGCGTCCAGCCGGTGCCGAACACCTTGAACGTTCCAAGGCTGCGCAACATGGCAAGCCGGCGGTCGCAGATGCGATCCACCAGGGCGGCGCGATCCGCGCATGCCGCGGCTGCCGTCAGGGTCACCGCGCCGACGGCGCCGTCCGCCGGCACACCAAGCGCCCGTTGCAGCCATTTCAGCGATTGGGCCGGCCCGGAATTCACCGCGCCGTCGAACACCACATAATCGATGCCGGCGGGCAGTTCGTCGGCGCGCACCGCGTCCCAATACTGGCGCCGGTAGATCGTGATCAGTTCATGCTGTTCGATCAGGCGCACCGGACGCGGCGACGCGCCGCCGGACGCGCGATAGGCGTCGTACACGCGCTGGATGATGCCCTTCATGGTGGGGCCGCCGGGATCGGCGGGATGGTCGCTATAGCCGCCCTCATGGACGAGCACGCGCGCCAAGGCGGCATCGAAGCTTGAGGCTACCATGCAAATTTCCTCGTGTGTCTGAGCGTTGGGTTCTGCCGTCCGGCCTTGCGGGCAGGCGGCGGCACGAAAAATCGGCGCCGATCTCACAGCTTCCCCACCTCTCCCTCACGGGGAGAGGTGGGCCGCGCAGCGGGCGAGTGAGGGGGTGCCGGCATCGGGAAATCGCTCTCGGCCCCCTCACCCCAACCCTCTCCCCCACGGGGAGAGGTCGACCGCGCAGCGGGCGGGTGAGGGGGGCGTCGAGAATCCGTTTCTTGCCCCTCTCCCCGGCGGAAGCGGGGAACGTGTGGGGACACGTGGCGGCAGTTTTAGTCGGGCGGCGAAGAGGCAAGCGGCGACCATTCCGCTTCCAGCACGATGCGCGTCGCGCACGCCGCCAGGAGCGTCCGGTGCATGACGTGCGCCGGATCCTCAAGCACGTTCGTCGGCAGGGCGAAGGTGACACCATCGGCCAGGGCGATCGGAACCAGTGCGGCCCCTGGCGCCGTGGGACCGCGCACCTGATCGGCGATGTCGCGGGGGAAGACGATATGCAGGGCGCTCATGTCGAGGCTCCAACGCCGATGAGATACGTCCGCAGGGCGCCATGGAGCGCGATATGCTCCGCCGCCGTGAGAGAGGCCCCAGCGAACGCGGCACTGATCTGGCCGGGGTAATAGGACAATGCGCGGAGCAACCAGAGCGCCGTCGACATGCTGCTTGAGGGGAATGCGTCGGAGGCGGCGACATTGCCGTTGCGATACATCTGCCGTGCGGTCGCGCCGGACCTGTTGCCCGCCGTCAATCCGATCGAGGACGGGGCCGCGCCAACCAAGGTGCCGCCATCATGCACCCGGATGTTGGCCTGATCGGCAGGCGAGCGCGGAGAGACAACGGTCGTGGAGTCCCCTTGCCCCAGGGCGCGGGCGCTGGATGGAGTCTCGCTCGAAACCCACACACCGTAGGCCGCCGAATTGAGGCTCGTCCGAGCAAAATCCAGGCTGGGATCGGCATTGGTGTCGAGATAACTTGTCGTGCCGTTGCCGGTGAAGCCACGGTCCATGGTGAAAGCCGGCGAATTCACCGCCGTCAGGTCGAAGCGATACAGCGTCTGCACCTGCGCGGCGGCCGCGCCCGACGTCGGGATGAAATTTCCCGGCACATCCATCCGCACGAGTTGGGGCGCGGCGACCCGCAAGGTGAAATCCACCGCCGTTCCACTTGCGCCGAACGTCATGCGTAGGCGCGGGGCGATCTGGGCGGCGGTGGCGCTCGCAACCATGGTGAGCTGTTGCCGTGCCAGGGTCACGGTGAGCCCGCCGAAAATGTTGGGGCCGCTGGCATTGTCCACCGTCGTGGTACCGTCTGCGGCAACCGTCAGCAGGTTGACCGCGCCTTGCGTGGTGCCGAAACTCCCCGCCGTGAGGGCAAAAGAGACGCCGTGCGTATAGCGGCCGCCACCGACCGCTGGCGTTGCCGATGTCGGAGCCCATGAAAACGCGATCACCACCCCTGACTGTGCGAGCGTGCCGGCAAGCCGCATATCCACATAGGGCAGGCCGCCCATGGTCCCGACACCGACGATGGAGCGGGTGAGGCCGGAGGAACCCATGGAGGTGTTCCAGCCGGTCGGGGCCGTGTTCGCCGCCACATCCGCCCCCTGCATGGTGCTGTTTGGGATGAGGTTGGTGACCGTCCCCGTCCACGGGACGAGATTGAGCCGCGCCGCCTGGGCGTCATGGGCGGCGAGGATATAGAAAGCATCGAGCTTGGTCCAAATGCCTGCTGCCAGCAGGGTCTGGACCAACCCATCCAGTTGCGCCTTTCGGGCAGCGGCCGGCGGAACGCTCATGCGCGCCAGCAGCGCGGCGGTCTCCACGGCGAGCGGGCGGCCGCGCTGGCGATACAGCGCGGCACTGGGGAGGGAGGAGCCGATGCGCATCAGCGGTCCGCCAGCCCATAGACCACGACGCCGGCCGTGGTGCCGGTGCTCCACACGCGGCGGATCTGAACCGGCGGCAGCGGCTGGAGGCCGCTCAGGGCGCGCAACTCCACGGTGTCGGCATCGCTCGCCGCGCCCACCGCCGTGACGCGCACCGTGGCGAGGCCGCCCGCGACATCTGGCGGCACATAGAGCCACAGGCTCTTGGCATAGGGATCGAGATCGGCGGTGTCGGAAGGCGCCAGCACCCGCAGCACGCGGGCCGGCGAGGAGGCGGAGGCGGCAAGGCCGCGCACGGGATCGCGGGCGGAATCATAGGGCATGGTCGCTTGCTTTCGTTGGGAGGAAGGATCAGGCCGAAGGGCCGGGACACGTCAGCAGGTGCAGGGCCAAGCGCACGCTGCCGCCGGTGAAGGCGCCGCCATTGGCGCTGATGCGCAGGGCGGTCGGGGCATAGAAGGCGGTCGGCCCGATCACCCCGCCATTGGTGGAACCGGCGGCGATGCCGAGGGAGCCGCCGAATTTCGCCCGCTCGGCGGCAAGGCCCACGTCGTAGGATGTGGCGCCGGTGATGGCGGCCAGCGTGCGGCTGGTGACGCCGAGCACGATGGCACGGTCGGGAATGACCATGTTCGTATCGACGCTCGCCCCGAGGAGGCTGCACTCTTCTTCCAGCACCCGCGCCTGGATCGCCGCGCCGTGCGGGCTGACCGCGAGCACGCTGCCGGCGCCAGCCAGGGGCGCGTGCCACAGGCTGCCGCCGAACATCAAAAGCGCGCCCTGATCGGCCACATAGGCCAGGAACCCGGCGCGGCAGGGCAGATAATCCCAGGCGCTGGCATCATAGCTGGCGATGGTGCCGGGCTTGTCGCTCCAGATGCCGGTGGCGCCCGCCGGCACGAACCAGCATTGCCCGTCGGAGGGGGCACCCGGCGGGGCGGTTTCGCTGACGCTCTGGAGCACCAATTGAACCAGCGCATCGAGCGCCCGCAGGGCGGCATTATGGGTGACATGCTTCTGCGCCTGCGCCGCCGCGATATAAGGCAGCGCAAGGCGCACGGACAGGTCGGAGGACATGGGATCTCCTTGGGGTGGGAAAGGGCGAAGGGGAGCGGCGACACCCGTGGCGAGACCGGGGACAAGGCGAAAGCCCCCTCCCCGCCCCTCCCCCGCACACGGAGAGGTCGCCACGTCCGCGCCACCAGATCCCCTCTCCCCGACGGGGAGAGGGTTGCGGTGAGGGGCTGGGCCCGGCGCCAAGCGTCCGGACGCGGGACGTCAACGGCTCACACGGCAAGCGTCGCCTGGGCGAACGCCCCGGCGCCGAGGACCGCCGAAAGCTGGGCGACGCGGAAGGTCAGCGCGGTTTGCGGCGCGCCGAAATCCGCAAGTTCTTCACTGGCGCCATAGGTGAAGGCAGGGGCGCCGACCTCCACCGCGCGGACGACAGCCGCACCCGAGAGGATCTCCAGCCGATAGGCCTCCACCGCCTCGCCGAGCGGCACGTCCACGGCCTCCCAGCCGTCGCCGTCGCTGCGCGTGCGGCGGACCCAGGCGAGCGCGATATGATCCCCGACCCGCCGCGCCGACAGATGCACCGGCGCATAAGGCTTCAGCGCCGCCCCGCCCACCTGCCCCGTCACCTCGGTCACGAAGGCGTCGCCATGGTCCCGGTCGGCCCGCCCGACGCGATAGACATAGGTTCGGCCATAGGCGGAAACCCCGCTGGCCACCGTCGCAACATTGCCATCCAACAGCACGAAACGGGTGCCGGAGGGCCAAGGCGCGGCGCCCGAGGCCTCGGTGCCCGCCTGCCCGCGCAACAGGCCGGAGAGGGCGAACAGGCTGCTTTCCAGCAGTTCCGCCTGGGTGAATTGCAAGATCTCCGGCGCCCGCCCCTCGGCCAGCAGGGCCAGGGCGTTGGCCCCCTCCAGCACCTGCCCTTCGCTTGCGCCGAGCAGCAGCCCGCCATCGAGCCGCACCCGCAGTACGGTCGAGCGATCGAAGCGCCAGCACGGACCGGGGGGGAGATCGTCCAGCGTCTCGCCCGCCGTGCAGGGCGCGCTGAAGGCAGCAATCGCCTCGAAGCTCGCCCCGTCGGTGGAGCGCCACACCGCAAGCGTCCCCGGCCAGGGCGCGGCGGATGCGGCGAGCCATTGCAGCGACACCGGATCGGCCGCCGTCACCCATGGCAGATCGAGCACCTGCACGGCCGGCGGCCCATAGGCCTGCGGCAGGCTCACGCTGCCGCTGGCCGCGCTTTGCAGGGGCGTGTCGAACACCTCCGGCTCGATCGAGCGGGCGGTGACGGTGCGCGCTTCCGCATCCTCGATGCGGGTGATTTCCAGAAGCCAGGTGCGCGCGCCGCCGACGATCTCCACCACATCGCCGGGCGCGAGCGCGATGCGCGACGGCGGCAAGGTGAAGGTGGCGCTCTCGCGCCCGGCCCACAGATCCTGCAGCCAGATGTCGGCGGCGCGCACCATCACGGCGTCGGAGGCGACGACGGCAATCTCGGTCTGCGCCACATGGCGGCTGGCGCCCACCAGCCGGCGCGAGCTGACGCTGGCGGTGCGATAATCGGACCCCGCATCGATGAAGCTGAGACCCACCTCAAGGGGCAGTTCGCTTTCCTGGGCGCGCACCAGGGAGAGGGTCGCGCCCTCCTCCCCCGGCACCAGATCGCCGACATCGATGCGCGCCGCCACCGCCCCGCCGCGCGGGCGAAAGGCAAGCGTGCCGCCCTCTTCGCGCGCCTCGAAGCCGAAAGCCCGCGCCAGCGGCTCCAAGGCGCTGCGCGCCGACATGGGCCGGTCGACGATGAAGCCGCTCACCACGCCGAGCACGCCCGTTGCGGAGACCGCCTCCACCCCATGGTCGGCGCAGACTTCCGCGATGACGGAGGCGAGCGGCGCGGCGCCGAGGCGGCCGGTGAGCCAGTGGCCGGTCTCCCAATTGACGCCATCCGCCCACACGTCGCGGGCCAGCGGGAATTGCGGATAGGGCCGCGCATCCCAGGTCCACAGGAACAGGCCGCCCTCCTCCACCATGCGCCCGCCATAGGCCGGGGCGGGGGGATTGTCGGCCGCGCTTGCGCCGGCGGCAGGATCGAAGGCGCCGAGCACGGCTTCCAGCGTGCGGCGCTGCATGAGGTCGTCGCGCGCGCCGTTGGAGAAGGGCGGCAAGCCGCCCTCCACCGACTTCGCATCGGGAAAGCTGCTCGGGCGATTGGCGCCCTTGTCCACGGCGGGACAGCCGATTTCGGTCAGGCGGAACGGCTTCGAGCCCGGCACCCATTCGGTCGATGCCGCGGCGCGAACGCCGCCGGGGCGTTCATGATGGGCATTGGCCCAGAACGACCAGAGGTCCTTCTGGCGATAGATCCAGGGCTCGCCATAGGCGCCGTCGGTGATGGGCGTGCGCGCCTGCGCGGCGCGGGCGGCGGCATCGGCATAATACCAGTCGAACGCTTCGCCGCGCCTGACATTGGCGGCGAGATAGGCCAGATCATAGGGCCCGTCGGCCAGCGCCGCGTCGAGATGGGCGCGGCCGTCGCGCCAGTCCGCCAGCGGGGGATAATAATCGATGCCCACGAAGTCCACGTCGGGCGAGGCCCACAGCGTATCCAGGGGAAAGCGCACCTCGCCGCCCTCGAAGGTCTGCGCGCCGTATTCGGTCCAGTCGGCGCCGTAGGAGACCTTGGTGTCGGCCCCGAGCATGGCCTTCACGTCCTGCGCCAGGGTGCGCAGCGCGCGCGCCGCCGGAGAGCCCCCCGCCGCCCCGCGCACGCGGGTCAGCGCGGCCAATTCCGAGCCGATGAGAAAGCTCTCCACGCCCCCCGCCATCTGCGCCAGAAAGGCATAATGCAGCACCATGCGGCGCAGGCTCCATTCGGCCGGGCCGCCATAGAGCACGCCGCCGAAATAATTGGAGAAATGGGACGGCTGCGCCTGCCCGAACAGGGCCGTGACCTGCGCCCCCGCGTCCGAGGTGCCATCGGGCGAGCCGGGCCGCCCGGGCGCGGGATCGCAGGTGATGCGCCCGCGCCAGGGATAGGCCGGCTGGGACGCATCCCCGGTCCATGGATCGGGCCGCCCGTTGCCGGGCGCGATGTCCATCATGACGAACGGGTTCAGCGTCACCTTCAGCCCGCGCGCGGTCAGCGCCTGGATCGCCGCGATCACGCTGGCGTCGGCGGGTGTGCCGCCATAGGCCGGGCGGCCGTCATGGCCGCTGACGATGGGGGCGAGCAGGCGCGGCATCCAGCCCACCGTCCAGGCGTAGGGAATGGTGTCCTTCACCGCGCGCTCCACCTTGGGACGCACGGTACAGACGCCGGCCCGCAGATCGTCGCCGAACCAGGTGACGACGAGGGACACCCGTTCAAGGTTCGGGCACGCCGCCTGGAGCTGGTCCAGCGACGCCTCGAAATCGCTCTCGGCGCCGGTCACGTGGCGGTTCTCCGCGCCATAGGCGCCGCGCCCGAGCACCCGCTGCACCTGCTGCGGCGCATAGCCGAATTCGGTGGCGCCGGGGATCAGGGTAATCGCCTTCACCAGCGGTTCGAGACGCCCCACGGCGCGCTCCACCTCCACCGTGATCTGCGGCACCCGATTGCCGAATTTCGCCAGCGGCAGGCGCTCGAACACGAGATAGGCGAGGCCGCGATAGGCCGGCGTGTTGCCGGCGCCTTGCTTGGCCTCGATCCAGGGATCGGGCGGCTGATCGGCTGAGCCGCGATAGGTGCGCAGCGTCAGGCCGGAGGTGTCGAGCGGCTTGCCGTCGGCCCAGATTCGGCCGATGCGGGTCACCTCCCCCTCGCACAGGCCGAGGGCGAAATTGGCGAAGTAGGAATAGGAAATGGTGGTGGTGGTCACCTTCTGGCTGCGGCTGGATTTGCCGCCGCTCGACTGCGCCTGCGAGGAGACGACCTCCTCCAGGCTGGTCGCCCAGATCACCTGTCCGGCGAGCCGCACGCGGCCATAGATGCGCGGCACCGGCGCGCCGGCGCTGGAGGTCATCACATCGAGGTCGGAGAGGCGCGCGCCCTGCACCACATTGGAGCGGCTGCCGCCCAGCAGCGCGCCGTCCACCATCGATCCGCCGAGGGCGCCCAGCGCCCGCCCGGCGACCGCGCCGAGCGGCCCGAAAAACGCCCCGCCCACAAGCGAGCCGGCCGCGCCGAGAAGCAGCGTCGCCATTGAAGATCTCCGATTGCTAAAGGGGTGGTGAGAAGGGGCGCGGAAAGGGGGATGCTCCGACCCCATCGCATGCCTCACCTCTCCCCCACGGGGAGAGGTCGACCCCTCTGCGGGCGGGTGAGGGGGGCGGGCTTCCGAATGCTTTTGCCCCCTCACCCCAACCCTCTCCCCGTCGGGGAGAGGGGGCAGGCCGGTGCTTACGGCGAAGATGTCTCCTCCGTCATCCCATAGTCCCCCTCTCCCCGACGGGGAGAGGGTTGGGGTGAGGGGGAAAAGCTGCACCTCCTGCAAACGCATCGCGCCCGCAGAAAGAGCTTGCCCAGCAATGGCAAAATCGGAGCGCAGAGCCGGGATCGGGCACAAAACCTGATACGTCAGAATTGCTTTTGCCGGCCCCCTCACCTCAGCCCTCTCCCCGGCGGGGAGAGGGGGCGGGCCGGCGCGGGCGGCGAAGATGTCCCTTCCCGCGATCCCAATAAGCCCCCTCTCCCGCGTGCTGGACAGGAGGCACAGTAAACAGCCGCGAGAACCAGCCTTCGCTCGTCAATCCACCTCTGGAAACGCGAACGCATCGGCCAGATGCCGGCGCCACCAAAGCGTGAGATGCCCTTCGCAGACGGCGACGCCGTCATAGGCGTGGATCATGAATCCCGGGGCGGAAAGAATGGCCGCGTGCTTTGCCGGAAGATGCGCCCGGAAGCGAAACAGGAGCACATCGCCCGGCCGCGCTTCGGCGAGCGGAACGCGCTGCAGATGGCGCGCGGCGGTGAGCGCCAAAGTCTCGCGGCGGGACGCCTCCGCCCAGTCCGGCGCATAGGGCGCGAGCGGCTCCGGCTCTGCACCGTAGAGCGCGCGCCACACGCCGCGCACGAGGCCGAGGCAATCGGCCCCCGCGCCCCGCACCGAGGCGCGGTGGAGATAGGGCGTGCCGAGCCAAGTTCGCGCCTCTTCCACTACCCGCGCGCGCAGTTCCGTGGGCGCGCTCACGCGAGGGCTCCGCCGTCATATCCGCCCTCGCCTGGCACCGCGATGGTGACGACGAAATCATTGCCCGGCATGTGCGGGCAGCCGCGGAAATTCACCGCATTGGCGAAGCGGTCGCGGCAGGTGGAGAGACGCTTGTCGCAACCCGCCGTGAGGCGCACGCCATCGCCCGGCGCGACCGCTTCCGGCGGCCGCTGCCAGAGCTGGAACAGCGGGCGCTCGCCCTGCGCCTCATGCAGCTTCACCTCGGTGGAGAAGCCGGCATTCGCACCCGAAATGAAGCTGAGCCGCCCGCCCAGGAACGCCTGCGAGGCGATGCCGCCAAGGCCGGCAAGGCGCACCCGGAGCGTGCCCTCCACGGCGGCCACATTGGCCGTGCGGACATGCGGCGCCAAGGTCAGGTCCACGCCGCATCTGGCATCGCCAAGATCGGCGTCGCACAGGGCCGAAAACAGCCGCCCGCGCGTCTGGTTGAGGGCATCCGAAAGGGCCCGGATTTCGGCGGTGAAGGAGGCCCCTTCGCGGCGCACTTCGCCGAGCGTTCCGCGCCGGAGCAGAAGGTGGTTTTCCGGCGCGCTCCAGTCGATCAGCAGATGGTCGATGCGCGCCCCGTCGAACCGGCCGGCGGCGAGATCCGCCTCGCTCAGCGTGTCGGCGGACAGCGCCCCGGAGACCTCCGCGCCCGTGACGCCGAGACCTTGTGCTGCAACGCTTTCGCTTCCCGCGACGGCGGACGCCGCGAGAAAGGTGAGACCGTCCACGACAAGATCGCGATCATGGTCCGAAAAGCCCTGGACGATGCCGTCGCGGCGGGTGATGCGCCAGCCGTGGCACAGCGTAGTGGCGCCCGTATCGAGGGCCGCCTGAAGGGGATCTGGCACCTGGCGCATGGCGGCTCCTGTCAGCGGATTTCGATCACCGGAATGCGTGGGATTTCCCCGGCCGCGAAAGCGGTGAGATTGATTTCGAGAAAGTCGGTGTCGAAGCGCACCGGCACGTCGAACAAGAAGCCGGCGCTGACCCGCGCGCCAACCGGGGGAACATGCCCCGGCAGGAAGGTCACGAGGCCAGTTGCGGGATCGCAGCCGAAGGCGATGCCCTCGGCCTGTTCGACGCCGCCGACGGCCACGCGCACGGTGCCGGAAACCGGCTTGGCGATGGCGCGCGCATAAGGCGCGTGGAGCACGCCATAGGTCTTGGTCAGCGCAAAGGCGAAGCGGGTGCCGTCGCCCGTGCCGAGCGTCTGATCGAGAGGCGAGATGGCGCTGCCCGGAGCGGCGGAAAAATGGTCCAGGCGATCGCGCCAGCGAAACCCGTAAAGACGTCCGCGCCGCTCCTCGAAGAAGGCCAGGACATCGTGCAGGACGGCGAGGGTTTTCACCCCGTATCCGGCATCGAATCGACGCCGCGAATCAGCACGCCGGGCATTGCGTTCCTCGCGTCCGGAGGCGGTGGTGACCACCTCCGTGAGCCGCTCGGGACCGCCCGAAGCGCCCAATGCGACGTCCAGCGGAAACAAAACCTCATGAAAGGATGCCATATTGTTTCAAAACCTCCCAATTCTCAGGTGTTTTCAGTATCCAGCGGCTTGACATAGATTAGTGAGAAGCTTTGACTTCCACCTCCTCATTGAGGATGGAGCCGAAGCATGGCCACGAAGACCGCAAAGAAGCCCGCCGCCGCCCCGGCGAAAGCGCCGGAACCCGCCGCAGCGAAGCCAGCGGCAGCACCCAAGACCGCTGCCGCAAAACCGGCCGCGAAGAAGACCGCCGCGGCTCCCAAGCCGGAGGTGAAGGCCCCCGCCGCGAAGGCGCCCGCAGCAAAGGCACCTGCGGCGAAGAAGCCGGCGGCCAAGGCCCCCGCCGCGAAGGCCGCAGCCCCCGCGCCCGTCGAGACCAAATCGGCGCCCGCAAAGGCTCCCGCGAAGACGGCTTCGGCAAAGTCTGCGCCGGCAAAGACGGCACCGGCCAAACCTGCCGTCGCGAAGGCGACCGCTGCAAAGCCTGCTGCCGCCAAGGCTTCGGCCACAAAGGCACCCGCCACGAAGGCGCCCGCTGCAAAGGCGCCGGCAAAGGCGAAAGCCGCTCCGGCCGCGAAGGTCGAGGCACCTGCTGCCAAGGCGTCCGCTGCAAAGCCCGCCGCCGCCAAGAAGGCCGCCGCACCGAAAGCCGCCGCACCGAAGGCGGCTGCAAAGCCAGCGACAAAGGCCGCCGCCCCGAAAGCCGTCGCGCCCAAGCCGGCCGCCGTGAAGGCGGAAGCCGCACCGGCCCCCGCACCGAAGGCCGCCGCCGCCAAGAGCGTGGCGAGCAAGGTCGCCGCCATCAAGGCTGCCGCGGACAAGTCCGCCGCCGCGAAGAAGGCCGCCGAGCCCAAGGCGGCTGCAAAGCCGGCCGCAAAGCCGGCGACCAAGGCCAAGGCCGCGCCGAAGAAGTCCTGAGCCGCCGGCGCCGCCGCTCCGGCAGCGCCCTGCGCATCTCGGACCGAAGCGCGTTCCACGAATGAGGTGTCCGGCCATCCTGTCCGGGCGCTGCAGCCCACTCCCCGGCGCGCCGCGCATCGGCGCGGCGCCAGCCGACATCCCAGCCCGGCTTACTGACGCAGTGTCTGCTTCACGCGGTGTCTGCTTCATGCGGCACCGGGCGAAGGATGTTCGCGGGGCATCTCATCGAGCGCGACCTTGCCATGACGGCACAGCCGGGCGAGGGGTGGTCGTGCCCGCATGAGCCTGCACCGGTATCAAGCCCGGCGCATTCGATCCGCGCGCCACACGCTCGACGCCCCCGGGCAATCGCATCCCGCGAGCGCCTGCGGCTTCATGCGTCACCGGGCCTTCGGGCGAAGCTACGCCCGCCGTCTCCGCGCCCGCCGTCTCGGCGGCCCTCCGCCATGGCCCCCCGCCCTCCCCGCGATGTTCGGCGCCGCTGCATCCCATGCCATGGACGCGCCACGATCTGCCGCTCTAAACAGGGCACAGGAACGTCGTCGCGACGGGGATCGAAGGGGGACGCCATGAAATCTGGTCGAGCTTTTGCCGCCCGGCGCGGCGCGGGGCTGCAGACCGCACTCTGGCTCGCCGTGCTGCTCGGGTCCGCGAGCGCGGCCGCGGCCGCGGAAGCAACGCCGGGCAAAACCGGCGGCAATCCCTGCGCCCAGTTCGGCGCCGGGTTCCAGCGCGCGCCGGGGTCCGACACCTGCATCAAGGTGGGCGGCGCCGTGCGCGTGGACGGAGGCACCGGCACGACGGCGGGCAATGCGCCCAATGCCGGCAGCAGCAGCACGTCCACCACCGGCAATCCGGGACCGGCCATCGATCCCTGGAAGCCGGCCAATTAGCACCCGCCCGGCCTCTCACGCACCGCGCTGGCCGCGCGTCACCGCGCGCGCCACGAGGCCGGAGAGATAGGCATCCGAGCGGCGAAAGCTGCTCATGTCTGGCGTGCTGACATTCACCGTCACGGAGGCGCGCCCGCCGCCGTCCTGCGTGCGCACGCCGAGCGCGCCATCGGCGCCGCGCGCCAAAGGCAGGATCGCCTCGGCGCCGCGCTCGCCCATCAGGCCTGCCCCCGCGCCGAGCGGAAAATAGGTCGGCGCGGCCACAACGCCACCCTTGGCGAAGGGCTGCACGGCGCCGTTCGCGATCACCCCGCCATCGGCGAAGGCCTTGCCCTCCAGAATGCTGGAGAACAGGCTCGCCACGCCCTGCTCCGCGGGTTTCAGCGCGAGGTTCAGCGCCAGGCTGGAGAGCCGCGTGCCGATGCTCTCCACCACGTCGCCCACGTCCTTGCCCTTCACGGCAATGCCGGTGAAGGCATCGCCAAGGGTGGAGGCAAAGCCGCGCGCGAGACGCTCGCTGTCGGCGAGGGCGTCGCGGAACGGGCGGGTGTCGGCATCGACCT
Source organism: Roseixanthobacter psychrophilus (assembly GCF_043195195.1). NCBI lineage: Bacteria > Pseudomonadati > Pseudomonadota > Alphaproteobacteria > Hyphomicrobiales > Xanthobacteraceae > Roseixanthobacter > Roseixanthobacter psychrophilus. The sequence goes on from NZ_JBAFWT010000016.1 coordinate 38,855, forward strand.
TGACCGAAATGCCATCGACCGGGGTCATGAAAGCTCCTGCTCAAAGGGTATCGGGAAAGCGCTGCATCAGCGCCGCCAGCGCCGCCCGGTCGAGCCCGTCGCGCGGCGGCGGCGCGAAGGCCGAGAGGGCGGCGGCAAGCTCGCGCGGGGTCATGCGCCAGAAGTGTTCGGGGGGCAGCCGCAGCAGCCCGAGGCCGACCCGCATGGCCTCTTCCCAGGGGAAGGGCCGCGCCGGTCCCCTCAGGGCGTCTGCGGCGGCTGAGGGCGGGCCGCGTCGGCGCCCGCGAAGGTGGCCGCCAGCAGCCGCGCGACGATGCGGGCATAGCCGAGCGCGCCGTCTTCCGCCCGCATGGCGGCAACTTCGGCGTCGCTCACTTTTTCGCCCGCGCCGCGCAGGCCGGCGGCGATGATCCGCACCGCATCGCGCGCGGTCAGGCGGCCAGTCTCGAACCGCTCGGCCAGCGCCACGAGGTCGCCCGCGCCGAACGCCTGCTCCAGCTCCGCGAGCGCGCCGAGCGTCAGCACCAAAGTGCGCGGCCGGCCATCAAGATCGGCGGATATTTCGCCGCGATGGGCGTTGGTCATGGGGACCTCCTGAAGGGATTTTCGTTCGCAACGGGAGCACCGCTTCCCCCTCCCCCACCCCGGTTCCCCTCTCCCGCGTGCGGGGGAGGATTAGGGAGGGGAAGAGCTGCGGGAGAGTTGGGGAAGGTGGAAGGAGAAGACAAAGCTCCTCACAGCGCGGCGAAGCTGATCTCCCCCGCGCTCTCCAAAGTCAGGTCGAAGGTCACTTCCCGGTCATGCTCGGCGCCCACCTCCAGCGCGGTCACCTGGAACGGCCCGGAGACGGTGCCGAAATCCGGGATCAACACCTGGCAATCGCGCAGCGCTCCATCGAAGAAGGCGGTGCGCACCAGGGCATCGGAGGCGGCATCCTTGAACACGCCGCTGCCGGCGACGCTGGCCCGCTTCACCCCCGCCCCGGCGAGCAATTCGCGCCAGCGGCCGGCGGAGTCCGAATGGGTGACATCGACGCTCTGGGCGTTGAAGGCGAGCGTGCGGGAGCGCAGGCCCGCGACGGTCACATAGCCGGTGCCGTCATGCATCTTCAGCAGCAGGTCCTTGCCCTTCTGCGCGGCCATTTTGATCTCCTCAAGCAGGTTCGGTGACGGCGCGAAAGCGCACCAGAGCGTGGAAGGTTCGCCCATCCTCGTCGCGCCGCACCTCGGCGGTGGTGGCGCGCAAATTGGCGAGGCGATGGCCGGCAAGGGCGAGCGGGGCGTCGTGCAGGGCGGTCTGCACGGCGGCGGCGAGCGCGAAGGCTTCCGCCCGTCCGCTCTGGCGCGACCAGGCGTGCAAGGTCAGGCTCTGCTCGGTGCCGTCCTCGGTGGCGGTGGACCAATCCGCCACCACTGCCTCGCCGAGGGTGAGGAAGGGAAAGGCGGCATCGGCGGGCGGCACATCATAGATCCGCGCCGCGCCCAGGAGCGCCAGCACGGGCCCATCGGCGGCAAGCCGCGCGCGGATCGCGATCCGCAGGGCCAGCGCCGGGCTGGTGAGGGGAATATCACTCATGAGCGGCCCCGCCGCAGCTCGGCCAGAACCGGCGCGAGCCAGGGTTCGGCGGGCTTCGCCAGCGTGCCGGTCTCGCGCGCCACGGCGGCGGGATCATCCGTGCCGACGAGCCGCGAGGCCCCCTGCGCGCGGATATCGGCGGGCCGGCCGAGGGCGGGGGCAAGGCGGGCGGCAAGATCGCGCGCGGCGTCCTCCACCGCCTGTTCGGCGAGGCGCGGCGCGAAGCTGGATTCCAGCCGGCGCGCGAGCCCGTCGAGGCCGGAAACGGGATTGCTCATGTCTGCTCCTCCCGGCACAGGCAGCGTGTGAAGCGGCGGCGCCCGTCGGGATCGCTCAGCGCCTCCACGGCGAAGATGCGGGCGCCGAGCGTCAGCCGGTCGCCGCGCGAAATGGTGTTGGGCGCGCGCACCGTGATGCGGTGAACGAGCAGCGCCATGCGCCGCTCGGCGCTCAGGGCCGGATCGCCGGCCGGGGTCTCGATGCGGCCCCAGATCTGGTCAACGGCGAGATAGGTGATGCTCTCCCCGCCCGCGCCATCGGGCAAGTTCACCGCCGTCTCGTGCACCAGGCGGTGGCGCAGGTCGCCCGCCCCGCTCACAGCCGCACCGCGCGATAGGGCCGCAGCAGCGCGAACAGGCTTTCCGGCAGGCGCGATTGATCGCCCGGCGCATCGCGATTTTCATGGAGAAAAGCGGTGAGCTGGCGCACCGCCTGCAGCAGGTCCGCCGGCACCTGCGCGGCGCTGGCGCCATAGCCCATCTCCAGCTCCAGCAGGATGCCGCCGACCCGCCGCAGCGGCGCCGGCGCGCGCGCGGGGTCCATCGCAATCAGCGGCGGCAGGCGCGCGCCGCCGAGGGTGAACAGGTCAAGCGGGACATCCTGCGTGCTGCCGTCCGGCGCCACCAGATGGGCGGCCCGCACGGCGCGCACCGGCGCCAGCGGCACGGGAATGAGGCCGCTCGGCGGCCAGGCGTCGCGCGTCAGCCGCCAGGTCTGGAGCATCAGGATGCGGCGGGTCTCGCTCTCCACCCATTGCCGCGCGGCGGTGATGAGCGCGGCCACCACCGCGTCCTCGGCATCGCCGTCGATGCGCAGGAAGGCCTTGGCCTCGCTCAGGGTCAGGGGCTCGGCCGATGGGCCGTCGATGCGTTCGAGCATGAAGATCTCCGCTGGAAGAAAGGCGACGCCGCGCGCGCCGCATTGACGAACGGCCCGTGGGGCCTGCAAAACCGTGCGATGATCTCGCCCGCCGCCGATGCCCCCGCGCCACGCCCCGCCCTTCGCCCCTTCCCCCGGCCGCCCGGCCGGGCGCTCCGGTTCGCGGGGCTGTTGCTGGCGGGGCTGACGGGCCTTGCGGTCGGGCCGGCGCGGGCGATCGTCGGCGGCGAGGCGGCGGCGCCCGACATCGCCGCCCATGTGGTGCTGATCGTCTCGACGCGGGGCGCCTCATGCACCGGCAGCGTGGTGGCGCGCGATCTCGTGCTCACCGCCGCCCATTGCGTGCATCCGGCCGGCGATTATGCGGTGGCGCTGGTGAGCGAGAGCCAGCCACGGCTGGTGCCGGCGCTGCGCATCGTGGTTCATCCCGCCTTCAACGCCGAGCAGTTCCGCACCCGCCGGCCGACGCCGGACCTCGCGCTGATGAAGCTCGCCGAGCCACTGCCCGCGCGCTTCACCCCGGTGCGCATCGCCACCGGCGGATTGCCGGCCCGCGGATCGTTTTTTCTGCTCGCCGGGTTCGGAGTCAGCGCGGAGGGGACGGAAAAGACCGCCGGCAAGCTGCGCACGGTCCTGCTCGCCTCCATCGGCACCACGGGTGGCATCATGGCGCGGCTGTCGCCGCAGAGCGGGCTTGCGGGCGGCTGTGTCGGCGACAGTGGCGGCCCCGCGTTCCAGAACGGCGAGGTGGCCGGCGTCATCGGCTGGGCCACCGGGCCCAACGGCGCGCGCGGCTGCGGCGGCGTCACGGGCGTGACCCTGGTGGGCCTGCACCGCGACTGGATCCTCTCCACCGCCCGCGCCCTCGGCAGTCCGGTCGGGGATTGAGATGGGCCGCGCCCGCACATGGCTCCTGGAGCGGTTGCGAGCAGCGCGGAAACCGGTTCGCGTGAAAAAAGTTCGACGACACAATGAGGTCGAGCGTTTTTCCGATTCCGTGAAACGGGGAAGCGCTCTGGCGGCAAGGACGGTATTATTCGCCTGTCTCCTGGCCGGCCCGCTCGCGGATCGCGCAGCGGCGGCAGGCGAGACGGTGGACCAGGCGCTCTGCCGCCTGATCGAGGACGCGGCGCGCGCGGAGGCGCTGCCGGCGCCGTTCCTCACCCGCCTGATCTGGCGCGAAAGTTCGTTCCGCAGCCATGTGGTGAGTTCCAAGGGCGCGCAGGGCATCGCCCAGTTCATGCCCGGCACCGCCGCCGAGCGCGGCCTGAAGAATCCGTTCGATCCCGAGGCCGCGCTGCCGGCGGCGGCGCGGTTGCTGGCCGACCTGCACCGCCGGTTCGGCAATCTCGGCCTCGCCGCCGCGGCCTATAATGCGGGTCCCGCCCGCGTCGATGCCTTCCTCGCCGGCCGCTCCGGGCTGCCGTCGGAAACGCGGCTGTACGTGCGCCTCATCACCGGCCGCACCGCCGAGGACTGGGCCGCGCAGAAGCCGGGGGAGGCTCCGGCGGCGCAGGGCTTTCCCGAGGAGGGCACGACCTGCCTTGCGGTGGTCGCATCCCTGCGGGCGGGGGCGCCCGCTTTGGCATCGGTGAACGAGAGCCCGGATTTCGCGCCGTGGGGCGTCCAGGTGGCGGGCGCCTTTTCCAAGAGCGTCGCGCTCGCCGCCTATGGCCGCGCCGCGACGCGTTTTGCCGGCGTGATTGCCGACAAGGCGCCCATGGTCATCGGCACCCGCGTGCCGGGACGCGGGCGCGGCGCCTTCTACCGCGTGCGCCTTCCGGCCCAGACGCGGGCCGATGCCAACGCGCTCTGCGCCAGCCTGCGCAAGGCGGGCGGCGCCTGCATCGTGCTGGCGAACTGACGGCAGAGCCCTGGGCGCCGCGCCACCTCCGAGCTTCGCGTCCCGGACCAGCGACGGCAAAGCCGGAGCGCAGAGCCGGGACCCAGCGCAAAAACTCCTGCGCAGCAGTCGAATGCGCCGGTCTCCCCCCTCACCCCGACCCTCTCCCCGGCGGGGAGAGGGGGAACATTGGCGCTGGCGGCGGAGGGCGGTTCTCAGATGGTTTTCCCCACCAGAATCTGCCGGCCCCCTCTCCCCTCCAGAACCGGCCGGCCCCCTCTCCCCGACGGGGAGAGGGTTGGGTGAGGGGGCGGCAAAGAAACCGCAAGCCGCCCTCTCCCCGCCCCCTCAGCTCACACCGAATTTCAGCAGCTTCGCCGCGTCGAAATCCTGGATGCCGCCGCCCACCCGCTTGGTGGTGTAGAACAGCACGTAGGGCTTGGCGGAATAAGGATCGCGCAGCACCCGCACGCCGGCCCGGTCGACCACCAGATAGAAGCGGCGGAAATCGCCGTAGGCGATGGCGAAGGCATCGGCGGCGATGTCCGGCATGTCCTCGCTCTCCGTCACCGGGAAGCCCAGGAGGCTCGCGCTCTGCCCCGCCACGGCGGGCGGGGCCCAGAGATAAGCGCCGCCCTCGTCCTTCAGCTTGCGCACCGCCGCCTGGGTGCGCCGGTTCAGGACGAAGCCGGCATTCTGCCGATAGCCGCCCTTCAGCGCATAGACCAGGTCCACCAACGGATCGGACGGGTTGGTGGCCGGAAACGCGCCGGAAACGCCGGTCGCCACATAGCCCACCTTGTCCCAGCTCCAGGCGCTCTCGGCGACCTTGGCATAGGCGAGGAAACCCTTCGGCTTGGCGATGCCGTCGCCGTTGACGAAGGCCGCCCCCTCCTGGTCGGCGAAGGCGCTGTCCACCTCGGCGGCGATCCACTCCTCCAGATTCATCTGGGCATCGTCCAGCAGCGCCTGGGTGGCCGCCGGCATGGCGTAAAGCTCCATGGCGGGAAAGGCGAGTTCCGCCAGCACCGGGCTGTCGGTCTGCGGACGGGCGGCGGTCTCGGCGGCCCAGCCGCTGGCCGGCCCGGTCTTCATGAACGGCTTCTTATAGGTGCCCGCACCGATGGTGCGCACGCTGGCGAGCGCGCGGATCGGCGAGAGCTGGGCGAGGCGACGGCCGATCTCGGTCTCGGTTTCCGCCGGCACCAGATAGCCGCCGTCGGCGCCGCTGCCGACCGAGAGCGCCTTGCCCTCCAGCGCCTTCAGGCCACCGCTTTCGCCGGTGCGGACATAGCTCGAAAAGGCATCGCCATGCTCCCGCGCCGCGCCCGAGCGCTGCTCCGGGGCGCCGCCGAGGGCGGGACGGCGGCTCTTGGTGACATGGGCGTCGAGGCGCGCCTTCTGGCTGTCGAGGGCGGCGTCGATCCGCGCCAGCTTCTCCTGCGTCAGCGGATCGGCGGCGCGCCGCTCGATCTCGCCGAGGCGCTGCTCGTTGGCGGCCTTATAGGTCTCGAAGGCCACCATCAGGTCGTAATGGGAGTCGGTGGCCTCGGGGGTGGTCACCTTGGTCTCGGGAGCGCTCAGGGAATGGGTCATGGCGTGTCCTATGGGGAGAGGGAAAGTCAGGCGGGCAGCCGTCCGGCGATCGGGCGGGCGCGCATGGCGTCGGGGCCGGGCGCCGCGATCACGCGGGCGTCGGGCTGCATGGGGAAGGTGACGATGGAAATCTCCCACAAATCGATGCGGGAGATGCGGCGCACGCGGGTGCGCGGATCGGTGCGGGCGGCGGCGGCCTTGAAGCCGATGGACAGGCCGTCGAGCGCGCCGAGGCGGATCAGGCTCGCCACCTCGCGCGCCCGCTCCACATCGCCGGCGAGGCGGCCGCGCACATAGAGCCCGCGCGCATCCTCGACGATGTGGGTCCACACGCCGATGGGCGCAGCGGGGTCGTGCTGGTAGAGCATGCGTACCGCCCCCGGCCCGCGCAGGGCGAGACCGGCGGCGAAGGCGCCGCGCTCGATGATGTCGCGGCCGAGGTCGATCACCTCGAAGCGACAGGCATAGCCGGCGATGTCGGTTCCCGCTTGCGCGGTGCCGGGTGGGGAAAGCGCGAGGCACGCCATTCCTAGGCGCCCTTCGGATCGGCGCCGCGCGGCTTGCGGCGCTTGGTGCGCTCCAGCTTCTCCAGCGTCGCGACGAAATCGCGGAACACCCCGCCGGGCGCGGGGATGGGGGCTGCGGGGGCGGGACTTGAGCGATGAAAGGCGGGGCCGAACGCGCGGATGCGCGGCGCCGCCGCCTTGCGGGCGGGAGCACGCATGGAAGATCTCCGGTTGGGGATGAAGGGAAGGCGCGGTGCGGTGATCGAACGCCCGCGTCCCAGCCAAGCGGAACGCCGCAGGCGGGGAGCGCGAGCCGGGACCCAGCGCAAAAAGCCGCCGCAGGCGCTTCAATCCAAATGCGCGCGGCGCGTTCGGCTGCTGCGCAGGAATATTGCGCTGGGTCCCGGCTCGGCGCTCCGGCGATGCCGTCGCTGGGCCGGGACACGAGGCGAGGGGCAACGGGACAACCGCATCGCCGGCGGCTTCGGCGTGGCGCACGCGTCGCTCGAACGCTCCGGCATCCCGGCCAAGTGCAACGCCACAGGCGTGGAGCGCGAGCCGGGACCCAGCGCAAAAAGCCGCCGCAGGCGCTTCGATCCTAAATGCGCGCGGCGCGTTCGGCTGCTGCGCAGGAATTTAGCGCTGGGTCCCGGCTCGCGCTCCGGCCATGCCGTCGCTGGGCCGGGACACGGAGCGCTCTCATTCGCCCCCGTGCCGGGCGTTGAAGCGGGCGAGTTCGCGCACGAAGGCGTCGAGCCGCTCGGTTGCCTTGGCGTGGGCGGCCAGCGCGCGGAACGCCACCGCCGAGGCGCTCGCCGCCCAGGCCAGCAAGGCGAGATGGGCAAGATCGCCCCGCTCGGCGAAAATGCGGATCAGCGCATCCATCGCTAAGCCTCGGCCCCGGGCGCGCGGATGCCGTAGCCCACGGCGGCGCGCTTCTCGGCATCGGTGAGGAAATCCGCCGCCCCCACCCGCGCCCACAGGTCCGAGCGTTCGGAGGAGAGCGCCTCCACCTGGTCGAGATCGGGCGTGAGGACAAGGCCCGCGCCATGGGCCGGCGCCAGCCAGGCGGAGAGCGCGGCGGCCAGGCGCTTGACCAGCGGCAGCACGGTCAGCCGCCACAAGGCGCGATGGGCCTCGGCATAATTGGCATAGGTATTGTCGCCGGGAATGCCCAGCAGCATGGGCGGCACGCCGAGCGCCAAGGCGATGTCGCGCGCGGCGCCGTTGCGGGCGGCCTCGAAATCCATGTCCTTGGGGCTCATGGCGAGCGGCTTCCAATCGAGCCCGCCTTCCAGCAGCAGCGGACGCCCGGCATTGGCCGCGCCCTGGAAGCTCGCCTCCAATTCGCCCTTCAGCCGCTCGAACTGCTCGTCGGTGAGCGATCCCGCCCCGCCATAGATCAGCGCGCCGGAGGGGCGCGCGGCATTGTCCAACAGCGCCTTGTTCCAGGCGCCCGAGGCGTTGTGCAGATCGACCGCCTGCGCCGCCGCCTCCAGCGGGGCGAACCCATAATGATCGTCCAGCGGATTGAAGAAGGTCAGATGCAGGATCGGCGGCACGCCGGTTTCCCCACCGTCCTGGGGAATGCGCAGCGTGCGCCCGTCGAGCGTGTAGTCGTAGGCCTCGGGCCAGCCTTCCGGGCCGGGCACCACGCGCATGCGATCCGGGCGCAGCACGTGCAGCTCGCGCACCGCCCCGTCCACCGCCACGGCTTCCAGATAGGCATTGCCCGCCACCAGCAGATGGCCGCACAGCGCCTCCATCAGGTCGGTTCCCTGAAGGCGCGGATTGGGGCGGGCGATGAGATCCAGCAGGGGATGGCGATCGAGTTCGCGCGCGCCGTCCATCAGCAGCAGCGGCACGCTGGCGGCGGCCTCGCTCACCATGCGCACGGCACGATAGGCGATGGCATTGCGCGCGAACCCCTCGCGCGCCAGCGAGCCATAGTCGCGCGGCGTCCAGCGCGCCCGCCCCTGGCTGAACACCGCCACCAGGGCGGCGGTGCGGCTCGCTTTTGCCTCGGCGGGGCCTGCTTTTGCCTGGGCGGAACGCGGACGGAAGGGGGAAAAAAGCGATGCGAGCATGAACGGCTCCTTGAACAGGGCGGGACGGCCGGCGCGGAACGCTGCGGCCGAAAGGGCGTTGAGAGGCGAGGCGCGCTTGCCCGGCGCGATGGAACCGGGGCATGTGGCGCGCGACCCTTTGGCAGGCAGGAGCACAGCGCGATGAGCACCACGGTGACCGCCCTCTTCGACAGTCCGGACGCTGCCGCGGCGGCGGCCCGCGCGCTGGAACTCGCGGGCATTCCCCGCGCGGACATCTCGATCGTGACCCGGCCGCCGGGCGAGGACGAGGAGCATGCCAGCGCCGTGTTGCACGACGCCGGCGCGGGCGCGGGCATCGGCGCGGGGCTCGGCGGCGCCGGTGGACTTCTTGCGGGACTGGGCATGATCGCCATTCCCGGCATCGGGCCGGTGCTGGCGGGCGGCTGGCTCATGTCAACGGCGGCCGGCGCGCTGGCCGGTGCGGCGGTCGGCGGCGCGGCGGGCGGCATCATCGGCGCGCTGATGGATGGCGGTGTTTCCGAAACCGACGCCCATCTGTGCGCCGAGGGCGTGCGGCGCGGCGGCACTTTGGTGGTGGCGAAAGTGGACAATCTGCGGCTTGACGCCGCCCGCACCATCTTGAGCGCTCCGCCGGCCATCGACCCCGCCGCCCGCGCCGACGCCTACCGCCGCGAGGGCTGGTCTCGCTTCGATCCCGAGGCGCCGCCCTTCACCGGCAGGCCGAACCGGGACCGGCCGGACCGGCCGGACCGGCTGGCTTAGGTCGCGCGCGCCTCACACAGCGCCGCGCGCTCTTTCCCCCTCACCCCGACCCTCTCCCCGGCGGGGAGAGGGGGACCGTGGGCGTTGGGGGAAAGAGGGGTCTTAAAGAATAGCCTCCCCGCAAACACCGTCCTCCCCCTCTCCCCGCCGGGGAGAGGGCTGGGGTGAGGGGGCAAACGCCCCACAACACCCCACAACACCCCCGCTACAATCCCCGCACCCGGGGCGGCGGGCGCTTTTGTACCAGGGCCAGAGCCGTGACCGCCCACACCAGCGCATCCAGCCGGTCCGGCGAACGGCCGTTGGAGAGGCCGTCCAGGGAAAAATCGCACATCTCGTCCTCCAGCGCCGAAAACGCCCCGGCGTGGCGCACGCGGCCCTGCTCGTAGAGCGCGGCGACCGGCTCGGCGCGCAGGAATTTTCCGCGCGTGGCCCGCACCTGCTCCACCGGAACGGAAGGGTCCACCTCGGCCAGAACCGCACTCACCATCTCGCCGCCCTGGTTCACCTCGGCGACGATCCGGTCCGCCTCGAAGCGGCGGAACAGCGCCACCGCGCGGGCCGCCCACAGCGCCGGACGCAGGCCGCTCTCGCTCGCGTCCGCCAGTACATGGACGATGCCGGCGGCATCGATCCCGGCGCAGACCAGGCCGCAGGCATCCGCCCCGGCGCGCGAGGAGGCCGGCGGATCCACGCCCACGACGATGCGCGCCAAAGGCGGCGCCTCTTCCTCCCGAGCCGCCTCCAAGACCGGGCGCGACCAGAGGGCGTCGGGCCGGTCCTCGATCAGTTCGCCGTCCAATTCCTGCCGGCCGAGGCGCGTGCCGCCATAGCGGGCCAGCACCGCATCGAGAAAGCCGGGGGCGAGATGCAGCGCGTTCTGCGCCGTGCGGGCGCGGCTGATGGCGGTTGAAGGGTCCGCCAGCAGACGCCGCAGCAGCGCGGAGGGGCGCGGCGTGGTGGTGATCATCTGGCGCGGCCGCTCGCCCAGCCGCAGGCCGAATTGCAGCATGTCGAAGGTGGCATCCGCCCGCCGCCACTTGGCCAGCTCGTCCAGCCAGGCGGCCTCGAATTGCGGGCCGCGCAGGCTTTCGGGATCCTCGGCGGAAAAGCCCTGGGCCACCGCGCCATTGCTCCAGACGAGCCGGCGCCGGGTGGGCTCCCAGATCGGCCGCTCGCCATCGGCATGGACGCAGAGAAGGCCGGAGACCCCCTCCACCATCACCTCGCGCACATCCGCCATGGTTTCCGCCACAAGGGCGATGCGGCCCACGGGGCGCGCGGCAAAGGGCGGGCGGCCGAGCGCGAGGCCGCGCACCCATTCCGCCCCGGCGCGGGTCTTGCCGGCGCCGCGCCCGCCCAGCACCAGCCAGCTGGCCCAGGGGCCGCCGCCCTGTGCGGCAGCGGGGGGCAATTGATCGGGCCGCGCCCACATTTCCCAATCGGCGAGCAACAGGCGCGCCTCTGCTTCATCGAGTTCAGCCAGCAGGCGCGTCGCCGTTCCCGCCCGGGCGCAGGCGATCAATGCGGCGCGCAAGCTCGCGGCGGAACGTGTCGAGGTCTCTTCCACGCGCGCCCTCCTCCTGCTGCGCGGCCGAGCCGCCCTTTTGCCCGCCGGCCTTGGCCGCCGCCGTATCGATATTTTCCAGGGTGCCGAGTTCGCGCACCACCCGCGCCAGAACGGCGAGCGCCTTGGCATCCTTCTCGCTGTCGCGGGCGGCCCCCGGCGGGGCGGGCGTCTGCGCCGCATCCAGCGCCTCGACGCGGGCGTCGATCTCATCCATCTGCCGTTCGGCGGCATGCCACAGGCGCGCCAGCATCGCCCGGCGGCGGGTCTGGTTGGGCGAGCGGGTGGGGTGGGAAAGATAGCGGCGCGGGGCCGGGGCGCGATGCACCGTGCCGTCTTTCTCGACGATGCGGTCGGCCCAGAAATAGACGGCGGAGAGGCACAGGCCGGTTTCGGCGGCAATCTGGCGGATCGGCGTGCCGGCCTCATAGAGGGCGCGCGCCAGACCCGCCGTGGGGGGCGGGATGCGGGGCATGGGGATCTCGCGCTGAAGAGAAAATCAAATGTCCGTCGCGCCCGCCCGGCGGCGCCGGGGGTTTGGGGCGGGGCTTTTGGGCTAGGCCGGGCTTGGGGCCTTAAGACCCCCTGAAGCCGAAAGGCCGTGCCGGCCGTCAGGCGCAACTCTCGAACATGAACTGATCTTAGTCCTACAGCGCACCGCTGTCAAGGACTAATTTCCTAACACACAGTCCTGCCCCCGCCCCACCTTGCAGCCGGCCAGGCTTCGTGGCATGTAATTGATACATTATATCTCTTAACAAGGAGCGGCCATGACCGCGACCGATGCGCGCCTTCCCGTCACCGTGCTGTCCGGCTTTCTCGGCGCCGGAAAGACCACCTTGCTCAATCACATCCTTGCCAATCGCGAGGGCCGGCGGGTGGCGGTGATCGTCAACGACATGTCGGAAGTGAACATCGATGCCGAACTGGTGCGCCAGGGCGGCGCCAATCTCTCGCGCACCGACGAAACCCTGGTGGAAATGACCAATGGCTGCATCTGCTGCACCCTGCGCGGCGACCTGCTGGCCGAGGTGAAGCGCCTCGCCGCCGACGGGCGCTATGACGCTTTGGTGATCGAGAGCACCGGCATCGCCGAGCCCTTGCCGGTGGCCGCCACCTTCGAATTCCGCGACGAGGAGGGCTTCTCTTTGTCCGACCTCGCCCGGCTCGACACCATGGTGACCGTGGTGGATGCCGCCAATCTGCTGAAGGATTACGGCTCCAACGATTTCCTGCGCGATCGCGGCGAGGTGGCCGGCGAAGACGATGCCCGCACCCTGGTCGACCTGCTGGTGGACCAGATCGAGTTCGCCGACACCATCGTGCTCAACAAGATCTCGGCGACGCCGGCGGACCAGATCGCCGCCGCCCGCGCCGTCATCAAGGGCCTGAATCCCAAGGCCAAGCTGATCGAGACCGATTTCGCCGACGTGCCGCTGGGCGAAGTCATGGGCACCGGCCGCTTCGACTTCGAGACCGCCCACGAACACCCGCTGTGGTATCGCGAACTCTATGGCTTTGCCGATCATCAGCCGGAAACCGAGGAATATGGCGTCGCAAGCTTCGTCTATCGCGCCCGCCGGCCGTTCCATCCGCAGAAATTTTCCGACTTCCTGAAGACCGTGTGGCCCGGCCTGATCCGCGCCAAGGGCCTGTTCTGGCTCGCCACCCGCGACGCCTTCGTCGGCGACATGAGCCTTGCCGGCGCCATCTGCCGCACCGAGGCCATGGGCTTTTGGTGGGCCGCCGTGCCCAAGGAGCGCTGGCCGAGCGATCCCGAATGGAGAACCGAGCTGAAGCGCCATTGGGCGCCCGGCTATGGCGACCGGCGGCAGGAGCTGGTGTTCATCGGCATGGGGCTGGACGAAGCCGCCATCCGCGCCGCCCTGGACGCGTGCCTGGTCGGCCCGACCGATCCCAAGGCGCTGGACTTCGCCAAGCTCAAGACCCTGCCCGACCCCTTCCCCAAATGGGGCCGCGCCGCCGCCTGAGCGGGACCGGCGGGCGCGGCGATGTGGCGTGCCCGCCGCCCCCCATTTTTTACCTGCGACGGTGGCATGGTCCGGGTCGGGAGTGCTAAGCCGGGGCGCGTTCACGCGTCCTGGGGCCGCACGATCATGAAGTTCGTCGAAACATTCGATTTCTGGCAGTTTTTCGACACGTTCATCAGCTTTTCCGCGGCGTTCGTCTTCGGCCTGCTGATCGGCGCGGAACGCCAGTATCGCCAGCGCACCGCCGGCCTGCGCACCAACGTTCTGGTCGCCATCGGCGCCGCCGCCTTCGTCGATCTGGCCCAAAGGATCGCCGGAACCGCCGAGGCGGTGCGGGTGATTTCCTATGTGGTCTCGGGCATTGGCTTTTTGGGCGCCGGCGTGATCATGAAGGAAGGCATGAACGTGCGCGGCCTCAACACCGCCGCCACCTTGTGGTGCTCGGCCGCGGTGGGCGCGTGCGCCGGCACCGACATGCTCGCGGAAGCCGCCCTGCTGACGGTTTTCGTATTGGCTGGCAATACCTTGCTGCGGCCGGTGGTCAATCTCATCAACCGCATTCCCATCAACGACAAGAGCGCGGAACAGACCTACGAAGTGCTCCTCATCACCACCAATGCCGCCCTGGACGATGTGCGCGACCTGCTGGTGGAGCGCCTGGAAGCGGCCCAATATCCGGTCGGCGATGTGGAGGTGACCGAGCGCAGCAACGACAAGGTGGAGATCCTCGCCACGCTGGTGAGTACAGCGGTGGACGCAACCGAAATCGATGCCGTGATCGCAGAGCTTGAGGCGGTGCCCGGCGTCCTGCATGCCACGTGGAGCAGCAGCACGCAGGATTGAACCCGGCGCACGCGGCGCCGGGAACCTTTAACTCTGGCTTAGGCTGCGTTCTTGACCTTCAGCCCGTCCTCGAACGACATTTCCTTGTAATCCGAGAGCGAATTATACTTCAATCCCACGTCGGCCAGCGCATCCAGCTTGGCGGATGTATCGAACTTCTTGAGCTTTATTTTGTCGACATAGAAGGTGTCGATCAGCTCGTTATAAACGCTGGTCTCGTCGATATAGATGGCGAAGATTTTCACATCCCCGAACGAGATGTGGAAGCGATTGCCCTGGGGGAGATCGGCGATATAGATGAAATACTTTCCGTCCGCATCGAAGGCGGAGCCGAAGGTCTCCATCAGCTTGGGCAGGCTGGCATATTCCCGGATCGACCCAGCCAGAAATCCAATCGCCGGCTTGCCGCTCTCGGACACCGCGAACACTTCCTTGATCACCGTCTCCGGCCCATCGAAGGAGATATCGCCGCGATAGCCGAACCGGCCTGCGACATGGGTATCGGCACTCAGGATCGGCTTCAACAGCCGCCCCTCGCTGTCGAGCTTGGCAAAAGGCGTATCGGAAACGGCGGTCATAGGGGTCGTCCTTCGGTGTGATCGACGGGGCTCGTCGAGGCGTGGCCGTCGTTCGCATCGGCGGATCAGTGCCGGGGCGACCCGCGACGTCGGGAGAAAACGCGCCGGTCGCGGGGCGCAAGGTAAGGTCGGAACAGGGCGCCGCAGGGCGCCTTAGTCGCTGGTAATCATCACCTCGGGAAACGTGTCGGGATCCTCGATGTCGAGCCCGTCCTCCTCGGCCAGCTCGATGCCGACCAGGCACACGTCGCCATCGTCGATCACGAGCTCAACCGGCTTCAGCGCCTTGCCCTGGCAGGGGCCGATGAAGCAATGCCCGGTATCGAGGTCGAACTGCGCGCGGTGCTTGCCGCAGGTGAGGAAGTTGCCATCCTCGTCGAGGAATTCGCCGGGAATGGTATCGAGCCGCGATCCCTGGTGCGGACAGGCATTCTCAAACCCGAAGAAAGTGTTGGACTTGCGGGTGACGAGGATCGGCCAGGCCTTGCTGGCGCCGTTCTCGTCCAGCCGCGCAAGCACGAAGCCGCGCGCGCCGCCGTCATCGATCTCATAGGTGGAGCAGATGGCGAAAAGCTCGTTCATGGACCATGCCTTTCCAAGCGCTGCGGGTCGTCGGAGTGTGGGAAAGCGGACATTGTGCGGCCCCGGCGCACGACATCTGCCGCCTGCGATTGTCGCGCCCACGCCTAGCGGCGGGCCAGCGAGCGCAGAAACCCTTGGTATTCCTCGGTCAATTCCATATCGACCGCGGGCGCGGCCTTCAGAAGCAAATTGGCGATGAAGGCCTGATCGTTGCGCGGCTCCTCCAGAGCCTCGCGCAGCACCGGCAGATTGTCCTCGATATGGTGCAGGAAGGCCGCTTCCTTCTCGGCGATCACGCCCCAGCGGCTGCGCGTCCATTTCGCCAGCGGGTACAGCACTTCCTGGATGAAATTCGACTGCCGCGCCTTCTCGAAGAAGCGCAGGCCGGTATTCCAGTCCTCCCGCGCCCGCATGGGCGGCGGCGGCCTGTCGCCTTCCAGCCATTTGCGCCCGGCTTGCCCAACAAAATCTTCCAGCAAGATGGGGTTTTCATTGTGCGCGCGGAAATAATTGACCGCGAGCGATCCGGGGAAGTCGTTGCCCATGCTGTCCTTCAAGGCGGCTTCGACCTTGTCCACGGCCGCGATGTCGCCTTTCAGGGCCGCGGTCATGCAGAAGGCGAACAGCGCATCATTCCCGACATTCTGGACGCCGGGATTTTTGAGCGCCTCCGGCGGCAGCTTCGGCGTGATCCCGTCGGCGGGCACCTCGGCGGCGCCGGAACGCTGGGCGGTAATGAAGGCGGTGATCTCCAGCCAGCCCATGAAGCTTGCGACAAAAGCGTCGGGATCCACATGCACGACCGCCAGATTGATCGGCTGCTTGCGCTTCTGCAGTTCGACCATGTCGGTCATGACGGTCCTCCACGCTCGACACTGATGGCGCCTTTGCGCCATTTCCCGGGGCTCGAAGGGGGTCGATGCAAGGGGTGTGCCGCGACAATCGGCAGCGGTACGGAGCGGCGGTTCATGCGCCGACGGCCATCACGAGGCCGCGATGCGCCTCACATTACATAAAAATCATGCGCGCGACGGTGCGGTGCGGCGCGGCACTGGCTATAGAGTCCAAAACCCCGACCGGATTGAGCCTTGATGAACCCGACCCGCGACGCCGCCCACGCCCATATGACCCCCACGGCGGCCGCTCCCGACGACCTTCACCTGCTGTTCGAGCGCCTCGGCGCCTACATGAACACCTGCATTCTCGGCCAGCCCGCGTTCGTGGAGCTTCTGTTGGTGGCGGTGCTGGCGGACGGTCACCTTCTGGTGGAAGGCGCGCCGGGCCTTGCCAAGACCAAGGCCATCAAGGCCTTGGCAAGGGCGATCGACTGCGACGACCAGCGCATCCAGTTCACGCCGGACCTTTTGCCCTCCGACCTCACGGGCACCGACATCTACCGGCCAGAGGATGGCAGCTTCCGTTTCCAGCCCGGCCCGGTGTTCCACAATTTCATCCTGGCCGACGAGATCAACCGCGCCCCGGCCAAGGTCCAGGCGGCGCTGCTGGAGGCGATGGGCGAGCGGCAGGTGACGGTGGGCGGCAAGACCTATGTGCTGCCGAAGCTGTTCCTGGTCATGGCGACGCAGAACCCCATCGAGCAGGAAGGCACCTATCCCCTGCCCGAGGCGCAGCTCGACCGCTTCCTGCTGCATGTGAAGCTGGATTATCCCGACCTCTCCGCCGAACGGCAGATTTTGCGGCTGGTGCGCGGCGAGGCGCAGGGCGAGGTGATCGACGTCGGCGAGAAGGTGAGCCAGGGCGCCATCTTCGCCGCGCGCCGCGACGCCCTCGGCACCTACATGTCGGAGGCGGTGGAGGAATATCTACTGCAATTCGTATTCGCCACCCGCGCGCCGCAGCGTTACGGTAAGGATCTTGCCGGGGTCATCGCGTTCGGCGCCAGCCCGCGCGGCACCATCGCCCTCGACCGCTGCGCGCGCGCCTTCGCCTGGCTGCGGGGACGCGACTATGTGGTGCCGGAAGATGTGCAGGCGATCGCCAAGTCCGCGCTGCGGCACCGCATCCTCCTGACCTTCGAGGCTCAGGCCGATGGGATGAGCGCGGATGACTTCCTCGACACGCTCATCGCCCGCGTGCCGGTGAGCTGAGCCGCGCGAGGACACCATGCGCGATGCTCCCGCTAATGCCGCCTACGGGCTGATTGCAAGCCTCGACGAGCTGATCGCGGCGCGGCCGGAGGCCGGCAAGGCCGCATTCGCGCCGCGCGGCAAGGTGCGCAGCCAGCAGTCCGGCGGATATCGCTCGACGTTTCGCGGGCGCGGCATGGAATTCGACGAGGTCCGTCTTTACCAGGCAGGCGACGACATCCGCACCATCGATTGGCGGGTGACCGCGCGCACCGGTCGGACCCACACCAAATTGTTTCAGGAGGAGCGCGAACGTCCGGTCCTGATCCTGCTGGATTGCCGCAGTTTCATGCGGTTCGGCACCCGCGCCGCGTTCAAGTCGGTGCAGGCGGCGCGAGCGGCGGCGGTGCTGGCCTGGATCTCCACCGATGCCGGCGACCGCGTGGGCGGGCTGGTGATGACGCCCCGCGCGATCCATTCCCACAGTCCGCAGCGCAGCCGCGCGCGCGTGCTTGGCTTCATCAAGGCCATGGCCGACGGCACGCGGGAGGGGTTTGACGCCGCCCCCACCGGACCGGCGGCGGGGCAGGAACCCGCCCTCGCCGAAGCCCTCGCCCGCCTTCGCCGCACCGCGCGCACCGGCACGCTGGTGTTCATCATCAGCGACTTCCAGGATTTCGACGCCCGCGCGGCACGCGAGCTGAGCCGCCTTGGCCTGCAGGCGCAGGTGACCAACGTGTTCGTCTATGACCGACTGGAAGAGGCGCTTCCAGCTGCCGGTGCCTATCCCGTCAGCGACGGAGCCGCGGTGCGCCTGATCGATGCCGGCGATGCCACCGCGCGCACGGCCCATGCGCAAAGGTTCGCGGCCCGCCGCGCGGCGGTGGAAGAGGTGGCGCGCCAGCGCGGCATGGGGTTCGTGACGCTCCAGACCGGCGAGGACCCGGCGGAACGGCTGCATCCCGAGCGGCTGCGCGGCGCTCGCACGAAGCGGGCGGTCGCATGAAGCTGGCGCAGGCCTTCTCCCTTCCCGAACCACCGCCGAGCTTGCCCGGCGCGCCGGCCGAGGATCCGCTGGCAGGATTGCGCGACATTCACCTGCCGATGCCGGTCTCGTTCTGGCCGCTGGCTCCCGGCTGGTGGATGCTCGCCGGCCTCCTGCTGCTGCTCGCCTTGCTCGCCGCTTTGCTGGAATGGCGCCGCCGCCAGACGCTGGCCTATCGCGTCGACCAGGAACTGAAAGCGATCGCCCGCGACACCGCGCGCCATCCCGACGCCCGCGCGGTCGCCGCCGCGGCGGCCATGCTGTTTCGCCGGATCCTGGTGACCCGCGCGAACGATCCCGCCGCCGCCGCGCTCACGGGCCCGAACTGGGAGCTCGCGCTGGGCCAGGGCAAGGCGGGCCTAGCCCCCGATATCGCGGCCTTCGTGGCGTCGGCGCCGTATTTGCCTGCCCATGCCCCCGGCGGCGACGGCGTGCCGCGCGCGACCCTAGTGGCGGCGCTCCGACGCTGGGTCCGGAGCAACGCATGATCCAGTTCGAATGGCTCTGGGCGGCCGCGCTCCTCCCCCTCCCCCTGCTGGTGCGCTATGCCCTGCCGCCCGCCCGGCGCAGCCGCGCCGGCGCGCTGCGGGTCCCGTTTTTCGCCGAAATCGCGCCCGGTGCTGGCTCTGGCGCACGCTTGGGACGCGGCCTCAAGCTCGCCCTGCTGACCCTGATCTGGCTGGCCCTGGTGCTCGCAGCTATGCGGCCGACTTATGTCGGCACGCCGGTACCGATCCCGGTGGAAGGCCGGGACCTGATGATGGCGGTGGACCTCTCCGGTTCCATGGCGCGGCAGGACCTCACAAAAGACGGCCTGCCCACGGACCGCCTGTCGGTGGTGAAGGCGGTCGCGGACGACTTCATCGCCCGCCGCACCGGCGATCGCGTGGGGCTGATCCTGTTCTCCAGCCGCGCCTATATCCAGACCCCGTTGACCTTCGATCGCAACGTCACGCGCGACCTGCTCGCGCAGGCCACCATCGGCATGACCGGGCAGGAAACCGCCATCGGCGATGCCATCGGCCTTGCCGTGAAGACCTTGCAGGACCGGCCGGAAGACAAGCGCGTGCTGGTGCTGCTGACCGACGGCGCCAACAATTCCGGGGTGCTGGACCCGATCCACGCCGCCGAGCTGGCACGCCAGGAGCACGTGAAAATCTATGCCATAGGCGTCGGCGCCGACAGCCTCGCCATTGGCCAGCAGATCGTAAACCCCTCCGCCGATCTCGATGAAGCAGCGCTGGCGCAGATCGCGACGCTCACCGGCGGGCGCTATTATCGCGCCCGCGACAGCGCCGGGCTGGCGGCGATCTATCGCGACATCAACCAGATCGAGCCAGTGGCGGGCGAGCCGCTCTATCTTGCCCCCACGGTGTCCCTGTTTCATTGGCCGCTGGGCTTCGCCTTGGCCTTGAGCCTGATCTTGGCCTTCAGCCTCGTGGCCGGGGCGCTTTTGCCGGCGCGGCGGCGCGCGGCGGCGGATACGTCGCGCGCGGAAGTGAGCCCATGACCGCGCCCGCCTTTCTCACCGTCCTGCTGCCAGCCGGCTTCCACTTCCTGAGGCCGGACTGGCTTTGGGCGCTGGTACCGGCCGTATTGATCGCCGTTCTGGTCTGGCGTCGCGCGGGCGTCGGTGCGGACGCGTGGCGCAACCTCGTCGATGCCCATCTGCTGCGCCATCTGGCGCTGCGGGAGACCGGGCGCGGACGCCGCTGGCCGGTGGCGATGCTGCTCATCGGCTGGGTCTTGGCGGCGTTCGCCATGGCCGGCCCGACTTGGGAAAAGCTGCCCACCCCGGCGCTCGACCGGCTCGATCCGACCGTGATCGTGCTCAGCCTCGCCCAATCCATGAACGCCACAGATGCGAGCCCCTCGCGGATCGGCGCCGCCCGCCATAAGGTGGACGACATTCTCGCGCGCCAGCGCGGCGGACAAGTGGGGCTGGTGATCTATGCCGATGCCCCGTTCGTCGCGGCGCCGCTGACGGAAGATGCCCGGATCATCGCCCAGATGCTGCCGGAACTCGCCACCGACCTCATGCCGGTGCTCGACGACCGCCCCGACCTCGCCTTGCGCCGCGCCGCCGAGCTGCTGCGCGATGCCGGCGCGACGACCGGGCGCATCGTGCTGATCGCGGACGGGCCGGGCAACGATCCCGCCGCGACGATCAGCGCCGCAAAGGCGGCGGCGCAAACGGGCTATCGGGTTTCGACCATCGGTGTCGGCACGGCGGCTGGCAGCCCGTTGTTGTCCTTTGACGGGGGCGTGCTGCGGGCGCGCAACGGCGATGTGCTCACCACCCGCCTGGACGAAGCGGGGCTGCGCGAGGTGGCCGCAGCCGGACGCGGCAGTTTCTCCACCATGACGGTGGGAGACGGCGACCTCAATGCGGTGCTGGCCAAGAGCTCCTCCTCCGCCGGGCGGGTCGACACGCCGCTGCAGGACAGCGGCCTGACGGCCGACCAATGGCTTGACCTCGGCCCCTGGCTGCTGATTGGCATATTGGCCCTCGCGCCGCTGGCGTTTCGGCGTGGCTGGATCGTGGTGGTGCTGCTGGCGGCGCTCAGCGGTGGCGTGGCCCCGCGTGACGCGACCGCCCAAAGCTTTGCAGATCCGGTTCCGCCGGCCCAAGGCGTAAACACGCCCAGTGGGCCAGCCGCCAACATGCCAACCTCCAATCTGTCAGCCTCCGATGCACCCGCGTCGGGCTCGCGCACCTGGACCGACCTGTGGCAGACCCCCGATCAGCAGGGAGCGAAGGCGTTCGAGCGCGCGGATTACGGCACCGCCGCCCGCAGCTTCGACGATCCGAAATGGCAGGCGGGCGCGCTCTACAAATCCGGCGCGTTCGAGCAGGCGGCCGCCGCCTACGCCCAATTGCCCGACAGCGATTTCAATCGCGGCAATGCGCTCGCCCGCGCCGGGAAGCTGGAAGAGGCGATCAAGGCCTATGACGCCGCGCTGGCCGTCCATCCCGGCCAGGACGACCCGGTTCGCTCCGATGCGCTGTACAACCGCGACATCGTGCAGAAGCTGCTGGATCAGCAGAAAAAAGACCAGCAGAAGCAGGATCAGAAATCCGGCAACGACCAGAAGCCGAACGACCCGTCCCAGAAGCCCGGCGACCAGGGGAAGGACGACAAGGACAAGGATAAGGATAAGGACCAGCCGCAGAAGCCCGGCGACGACAAGAAGAACGACCAGCCGCCGCCCGGCCAGGACCCCAAGAAGCCGCCGCAGCCGCAGAAGCCGGAACCGCCGAAGCCCGAGCCCCCTAAGTCCGAGCCACCCAAGCAGGAGCCGCCCAAACCGGAACCCCAGAAGCAGGAACCGCCGAAGCCGAATCCGCCGCCGGACCAAAAACCACCCGAACCGCCGGCTCCCGCGCCGCCCCAGCCGCAGCCGGGTGCGCCCAAGCCCCTGACCGAGGAAGATCAGAATCGCGAGCAGACCCTGCGCCTCGTGCCCGATGATCCGACCGGCCTTCTGCGCGCCCGCATCCGCAGCCATTATGGCGGCGCGGGCGTCGTCGATCCGCAGCAGAACTGAAACATGCGATCCGTGCGCCTTTCCCTCCGCCCCTTGCGTGCGCTGGCCCTCGTGCTGGCGGTGCTGGCGTGCGCACTCGCCCCCGCGTTTGCCGCCGGCCCGACGTCCAGCGTCGACCGGACTCAGCTGTCGGTAGGGGAGAGTTTCGAACTGGTGATCACCCTCGTGGGGGGTGACGGTGCCCAGCCGCCGGACCTCTCCCCGCTTGCCCGCGACTTCGACATTCTCGACCGCAACCGGCGCAGCCGGCTGGAACTGGTCAACGGGCGCCGGACCCAGATCAACGAATGGGTGCTGGTGCTCGCGCCAAAGCGGTCGGGGACCATCAGCGTGCCCGCCCTTGGTCTCGCCGGCCAGAGCACGGCACCGATCCGCCTTCAGGTCGATCCCGCCACCACCGTCAACACGGAGGCGCGACCCTTGTTTGTCCAGGTGGAGCCCCTCGGGCCAGCCCCCTATGTCCAGGGCGAGATGCTGGTGGCGGTGCGAATCTACACCAATGGCCCGTTGCTCGGCGGCGCCCTCACGCCGCCCGAGGCGGTCGGCGCCACCTTCACCAAGGTCGGCGACCAGCGCATGTTCAGCAAGGTCATCGGTCGCCAGCGCTACCGGGTGATCGAGCAGGGCTACATCATGCGCCCTCAGCGCAGCGGCAGCATCGAAATCGGCCCGGTGACGCTGGAGGCCCAGTTTCCGAGCTTCATGGGGGGCGCCCTCCCCTCGGAGACGGCGCGTCTGCTCGGCCGCCCGGGTGCGACGATACCATCCGGCGTGGATCCCAATATCGGGCGCACGGTAACGGTCCGCTCCGACCCGGTACAGATCGAGGTGAAGGCCCGGCCCGCCGACGTGACGGGCTGGTTCCTGCCGGCACAAAGCGTAACCCTGTCGAGCACCTGGAATCCCCCTCTGGCTCAGGCCAAGGTCGGGGAAACCTTGACCCGCACTTTGACCCTGGAAGCGGTCGGGGCGACCCCCAACCAATTGCCGCCCCTGCCCGTCCCGGACGCCGACGGGGTGCGCCAATACGAGGAATCGAGCCGCTCAGATCAGGCGACGCTCAACGGCAAGGCTGGCGCGGTGCTCACGAAGACCGTTTCGGTGGTGCCCACGCGCGCCGGCACGGTGACCTTGCCGGGAATCGAAATCGGCTGGTGGAATCCCGACACCCGCAAATCCGAGACGGCGCATCTTCCGCCAGAAACCTTCACTGTCGCCCCAGCGTCCGGGCAGGCGCTCGTGCCGGCCCCGCAGCCGGTGGCAGTTCAACCCGCCCCCGTGGTGGCATCGACACCGGCGCCCGAGCCCCCCGCCACGACACTCTCCTTGCCGCAATGGATCGGCGACCTGCTCTCCCTGCGCGCCGCCGGCGCCTTTGCCGCCGCCCTGCTGGTGATCGCCGTAACGGCGCGCCTCGTGCGCGGCAGCCGAGGCCGCAAAGCCGGCGCCGCCGCGCCGAGGCGCCGCAATCGGGGTGGTGCGGGCGCCGAGGAGGCCTTGCAGGCGTTGCGTGCCGCCTGCAAGGCGGAAGACGCGGCAGCGGCCCATGCCGCGCTGCTCGCCTGGATGCGCACGCGGGATGGCACCACAGGATCAAGCGAAACCTTCCACACCGCCGCGATGGCCAAGGCCTCCGAAGACCTGCAGCGCCATCTCTACAGCGGCGCGCGCGGGCGATGGAACGGCGCGGCCTTGCTGTCTGCCCTGGCGGGTGAATGCGCGTCCGGCAAGCGCACCGGGGGGACACGCGCCCGCAGCCGGCTCGCCCCGCTCTATCCCTAGAGGCTTATACGCTCGCATTGGCTCGCGCGTAGCCGTTCCTGCTCCTGCGCCAGCTCCACTCCCGGAACCAAGCACGGCGGCACGCGCTTGATCCCGAGGCGCCGCATCGGCGTCTCACTGGGAGATCGAGACATGCAGGACACGCGCAATCTGAGTGAGTTCGAGCGCTGGGCCTCGGGACTTGCGAGCACCTTCATCGCCTCGTGGGGCATCAAGCGCGGCGGCGTCATCGGTGTGCTGGCGGTGGCGGGTGCGGGCGCGCTCATGTGGCGCGCGACCACGGGGCATTGCGCATTGAAGCAGGCGATCGAGGAGAGCCCACGCCCACAGCGCACCCGGGTGGACGCTGAGGCGGACGCCCCGGCGCGCTGATCGGCAGCCGATGGCGCTTGCGCATAAGGGCGCGAGCTAGCGGCCGTAACGCCGCCGGGCTTCCACTGCGAGGCCGGTTCCCACCGAGCCGAAGGTGTCGCCGGCCACCATCCGCGCCTGCGGCGCCATCGCGACGATGGCGGTGCGCACATGGGCGAGCCGCGTCGAACCTCCGGTGAGGAACAAGGCGTCGATGTCGTCCGCCTTCACCCCTGCCTGCGTGAGGCAATTTGTGATGCGGCGGGCAATCCGGGTCGAGAGGCTGTCGGTGTGGGTGACGAGGTCGTCGTGGACGATCCCCACTTCCAGCGCCGGTTCCAGCCACGCGAGATCGATGGCGGTTTGGCCGTCTTCCGAAACCGCGATCTTCGCCGCCTCGGCCGCCATGGCCAGCGTATGGCCGCGCTCCTCGCTCACCACATGGGCGAGGCGGCGGATCAGCTCGGGCCGCGCGGATTCGCGTTCCATCTCGCGGATCGAGCGATGCACGCGCGGATCATACAGGCGATTGATGGAGGACCAGGTGGCCAGATCCTGAAACAGGCTCGCCGGGGCTGAGAGGCCCTTGCGCTTCATGGGGCTGCCGTGGCCCAGCAGCGGCATCACCATGCCGAGGCTGAGCGCGCGGTCGAAATCCGTGCCGCCGATGCGCACGCCGTCATTGGCGAGGATGTCGTCGGCGCGGTCCGGCTTCGCGCGCCGGTCGGGGCCGATGCGCACGATGGAGAAATCCGAGGTACCGCCGCCGATGTCGGCGATCAGGGCGAGTTCCTCGCCGTTCACCTGCCGCTCGTAATCGAGCGCGGCGGCGATCGGCTCGAATTGGAAGGAGATGTCGGAAAAGCCGATCTCCCGCGCCACCGCGCCGAGCACATCCTGCGCCCGCGCGTCGCCCGCCGCGTCGCCATCGACGAAATGCACCGGCCGGCCGAGCACCACCTGGTCCAGGTATGTGCCGGCCTTGGCTTCCCCGCGCCGCTTCACCTCCGCGATATAGGCGCCGATCACCTGCCGGAAGGTGACGCGGGCGCGGCCCACCGCGGTGGTCTCCTCGACCAGGGCGCTGCCGAGCACCGACTTCAGCGCCCGCATGAGCCGGCCCTGCTCGCCGCTGACATAAGCCGCCATGGCGGCACGGCCGATCACCGGCGGGCCGCTGCGAGGATAGAAGATGGCGCTCGGCACCGTCACCGCGTCGCCCTCGACCGGAGCCAGTTCCGGCCCAGAGGGACCGTTGAGGCCGAGCGTGGTGTTGGATGTGCCGAAATCGAGGCCGCAGGCCGCCATGGTGGGTTCCCGAAACGGAGCGCAGAGCGTGCGCTGCAACATCGTGCAGAAGGGCGCGCTCGGTACCGCTTCGGCGCGGCAATATCAAGCCCCCGCCGCGCAAAACGGGACACAGTGGCGAAGGCTCAGCCTATCGTGTCCGCATTCCGGCGCTTGGCTTGCGCGCGCCCCGCGAGCCTTTCGGCCAGCGCAGCGGCCAGGACACCAGATGGTCCACCAGCTCGAACAGGCCGAACATCTGTTCGCCCCCGGCCACTTTGCCCCGCACCGAAATCCCGGCGTCGTGCACGGTCTCGGCGGAGCCCGAGACGAGCGGGTGCCACCAGGGCAAGGTCTTGCCCTCGTCCAGCAGGCGATAGGCGCAGGTGGGCGGCAGCCAGGAGAGTTCCGCCACCGCCTCCGGCGTCAGGCGCACGCAGTCGCTCACATGCTCCTGCCGGTTGGGATAGTCGGAGCAACGGCAGGAGTGGGTTTCGAACAAGCGGCAGATCACGTCGGTATAGGCGATCTCGCCGCTGTCCTCGTCCTCCAGCTTCACCAGGCAGCAGCGCCCGCAGCCGTCGCACAGGCTTTCCCACTCCACGGCGGTCATCCGGGCGAGCGGGGTGGTCTGCCAGAATGGGGCATCGCTCTGTTCCGCCGGCGCGGCGGGCGGGACAAGCGCGAGATCGGGCGGAAGCGGTGGAGGCATCGCCTTCCTTATCACGAAGCGCCGGCAGCCTTGAACCGCGCGGATGAAAATTTACCCCGTCCTCACGTCTGCTTGCGCTCTCTCACGCAGCGCTCGCCCCTGCCCGCGGGTCGGGGTATAGACAATGTTGCCCACAGTTCGTCGTGTTTTTGACACGCGGGTGCGGGAGCAGAATGGCAGGGCCGTCTTCGGCCAAGACGATGTTTGGTGAGGAGCGCGCGGGGCGCGGCGCGCCTCCCGCCACCGACGATGAGAAGCAACGAGCGGTGAACGAAGGTTCCAAACCCTCCTTCAGGACCCGGCTGCGCAACGCGCTGCTGGATATCGACGCGCGCATCGACAGCACCCTGTTTCGGCTGGGCGCGTTCGTGCGGCGGGCGGCGACGTCCTATTCCGCCTTCATGGAGCATTTCTCCCTGGCGGGGGTGCCACGCTTCCTCGTGGGCATGGCCTCGGAAGGCTTCACGCTTGGCGTTGCCGGCGCGGTCGTGATCCTGGCCCTGGCGCTGCCGGCGTTTCACGAGACCTCCGACGACTGGCTGAAGCGCACCGAGCTGGCCGTCACCTTCCTCGACCGCTACGGCAACGTGCTGGGCGAGCGCGGGGTGCGCCAGAACGATACCGTGCCGCTGGCGGATTTTCCCGACTATCTCCTCAAGGCCGTCCTCGCCACCGAGGACCGGCGCTTCTACGAGCATTTCGGCATCGACATCGCCGGCACGTTTCGCGCGATTGTGACCAATGCCAAGGCCGGCGGCGTGCGCCAGGGCGGCTCCTCGCTGACCCAGCAGCTCGCCAAGAACCTGTTCCTCTCCAACGAGCGGACCATCGAGCGCAAGATCAAGGAGGCGTTCCTCGCCCTGTGGCTGGAGAGCCGGCTCACCAAGAGCCAGATCTTCAAGCTCTACCTCGACCGCGCCTATCTCGGCGGCGGCGCCTATGGGGTGGACGCGGCAGCGCAATATTATTTCGGCAAGTCGGTGCGAGAGGTCAATCTCGCCGAGGCCGCCATGCTCGCCGGCCTGTTCAAGGCGCCAAGCAAATATGCCCCGCACGTGAACCTGCCGGCGGCGCGCGCACGTGCCTCGACCGTGCTCGACAATCTGGTCGATGCCGGCTTCATGACCGAGGGACAGGTGTTCGGCGCCCGCCGTAATCCGGCGACCCCGGTGGACCGCAGCGACATGGCGGTGCCGGACTATTATCTCGATTATGCCTTCGCCGAGGTGCGCAAACTGGTGGACGCTCTGCCCAAGAGCGTCACCGAGCGCAATTTCGTCGTGCGCACCGGGCTCGACCCTAACATCCAGAAGGTGGCGGAAGCCGCGCTGGACCAGGCGTTGCGGCAATATGGCAAGGATTACAAGGTTGGCCAGGGCGCCATGGTGATCATGGAGCCCAACGGCACCTTGCGCACCATGGTGGGCGGGCGTGACTACGGCGAGAGCCAGTTCAACCGCGCGACCGACGCCCTGCGCCAGCCAGGTTCTTCCTTCAAGCCGTTCGTCTATACCGTCGCGCTGATGAACGGCTACAAGCCCTCAACCATCGTGCTGGATGCGCCGATCTGCCTCGGCAATTGGTGCCCCCAGAATTACGGCCGCTCCTACATGGGCTCGATCACGCTACAGACCGCGCTCCAGCATTCGCTGAACACGGTCGCGGTGCGTCTCGCCGAACGGTTCGGTCGCCAAAAGATCATCGACCTCGCCCACAAAATGGGCATTACTTCCAACCTCATCCTCTCCGCGCCGCTGCCGCTCGGCGCCGTGGAGGTGACGGTGGTGGACATGGTGAGCGCCTACAGCGTGTTCGCGAACGGCGGCAAGAGCGTCTATCCCCATGCGGCGGTGGAGATGCGGGTTGCCAACGGCGAAGTGGTGTGGCGCTTCGACCGCGACGCGCCAAAGCCGGTGGAGATCATTCCGCCGAACATCATCGACATGATCAACCCCATGCTCAACAACGTGGTGGAAAACGGCACCGGCCGGCGGGCGCGCCTGGAGAACATCAAGGTGGCGGGAAAGACTGGCACCACCAATGCCTATCGCGACGCGTGGTTCATGGGTTTCACCGGCAATTATGTCGGCGGCGTCTGGTTCGGCAACGACGACTATACTTCGATGAACAAGATGACCGGCGGCACCTTGCCCGCGATGACGTGGCAGAAGGTGATGGCCTATGCCCACCAGGGCGTGGAGCGCAAGTTCATCCCTGGTGTCGGCGACCAGCCGGCTCCAAAGCTGGAGGACAAGCCCTCACCCATCGAGGTGCCGGAGCTGGATTCGATCCAGCGTCCGGTCACCCTCTCGCCGCGCGCGGCAGACCGGCTGATCCGCCTGGAGCAATTGTTGCGCACCGCTCCGCCCTTGCCGCCGCTGCCCGGCCCGACGGCCATGGGTGGGCCTGTGTCCGGCACGACCCAGGGTGCGAACCCGCCCCCGACGCGTACCAATTGATCGGAGCACAGGACCTGCCGTGCGCCTCGTGACTCTCGCCACCACCCTTGTCGCTGCAGCGGCGATCGGCCTCGGTGCAACCTATTTCGCCGTGACCCATTCCCGCGGCATGGACATCATGCGCTCCGGCGCATGGCAGGGCTGGCCGCGCTCCGGTACCACCCAGGCCGATCCGTATGCTGCGGCGGCCTTTGCCCGCACCGGCGAACTGCCGCTGGAGCTCGCCGACGGCCTGCTGTTCCTGGCTGATCAGGACACCTCCGGCGCGCCGCTCGACGGGCGATGTGACATTCGCATTTCCGGCGCCCTGCCCCAGTCGCGACTCTGGACACTCACCGTGACCGACGACAAGGGCCAGTTGATACCCAACGAAGCGGGCCGCCACGGCTTCACCAGCGCCGAACTGGTCTATGAGCCGGACGGCGCCATCAATGTGCAGCTCTCGCCGCGCGCGCGGGCCGGCAATTGGTTGCCCACCGGCGCACGCGGGCGGTTGCAGGTGGCGCTGCGACTCTATGATGCCCCGTTCAGCTTCGCCTCGGGCGCACAGGACGATTCCACGCAATTGCCCCGGATCGTGACGGAGCGCTGCCCATGAGCCGGTCCTCCTTGTTCGGTCGGCAGCGACCCGCCTATCGCTCCACCAGCCGTTCGCCGGGGCCGGCGGAACGGCTCGCCGCCATCTTCCAGGCCGTGCCGGCCGCGCCGCGCCTCCTGCTGCTTCCGGTCGTCTTCACGCTGGTGCTGGCGGGGATCGTTCATCTCCTGTCCGTGCTGGCCATGCCGCGCCTCGCGCAGGCTTCCGCCTATCAGCGGCTGGCGCCCTTGGCGCCCGTCAACACATTGGTTCTGTTGCCGCAATCGGGGGAGACGGTGCTTCCCATGACGGATCCGGCCTTCATCAGCGCGGTCTGCCGTTATGATTTGCGCCAGCATCCGCTGAAAGTGAAGGTGCCGCAGACGGGCGACTACACCTCGGTGTCGTTCTACACCAACAAGGGCTTGCCGTTTTATGCGCTGAACGATCAGGCGGCGGGCCGGGTGATCGAATTGGATCTGCTTTCCCCGGCGCAACGTGCGGCGCTGCCGGAGGATGAAGAGATCACGGCCGCCGACCGCCTGATCGTGGAATCGCCGAGCACAACCGGAATCGTGCTCATTCGCGCGTTTGCACGCTATGGTGACGTGCGCGACACCGTGCGCAAACAGCTGGCAGCGTCGAGCTGCACCTCCACGCTCTGACCCGTCGAACAAAGGCGGGTGGAAGGCGGAGCATTCAAAAAGGCGCCCGCGCGCGCTGCTGGCTGTGAACCGCGCTCAGGCCTGCCGCTGCGAGGGATGCGGCTTGCGCGGGAGCTTCGACGGCCCCGCGGCTGCATCCGATGCACCATCCAAATGGCGTTCGATGCGCACCACCGGCAGAATATAGATCTGCGCGCTGCCAATGTGATCGCCGTGCGTCGGCCCGGCGTCGCGCCGCGCGCTCCGCCCGTGCCCCCTTCGTTCCCGCCCCGCGGGAAACGATAAAACCGTTCCCATGTCTGTGCTCCTCGTGAGCCGCCATGACCTCCATAACGCAAACACGGTGCGAAAGTTTCCGAAAGCTGTGCATTTCGCGCGGCTTCTTTTCAAATATCACGATGACGGTTTTGGCGGGTACCGGGATGCGTGTCGTAAGCCGGCTTTTCAGCCGTGCGCACGAGACGCGGCGGGCAGCGACGAACGGCTGCGCGGCTATTCCTTAGCCAGCTCTATGAACGAGCGGCCGGCGCGGTCCTCGATCTCCAGGAACCATAAATCTGAATCGAAGCGGATTTCCTTCGCCATCCGCTCTTCGCTCGCGCTCTCGGGTGAGCCGGGCGGCACCAGCACGGAAAACAAGCGTGCGCCTGAGGTCTCCGCGTCGAAGGCGCTCTGCGGGGCCGGACCATAGAGGGCAGCGGTGCCGTCAAGCGTCGCCACCTTCACGAACACCGCTCCGGCCTCCTCCGAGCCGCGCCGCCGCACCGCCGCGAACGCGCCCGCACCATTGGCGGTGCGCACGATGGCCGAGGCGAAGATGCCGCTCTTCAGGCGCATGTCAGTCGATCACCGTGCCGGAGACCGCGATCAGTTCCTTCACCATGCGGTCCGAGATCTCGCCGTCGGCTGGCAGATTGCGGTCGCGCTCGAAGCGCTGAATGGCAAGCCGGGTTTCCACGCCGGGCCGTCCGTCGGGCTTGAGCGGACCGTAGCCGAGCTTGGCCAGCGTCTTCTGCACCGCGAGAATGCGCGAGGCGGGCGCAAGGCCCGCCGGCGGGCGTACCGAGCCGGTGACCGTATCGGCAGACGATAGAGTAACGCCGGGAAGGCGCGCCGGCGGACGGGCGCCGACCTTGGCGGTTCCCGCGCCGCCAGGCACGAGAGCCGGAGGCATGAGGATGGCGGCGGCCGCCGCGGCGGCGGCGCTCTGCGGCGGCGCGGGCGGGGCCGCGGCATGCACCGGGGCGATGTTCAGGGGCCCGGCGGAACCGGGGGCGGCGGGCGCGTTCGTGGCGCCGGAGATATTGAGCGTTCCAAGGCTGCCGCCGGGCGGCGCGGTGACGATGGGGGCAGGCGTATTCGCCATCAGGGATGGCGACAGCGCTGCCGCCGGAACATGCGTGCCGCCGCCGGTTTCGGCGTGGGGCTTGGGCACCGGGACAGGGGCGATGGGCACGGCCGTGCCCCCCGCCACCGGGCCCGGTCGGGTGCCGCTTTGTAGAACAAACACGTTGGCGAGCACAGCACCGGTCAAGGTGACGGCCATCAGCACGGCGAGCCCGTCGGCGAACCGCAGGCCCAGCCTTCCGCGCGGCTCCGGCGCTTGGAACGCCTCGCCGGTCTCCTCGTGCGACGCATGCAACGCGCCCATATCTATTCTCATGCGCGCAGACGCTCCCCTTCCGGTTGCGCTCCGGCGCCGGGGCGCGAGAACGGCGCAACCACGACGGCGGGGCGGGTGAGCGGCAAGGTCAGGGTCACCAGGGTGCCGCGCCCCGGCGCGCTGGTGACGCTGAATTCGCCGTCGTGCAGGCGGACCAGAGCGCGCACCACGGCAAGGCCGAGCCCGCTGCCGGTGCGGCGACGCTCCATGTCGCCGGTCTGGAAGAACGGTTCGCCGAGCCGCGCCACATCGGCCGCGGACATGCCCGGCCCCTGATCCGACACGCAGATCAGCAGATTGCCGCTCTCGGCCCGGGCCGAGACGTCCACCCGCGTTCCGGGCGCGCTTACCTTCAGCGCGTTGGACAGGAGATTGAGCAGCACCTGCTTGAGGGCACGCTGATCGGCGAGGATCTGCGGCACCCGGTTCGACAGGCTGAGAGTGATGCGCACATCGCGCCGTACCGCCTCGATGGCCATCATGTCGTGGCAGGCCTGGGCGAGGCGCCGCACATCCACCGGCTCCACCAGCAGTTCATAGGCGCCCGCCTCGACCCGCGAGAGGTCGAGAATGTCGTTCACGACGCCCAGCAGGTGCTGTCCGCTATCGTGGATGATGCGGGCGTATTCGGCGCGTTTTTCCCCATCCATGCGGCCGGCGGCATCGCCCAGGAGCATTTCGGAAAAGCCGAGAATGGTGTTGAGCGGCGTACGCAGTTCGTGGCTCATGGCGGCCAGGAACTGGCTTTTCGCCGCATTGGCCCGCTCGGCCTCCTGGCGCGCGGTGACCTCGGCCTCCGCCCGCGCCCGCTGTGCGCCGATATCGCGCCAGCAGGCCCGCACGCGCCCGCCTTCCAGGGGAAACGCGCGCATCTCCATCCACACGAATTCCGGCGCGAGGCCCTCGGCCTCACAGCGCAGGCGCACCTCGCAGCTGAGATCATGGGACTCGGGCGTGAGCCCAGCCGCACCGGAAATCGCAGCGAGAAAAGCCGGGCGGTCCGCCACCAGGATGCGGTCGAACAGGCCGTGGCCGACCAGCGTGCCTTCCGGTAGTGCCGCGAAGGGGGCTTGGACGTGGGCGATGGCGATGACATCGCCGGAGCGCTGGTGGTGGGTGACCAGCGCGGTGTCGGAAGACGGCCCCACCCGACGCAGGCGCTGCGCGGTGCGCGAAAGCCCGCCGGAAACCCCCGCGAGAGCCGCCGAAACCAGGCCGCACGCCAGCAGCCAAGTGCCATCGGACGCCGCGCCGGAGACGAGGCCGGCGGCCTCGAACAGCAGCACGGCGCCGCCGGAGCCGGCGCACAGCAAGGAGAGCGCCCCCAGCGCCCGTGTGCTGCGCCGCGCCAGCGTGCCGATATCGGCGAGGCTGATCCAGGGATCGGGTAGATCCCCAAGGGCCACGTCCGGCCCGCGCTTGTGTCTCATCACAGTCGTGACACGCAATGCCAGCCCCTGCGCCTTTCAGCGCCCCCTCGTTTATCCCGCGCAAGCTTGCACGCCGCGCTTAAACGAACTGCTAAGGGCCGCAGGGTCACCCGCCCAGCGTTAACGATGTCTTGAAAAGTTGGGCGGCCAAACCCGGTGCAGGCCCTGCGCCCCCCCCCGCCTTCTGATACTCTATGGTTATCGAATGGTTGAATTGGCCGGCTCGGGGGCCGCCCTGGGGAGCTTGAGCGAGGCGCTCCATGTTCTTTTTGATCCGCATGACATTCTGGCTCGGCCTGATCCTGCTGCTGCTGCCCCTCGGCACCTCTGGGGAAGGGCGCGAGGTTGGGGCGTGGCAGGCTTTCGTCGCCGTGCAATCCGCCGTGTCGGATGCGCGCGGCTTCTGCCAGCGCCAGCCTGATGCCTGTGCGGTCGGCGGCGACATGCTGATGCAGATCACCGAGAAGGCTCAGGTCGGCATCAAATGGGTCGCCGACTCGCTCGGCCACGCCCGCAGCGAGGGCACGGCCCCGAGCGGCGCGGCGTCCAGCCACACGCTGACGCCGCAGGATCTCGTTCCCGGCTGGGGCGGCGAGCCCGCCGCCGCGCCCGGCGTTCCCACGCCCTTGAAGCGTCCGGCCTGAGCAGCAAACGGTTCGCGCCGGCGCAGGCAGGGACGACGCCGCGCGCCCGAGCCGCGCGGCGCAATTTTTGCTTGTCTCGACTTTTGCCGGGGCTGCGCGCAGCCTATATGGCGGATAGCCGACCAGGACCTGAAGCCTTCATGGCGAACGCTCTTGGTCATGATCGACAGGTAAGGTGCGATGGCAGCGGATCAGGATGTCGAGGCCCTGGTGGCCGATTTCGAGCTTCTCGACGATTGGGAAGACCGCTACCGCTTTGTCATCGAGCTGGGCCGCGCCTTGCCGCCCTTCCCCGAGCAGGATCGCACGGACATCAACAAGGTACAGGGCTGCACCAGCCAGGTCTGGCTGGTGAGCGGGCGGCGCGACGGGCCGAATGGACCGCTGCTGGAATTCAAGGGGGATTCCGACGCCCACATCGTCCGCGGGCTGGTGGCGGTGCTGCTGACCATCCTGTCGGGCAAGGGCGCGCGCGAGATCCTGGAAGCCGACCCGCTGGCGGTGTTCCGCCGCATCGGCCTCGAAGGCCACCTCACCCCTCAGCGGTCCAACGGCCTGCGTTCGATGGTGGAGCGCATCCGCGCCGACGCCCGCGCCGCTCTCGCCGAAGCTTGAGCGGCACGGGGCTACTGTTCGGCGTTCAGCGCCCGGGAGAGATCGAGCCGGGCGTCGGGAACGAGGGCGTGGGATAGCCCAGCGGATCGGGGCCGAACCGGTTCGGCCCCCGCGTTCCAGACAGCACATTGAAGATCAGGATCACCAGCATGCCGATGCCGGTGAACACGAGCAGCAGCCACCAGCCGGTGCGATCGATGTCGTGAAGCCGACGCACCCCGACGGCGATGCTCGGCACGATGTGGATAAGATGCACGATGCCCGTCAGGATGCCGTAGCTTTCCACGGCCACCATGCCGTCGGCGGTGAAGACCTGACCGCCGAAGAGGAGCATGTCCAGCACCTCCGCCACCACGCTCAGCAGGAACACCACCAGGGTGTAAAGCCAGAATTCCTTGCGGCTGGCGCGCCCGGTGAAGGTCGCATACTGCCGCATCACGCTCAGATAGGAATTGAACATCCCGCAGCCCCGTTCGCCCCCGGCGCGCTGGGCGCCGTCCCGGCCATTTGAGAGCTTGCGAGCGCCGGGTCAAGGGCGAGGCGTCCCGTTCCGGCATCTCCGGCGCGCGGCCTCACCCTGCCGCATCGGGCGGCGCGTGCCAGGCCCGACTGGGCGCATGGGATCGGCCGTGTGCGGCACCGGCGATGCCGTAATGCGCGGCCAGGCGGTGGAGCGCGAGGGATAGCACCACCTTGCCGGTGCGCAACGGCCAGCCGCGCTCGCTTTCCACGCTCTCCAGGCCCTTGAGGAAGCAGCACACATCCAGCAAGACGCCGGAGAGCTCCGGCCCCACAGCCGCCACCGCGCGCGCGACGCGGCCCTTGGCGGCGAGAACGGCGTCGCTGAAGTCGCAGGGCCCCGCCCCACCGGATCCGCCGCCGAGCCCGGTCCAATCGGTGGTCACGCGCGGGGTGAGCTGGGCACGGGTGAAATCCGCCCGCAACCGCTCCCCCGCGAGCACCTGCGCCGGATCGATCAGGGGGCGCCCGTCCTTGCCCTTGCGGCTTGCGAGCCATCCGAGCGGGCTTTCGGCAAGATCCAGCAGCACCACTTGCTCCTGCCCGTCGATGAGCACGCAATGGGGCGCCGCACGGACAGCGGGGGCGCCCCGGGTTGTCCGGCGCGGCGCGATCGGGCCGGCGGGACCGTCCCGTCCTGACCTCCCACGCGCTGACCCTGCGGCAGCAGGCGCGGGGCATGCATCGGCGGGGGCGGACTTGGCAGTTTCGGGCTCAATGGGCATCGCAATCTCCGAACTAAGTTTTTATTCCTAGTATCGAAGCCGCAAAAGATCAAGGTCCGTAGGGATTCAATCCTACCTGTGATTTTCCTATGTTTCTCGGGATTTTTAGGTTTTTCGGACTATCGAAGGGACGAAGATTCGGCGCCTCTAGGAACTTATCCCGCAAAACTGATAGGCTTGGACGCTGGGCCCGGCCCCCTCCGGCGCGGCTGGAAATGGTCCTCCGCCGCCGTGTCGCTCGCCCATCTCCCATGCCCTTGCGGGAGCAGTCGTTCGAGCTCGCGATGCAGCGTCTGCGGCCATTATGGACCTCCGGGAAGGATTGACCCGATTGACCGCAAATAATCGCAGCAATGCGCAAAGTGCAGTGAGCGCCGGGCGGCGCTCAGCCTTCGCCTGCCAGCGTCACGATCCCTTTCGGCAGGCCACCGCGACGCCTCGGCTCCCCCGCTTCACGAGGGCGAGAAACCCGCTTCGGAGCAAGGTTTCGCCCGCTTGCGCCGAGGGAATCCGGCGGCTGGCGCAGGCGGCCAGCAGAACCACCGAGCAGAGTAAAAATAAAACGCCGCCCAAGGGGGCGGCGTTGCTTGAAACCGTTTTCGCTGCCCCGAGGGTGCAGGAGAAGGAAAATACTGGCCTAGCCTGAATTGGCCCGCCGTCGCCCCCTTTTCGGCGCCGTGCGTCGAACTCGACAAATCAGCGACGACGACGCCACTGCTGACCAAGGCCCATCTGCTTGGCAAGCTCGGAGCGCGCCGCTGCGTAGTTGGGAGCCACCATGGGATAGTCGGCCGGCAGCGACCACTTCTCGCGATATTGCTCAGGGCTCATATTGTACTGCGTGCGCAGGTGGCGCTTCAGGGATTTGAACTTCTTGCCATCTTCCAGGCAGATAATGAAATCGGGCGTCACCGACTTCTTTACCGGAACAGCCGGCTTCAGCGGCTCGGGCGCAACCTCGACCTCACCTTTGGACACGCGCTGCAATGCGGCATGCACTTCATTGATCAGGGCGGGCAGCTCGGCGGTGGACACGGAATTATTGCTGACGTACGCAGAGACGATGTCCGCGGCCAGCTCGATGTAAGTGGTCGATTCCGATGCTTCGCTCATGGGACTTTCTTCTGTTTGAAAACGGAAATCGCATTTTCATGCGGCACCGGCGAAGGCGTTGCCTCACCAACGCTGTCCTCGGTCCGCGCAGCGACGCTTGCATCGATTCGACGATGGCACCGCCATAGCTAGTTAGGTTGAAGAGCAACGAATTGCAAGTTCATTCTCGCGAAAATTACAGCTCTTCTTCCCGCTATTACTCAATCGTGCTCCAACCGCAGCGCTCCACTAGCCCGAGGTAAGACCATTTGCGCATTGTGTCATCATTCCAAGCGGTTCGCTCACCGTGCGAACGAACCGCACCGGGGCCGGCGCGACTTGCGATGGGCCTGGGGAATGCCTACTTCGGGGGAGCGAAATACTGGGAGAGCGCCCGTGAGCACCGAAGCCAAGGCCCCGACATCCAGCGACACCCCGGCAGGCGACAAGGTGGTGAAGACCGAAGCCGAGTGGCGCGCGGAATTGTCCCCCACCCAATACCGCGTCCTGCGCCAGCAGGGCACCGAGCACGCGTTTACCGGGCCTTATTGGGACGAGAAGCGCGCAGGCACCTATGCCTGCGCCGCCTGCGGGGCCCCTTTGTTCAGCTCTGAAACGAAATTCGATTCCGGCACCGGCTGGCCGAGCTTCTATGCCCCGCTCGATCCCAAGTCCGTTACCAATTACGAGGACCGCGCCCACGGCATGGTGCGGGTGGAAAGCCGATGCGCCCGCTGCGACAGCCATCTCGGCCACGTCTTCCCGGACGGCCCCAAGCCCACCGGCCTGCGCTTCTGCATGAACGGCACCGCGCTCGACCTGAAGCTTGCGGGCGAGGCCGGCTCGGATTCCAAGCCGGACGCTTCCGATGAAGGCTGAGCCGCCCCGGGCTGCGCGCCACCCCTCGAGCCGGGTCGTCCACGGCCTCACCCTCACCGATGACTACGCCTGGCTGCGCGCCGACAATTGGCGCGACGTCATGCGCGATCCCACGGTGCTTGGTGCCGACATCCGCGCCTATCTGGAGGCGGAGAACGCCTATGGCGACGCCTTCTTCGCCCCCCACGGCGAAATGAAGACCAAGCTCGTCGCGGAAATGCGCGCGCGCATCAAGGAGGATGATTCCTCGGTCCCCGCGCCGGACGGCGCCTTCGCATATTATGCGCGTCATCGCGAAGGGGGGCAGCACCGACTTCTGTGCCGCGTTCCGCTGCCGGAGGGCGCGGAACAGGTGATGCTGGACGGCGACAAGGAGGCGGAGGGAAAGCCGAATTTCCGCCTTTACCTCAGCACCCACACCCGCGATCACCGCCGCCTCGCCTGGGCGGCGGACGAGCAGGGCTCGGAGCTGTTCACGATCCGCGTGCGGGATCTGGAGACCGGCCTCGACCTGTCGGACCGCCTGGAAGGCGCCACCGGCGACATTCTCTGGTCGGCCGACGGCGAACATCTTTATTATATCAAGCGCGATGCGGAGCATCGCCCGGCCTTCGTCCATCGCCACCGCATCGGCACCGACCCCGCCGACGATGTGCTGATCTATGAGGAAAAGGACAAGGGCTTCTTCGTCTCGCTGGGCAGGACCCAGTCCCAGGCGTTCGGCCTGATCGCCTGC
Source organism: Roseixanthobacter psychrophilus (assembly GCF_043195195.1). Lineage (NCBI taxonomy): Bacteria > Pseudomonadati > Pseudomonadota > Alphaproteobacteria > Hyphomicrobiales > Xanthobacteraceae > Roseixanthobacter > Roseixanthobacter psychrophilus. The sequence goes on from NZ_JBAFWT010000016.1 coordinate 76,742, forward strand.
GGGGATCACGAAACCTCCGAAGTCCATCTGCTGGACCTCGCCTTGCCGGAACCCGCGCCCCATTGCGTGGCGCCGCGCGAAACCGGCGTGCGCTATGATGTGGAGCACCACCCCGATCTCGACGGCAACGACAGCCTGGTCATCCTCACCAATGCGGACGGGGCAGAGGATTTCAAGCTGGTGACCGCCCCCAGCCATTGCACCAATCGCAGTTCCTGGGTGGATCTGGTGCCGCACCGCCCGGGCCGGATGATCCTCAGCCACGTGGCCTATCGCGGCTTCATTGTGCGTCTGGAGCGGGAAAACGGCCTGCCCCGGATCGTCATCCGCGCGGTCTTCTCCAGCGAGGAACACGCCGTCGCCTTTGATGAAGAGGCTTATGCGCTCGGGCTGGACGGCGGCTTTCTGTTCGACACCACCGATCTGCGCTTCACCTATGCGTCCATGACCACGCAATCCGAGGTGTGGTCCTACGACATGCACGCGCGCGGCCGCACGCTGCTGAAACGCCAGGAAGTGCCGAGCGGGCACGATCCCTCGGCCTATGTGACGCGCCGCATCTTCGCCCCGGCCAAGGATGGGGAGAGCGTGCCGATCTCCCTGCTCTACCGGGCCGATACCCCGCTCGACGGCAGCGCGCCGTGCCTGCTCTACGGCTACGGCGCCTATGGCATCACCATTCCCGCGGGCTTTGCCACCAACCGCCTGTCGCTGGTGGATCGCGGCTTTGTCTATGCCATTGCCCATGTGCGCGGCGGAACCGACAAGGGTTGGCATTGGTATGCCGACGGCAAGCTCGACAAGAAGACCAACACCTTCACCGATTTCATCGCCGCCGCCGAACATCTGGTGGCGGCCGGCTTCACCCGGCCGGAGCGCATCGTCGCCCAGGGCGGCTCGGCGGGCGGCATGCTGATGGGCGCCATCGCCAACATGCGGCCGGACCTGTTCAAGGGCATCATCGCGGAAGTGCCGTTCGTGGACGTGCTCGCCACCATGCTGGACGACACCTTGCCGCTCACCCCGCCCGAATGGCCCGAATGGGGCAATCCCATCGCCTCCATGACGGCGTTCGAACGCATCCGTGCCTATTCCCCCGTGGATAATGTGACGGCGCAGGATTATCCCGCCATCTTCGCCTTGGCGGGCCTCACCGATCCGCGCGTCACTTATTGGGAGCCGGCAAAATGGATGGCGAGGTTGCGTGACAGCAACACTGCGCGCGCGCCGCTGCTGCTGCTGCGCACCAACATGGATGCCGGCCATGGCGGCGCCGCCGGCCGGTTCGACCGGCTGGAAGAAGTGGCGCTCACCTACATCTTCGCGCTCACCGTGACAGATGTTCTCGCGTCGGCGCCCGAAGCGGTGGCGTGAAGCGGGAGCGCAGGGAGAGAGGGCGGGCCGCCTTTATCCGCGCGCACTCCGGGGATTTACGGCAGGTTTAAGAGGCATCGGCCGGTGTGGCGCAAAGCGGCGCCACGCCGGAATGAGGGGTGCACGGGTCTGTGCCCTCCTCCGACGCGCCCAGCAGGGCGAGAAAAGCCTCGGCCGCCGGGTTGGCATGCGCCTGCCCGCGGGCGCCGGCATGCGCCACCACCAATTCCCAGCAGATTTCCGGGCCTGCGAGATGCGCGACGCCCAGGGCCGGGCGATGGCCGCGCGCGATCGCCTCCGGCACCAAAGCCACCCCGAGACCCTGCACCACGAGATCCAGCAAGGTGGCGAGTTCGTTGACCTCGAAGGCGATGCGCCGCTGGATCCCCGCCTGGGCGAAGATCTGGTCCACCTGCCGCCGGGTGCCCCAGCCGCGCTCGAAATCCACGAACGGTACGCGGGCGAGTTCCGCCGCCTGCACGTCCGTGCGCCCGGCCAGCGGATGGGCATGCCCGCACACCAGCACCATCTCCTCGCAGGCGATCATGTGGGTGACTGCGTCCCCCGCCTCTTCGCCGAGCGGGAAGAAGGCGAGGTCCAGACGCCCGTCGCGCAGGCAATCCAGCATCTGGTCAGCGCTGCCCTGCGTCAGGCGGATCTCGATCTGGGGATGCTGGGCATGGAAGCGCGCCAGCAGAGCCGGCAGGTCGAGGAAGGGCGGCAGGCTCTGCATGGTGCCGACCGACAGCTTGCCGCGCTGGAGATGTTGGAGTTCGGCGACCGCCGCCCGCGCGGCGCCCACCGCTTCCAGGATCACCCGCGCCTTGTCCAGCAGCACGCTGCCGGCGGCGGTGAGGCGCACCTGCCGCGTGCTTCTCACGAAGAGTTGCGCGCCCAATTCCCCCTCCAGCGCGCGGATGGAGGCCGAAAGGGCCGACTGCACGATGTTCACGCGCCCCGCCGCGCGCGTAAAATGCTCTTCTTCCGCCACGGCGATGAAGTGCTGAAGCTGACGCAGTTCCAAGCGAGCCTCCATTAAGCGATCCGTCAGATATATCGCATCTCAAAAATCCATTGGAATGATCGAACGGCGCGACCCATCTACGCATCACAGGACCCAACGAGAACCGCCCACCCATGGAGCGCATCATGCCAAAAACAAGCCTGCCCACCCGTCCCTTCGGCCGCACCGGCATGGACATCACCCGCGTCGGCTTCGGCGCCTGGGCCATCGGCGGCCCGGACTGGGCGGTCGGCTGGGGCAGCCAGGACGACAGCGAATCCGTCGCCGCCATCCGCCATGCGGTGGAGCGCGGCATCAACTGGATCGACACCGCCGCGGTCTACGGCCTCGGCCATTCCGAGGAGATCGTGCGCGCCGCGTTGAAGGACATTCCGGCCGCGCAGCGTCCCTATGTGTTCACCAAGTGCGGCCTCGTATGGGACGCGGCCAACCGCGCCGCCGAACCCAAGCGGATCGGCACACCCGAAAGCATCAAGCGCGAGGTCGAGGCCTCGCTGAAGCGCCTCGGCGTAGACCGCATCGACCTTTATCAGATGCATTGGCCGGCCAATGACGGCACCGAGATCGAAGTTTATTGGCAGGCGCTGCTGGACCTCAAGGCGGCGGGCAAGGTCGGCGCCGTCGGCTTGTCGAACCACAATACCGCGCAATTGGCGCGGGCCGAGGCGCTCGGCCATGTGGATACGCTCCAGCCGCCCTTCTCCGCCATCCGCCGCGATGTGGCGAGCGCCGAATTGCCCTGGTGCGCGGCGCATGACACGGGCGTCATCGTTTACAGCCCCATGCAGTCGGGACTTCTGAGCGGTCGTTTCACGGCCGAGCGCGCCGCCGCTTTGCCGAAGGACGACTGGCGCTCGCGCAATGCCCAGTACACCGGCGAAAATCTCATCCGCAACCTCAAGCTTGCCGATGCGCTGAAGCCCATCGCGGAGGCCCACAACACCAGCGTCGCCGCCGTTGCTGTGGCCTGGACGCTGGCGTGGCCCGGCGTGACCGGCGCGATCGTCGGCGCCCGCAGCCCCTCCCAGGTGGACGGCTGGCTCGATGCGGCGCGCCTCGAACTGACGCCGGCCGATCTCGAAGCCATCGCCACCGCCATCGCGGCGACCGGCGCCGGAACCGGCCCGGTGCGCCCGGCCTGAGGGCGGAAATTAAGCCCGGCTGCCCCTGCGGCCGGGGCTCACAGGAAGGATGGGTCATGAAAGTCGGATTCATAGGGCTCGGCCAGATGGGTGAGGCGATGGCCGCCAATCTGCTCAAGGCCGGCCACGCGGTCAGCGTTTACAACCGTTCCCCGGCCAAGGCCGATGGGCTGGTCGCGGCCGGCGCGGCGCGCGCGGGCACCATTGCGCAAGCGTGCGCGGGCGAGGCCGTGCTCACCATGCTGGCGGACGACGCGGCGGTGGAAGCGGTCGTGCTCGGCGAAGGCGGCATCGTGCAAAGCCTGCCCAAGGGCGCGCTGCATGTGTCCCACTCCACCATCAGCGTCGCGCTTGCCGAGCGGCTGGCGCAGGCCCATGCGGCCGCGGGACAATCCTATGTCTCCGCGCCCGTGTTCGGACGGCCGGATGTGGCGGCGGCGGCCAAGCTGTTCGTGGTGGCGGCCGGCGCCCCGGATGCGGTGGCGCGCTGCGCGCCCCTGTTCGAGGCCATGGGCCAGCGCACTTTCGTGATGGGGGAAAATCCCGAGGCGGCCAATCTGGTGAAGATCAGCGGCAACTTCCTGCTGGCCTCGGTGATCGAGGCGCTGGGCGAGGCCATGGCCCTGGTGGGCAAGGCCGGCATCGACAAGACCCAGTATCTGGAGCTGCTGACCTCCACGCTGTTCGGGGCGCCGGTCTATCGCACCTACGGCACGCTCATCGCCAACGAAACCTTCTCGCCCGCCGGCTTCGCCGCGCCGCTGGGGCTGAAGGATGTCGGCCTCGCGCTGAAGGCCGGCGAGGCGCTGCGCGTGCCCCTCCCCCTCGCCAGCCTCTTGCGCGACCGCTTTCTGACGCTGCTCGCGCAGGGCGGCGCGGAGCTTGATTGGTCGGCGGTGGGCGGCCTTGCGCTGCGCGATTCCGGCCAGGGCAAGGCCGGGTAGAGCAAGGCCCGCTAGCTTCGTTCATCTCCCCGCAAGCGCCACCTTCCCCCTCCCCCCTTGAGGGGGAGGGTTGCGGTGGGGGGTATGGCGCCGCACCCCCCCCTCGCCCGGACGAATGGAGAGACACCCCCCTCCCATCCCTCCCCCGCAAGGGGGGAGGGCCGCCGCTCATTGAAAGACCTCAGATCAGCCGGTCGATGTGCGCGGCGTCACGCGGCATCGTTCCAACTCGGTCGTGAACCCATAAACCGGGAATGACCGAGAGGGGGTGGTGAGCGGTCATTCCGGTATCAAGGCCCTAACGACCGCTTACCGCCAAAAGCGGTCAAACAACCTTACTGATGGCGGTGGAATCGCGCCCCGACGTCTTAATGGACCCCAGCGATTGGGTACTGTTTAGGTGATGCCGTGGCGGTAGACTAAATGAGAAATGTTTCCGCCGAGAGTGACCTCAATGCACATCCTTGCCGACTATGCCCCGCCTCGTTCCTGGGATCAGTTCGAAGAGCTCTGTGCCGATGTATTTCAGTCGGCCTGGCGGGACCCAGCAATGGTTAGGCACGGCCGCGCCGGGCAACGGCAGGATGGCGTTGACATCGTGGGTCGAAACGGCGCGATGTATCCCGTGGGCCTTCAATGCAAACGACGATCAACGTGGCCAGTTTCTCGCCTTACGGCCAAGCAGATTGATGCCGAGGTATTGGCGGCCACCAAGTTTCGACCAAAGCTAAAGGCCTTCTATATTCTCACCACTGCGCCTGACGACAAAGAGCTCCAAACGCATGTGCGCAATATAAACGCGAAACAAACAAAAGAGGGCTCCTTCGAGGTGATACTCCTCGGTTGGGGAGAAATATTGCGACGTGCGATAAAAGACGCACAAGTCGCGGACAAGCACTTTGGGCCAAACGGGGGCGCCCCACGATCACCGTTGTTGGGAATTTGGTACACTAAGGATGGGCGGCTTGAGAAGACTAGCTCAGCGCTATCTCTGGATTTCCGTGAGCTCTGGGAAGATTTCCAAGATTGGCCAGACGGCCATGTAGTCGTTCGCGACCGCCAGAGCGACAGCCTAATTGAGAAAATCGCCGCGCTCGGAGAAAATCCTAAGTCCACTACCTTGCGCGAGCAGCGCCTTGAACTTCGCGAACAACTTCGCGGGGTGCAACGCCGGGAAGTTGCTGCGCAAAACGGCGTTGTTCGCATGTGCACTATGCCAGAGCTGCGAACATATCTCTACCAAGTTAAGCAGCCGAAGTTGGCCGCCGAGTGTATTGGCGCGTTCATTAACGAGCAGATGGCCGCGCCAGGATCGAGAAATTACCAAAGCAGCCAGTTTCTACGAATGCAGCCGCCAAACAATAAGCGGAACGAACGCCTTTCCGCGTCGCTGGATAAGAAGGCCCTTACGTCTATCGAAGCACTAAAGGCCGAACGCGTTAAAAAATTCGGTAATCCACTAACCACGTCGGTTGACGAACTTCCTGACGATGTATTTGCACACGTGGCAATACCCCGAATAATGCGAGGAATATTGGAGGCCCTCGGTGACGAGCAGCGAACCCCTATTGCCGATCTCATCGATGAAGGGTGGTTCAGCATAGGTCGGTGGAAGATAGACATCGCCTGACGTGCCAAACTATCGACGATTTGGCATCGTGTTTCCGCTTTGGGGCCAGAGGCCGTCGTTGCTGAAGCGATGGGGGAATGGCAGGATTGGGCTCGACAGCTCCCTCACCGCCTCCGTCGTTCGCCAAATGCTGTTTCAGCATCGGCATGAGCCAATAGGACCTGACCGACTTCGAGTGGCGCGCGATCGAGCCGCTGCGGCCCAACACGCCACGAGGCGTACCGCGCGTCGATGACCGGCACGTGCTGAACGGCATCTTCCATGTGCTGCGATCCGGTGCGCCACGGCGCGACCTGTCCAAGAGTGACGGCCGCGCACCTTCCCCACACGCGCCCCCTACCCCCTCCCCCCGTGCGGGGGGAGGGTTGGGGTGGGGGGTAGGGTGCCGCGAACACTCCACCCGCCCGGTCGAATGGAGAGACACCCCCCTCCCATCCCTCCCCCGCAAGGGGGGAGGGCCGCCGCTTGTTGAAAGGCCTCAGATCAGCAGGTCGATGTGGGATGCATCGAGCTGGCCCTTGCCGATGAAGCCGAAGCTCACCGTGCCGTCATGGCCGATGTCGCCGTTCCAGGCGGCATTGCGGATCACATAGCCCTCCGCATCGTGGGACACGATTTCCGCGTTCCAGATGTTTTCGATCTCATAGGGCATGGCGATCTCGATCTGCCAGCCATGGGCCGCGCTCGCGCCGTCGTTGTGGATCTCGATCGAGGCATTGAAGCCGCTGCCCCAGGAATCCACGGCCGCGAACAGCGCTTCGAGGTCGCCATCCGGGGTCGGCGCCTCGGGCGTCGTCGGCTCGGTCGGCGTCGGATCAGGGGGTGTTGCGGCATCATCAGTGATGATGGTGCCGATGCCGGTGGCGTCCGCCAGCGTCGCGCCGGTGGGATTGCTCAACACCAGCGAGAAGTGTTCGTTGCCCTCCACCAGGGTATCGGCCGTGATGGGCACGGCGACGATCTTGGTCTGCTCGCCCACGGCGAAGGTCAGGGTGCCGCTGAGCGCGGTGAAGTCGGCGGCGTCCGCGTCGTCCGCAACCGTGTGGAAATCGAGCGTCACCGGCGCGGTCGCCGCCTCGCTCAGCGAGACCGTGAACAAGGCATGCGCCTGCATCCCGCCGCTGCCCGAGCCCTCCTCGGCGAAGTCATACTGGATGCCTTCGAGGTAAGAGAGCTTGTCGGTGTTCACGCTCGTCCAGTCATCCTTCAGGATGCCGCCGGTATCGCCGGAATTGGGGTTCCAGGACCAATAGGTCCAGCTCACACCCTTGTCGCCGGAGGCGATATCCACCGTGCCGTTATTGTCCAGGTCGCCGCCGAGATAGGAGGTGATGGCCTCCAGCCAGGGCGCATCCTTGGGGTCGGTCAGCTTGGTGCCGAATTCGCCGATGTAAACCGGGGCGATGTTTTCCTTGTAGATGTAGCCCCACATCTGGTCGAACTTCTCCGGCAGGTTGGCGGGATAGCTCGGATCGCTGAACCAGGACTGGGGATAGATCGAGTTCGGATAATCGTGCGCGGAATAGACCAGCTTGTTGTCGACATCGAGTTCGATGGGGCGGTCGCGCACGCCCATCAGATTGCCGCCCCACCAGTAATTATTGCCCTCGTAGCTGCCGATGCCCTCGACGAAGATCAGCCAGTTGGAATTGACGTCGCCTATGGCGTTGCCGGCCCGCTCGGCGGCCGCCGCCCAATCGTTCGCGCCGCCGCCGCCCCAGGTGCCGTTATAGGGTTCGTTGTGCAGGTCGGCGCCGATGACGGCGCTGTCGTCGGCATAGCGCTGCGCCAGCATCTGCCAGTCGGAAACCCACTGCGCCTCGCTGTGGCTCGCGTCATACCAGAGCCCGTTGGCGGAGGTGCCCGCGCCGGCATCGCTGCGGTGATGATCGAGGATGATCTTCATGCCGATCTCGTCGGCATACTCCACGATCTTGTCCATCACCTGCAGGGGCGTGAGACCGGCGAGGTCCGGGTTCTTGGAATAATCGATGCTGCCCGCCTGGCTGGTGGAATGCAGCATGTCGGAGGAGAACGGCAGGCGAATGGTGTTGAAGCCCAGATCCTGCATCTGGTCCATCATGTCCTGGTAGCCGCGCGTCCACAGGCCGTGGGGCGACATGGTTTCGGATTCAAAGCCGAACCAGTTCACACCGGCGATCTGCACCGAATTGCCCTCGGCATCGACGATCTGGTTGCCGGAGGTGGAGAGCCAGCCGTCCAGCCCTCCCCCGCCGCCGGGATTTCCCTCCACCACCGAGGCGTCGCTGACCGAGACCTGCGGCAGCGGAGCGGGCGGGGCGGCATCGTCATTCACCAGCGTGCCGGTGGCCGTGGCCTGGCCGAGCGTCGCGCCCGAGGGGGCGGTGAGTTTCAGCGTAAACGTCTCGTTCGCCTCCACGGTGGTGTCACCCACCACAGGGATATGCACCATCTTGGAAGTCTCGCCGTCGGCGAAGGTGAGCGTGCCGGTCTGCGCGGTGTAATCGGAGCCCGCCGTGGCGGTGCCGTTGGCGGTGGCGTATTGCACGCTCACCGGCCCGGTCGCCGCCTTGTCCAGCGTTACCATGAACATGAATTGCGCCGTGCCGGAATTGCCCTCGACCATGGAGCCGTCTGCGACGGAGACGGTCGGCAGAACCGGCGCGACATCGTCATTGGCGATTGTGCCGGTGGCGCTGGCATCCGCCAGCGTGGCGCCGGTGGGCGCGGTGAGATTGAGCGTGACGGTCTCGTTGGCCTCTAAAGTGGTATCGCCCTTGACCTGCACATGAACGATTTTGCTGGTCTCGCCGGGCGCGAAGGTGAGCGTGCCGCTCAAGGCATTGTAGTCCGCCCCCGCCGTCGCCGTGCCGTTGGCGGTCGCATAGGCGACCGTGACCGGCGTCGCGGACGCCGCCGAGAGCGAGACCGTGAAGGCAAGATCGCTGGTGCCCGCATTACCCTCCGTTACAGTGGCATCGCTCACCGCCAGGCTGGGCATGGGCGCCGGGTCGCCGCCGACAGGCGCACCGTTGACGAGGAAGCCCGACGCGCTCGTGCCGCCCGCCCCCGAGGTGGCCTGGAAACCAAACGCGGTCTCCTGGCCGGCGCCCACCGCGCCGTTCCACGCCGCGTTGCGCACCACGTAATGGGTGCCGACATGGCTGACGATTTCGGCGTTCCAGATGTTGGTGATGGTGAATCCCGCGTCGAACTCCACCGTCCAGCCGTTGAGGGCGGAGGAGCCCGCCTCCACCGTCATGTCGGCGACGAAGCCCGCGCCCCAATTGTCGCGGACGTCATAGTCCAGGCCCGCCGTGCCCACAGGCGGCAATGCCACATCATCATTGGTGATGGTGCCGGTAGCCGAGCCGTCGGCAATGGTCACGCCGGAGGGATTTGAGAGCGTCACCGAGAAGGTCTCGTTCGCCTCCACCAAGGTGTCGCCGATGATATCCACATGCACGGTCTTGGAGGTCTCGCCCGCCGCGAAGGTGAGCGTGCCGGCGCCGGCGACATAATCCTGGCCCCCCACCGCCGTGCCGTTGCCGGTGGCGTACTGCACGCTCACCGGGCTGGTTGCGGCGGTGTCCAGGGTGACGGTGAACATGAAGTGCGCATGCGCGCCATCGCCTTCGGCAACCGACAGGTCGCCGATGGATACGGCCGGCACGACGACGGGAGCGCTGTCGTCGTCGAGGATGGTTGCGGTTGCGGTGCCGTCGGCGATGGTGGCGCCGGACGGGTTGGAAAGGGTGACGGAGAAGGTCTCGTTGCCCTCCACCATCGTGTCGCCGACGATGTCCACATGCACGGTCTTGGAGGTTTCGCCCGCCGCGAAGCTGAGCGTGCCGGCGCCGGCCACATAATCCGAACCGGCAAGCGCGGTGCCGTTGCCGGTGGCATATTGCACGCTCACCGGGCCGGTCGCGGCCTTGTCCAAGGTCACGGTGAACATGAAGTGCGCGTGTGCGCCATCGCCTTCAGCAATCGCGAGATCGCCGATGGTGAGTGCCGGCGGCGTGCCGGGGGCGCTGTCGTCGTTCAGGATGGTGCCGGTGGCGACCGCATCGCCGATGGTGGCGCCGGTCGCGTCCGACAAGGTGACGGTGAAGGTTTCGTCCCCTTCCACCAAAGTATCGCCGCCCACATGCACGTGCACCATCTGCGATGTCTCGCCGGGCGCGAAGGTCAGCGTGCCGCTGTCGCCGTCATAATCGGAACCATCGGTCGCGCTGCCGTTGGCGGTGGCGTAGCGCACGGTGACCGGCGTGGTGGACGCCTTGTCGAGCGTCACCATGAACATGAAGTGCGCTTCCCCCGTATCGCCCTCGGCGACCTCGGCGTCGGCGATGGAGATCACCGGCGGGGCGGAGGGGTTGGTGTCCACATCGTCATTGACGATAGTGCCCACGGCCGAGCCATCGAGGATCTTCGCGCCGACCGGCGCCGAAAGATGAATGCTGAATGTCTCGTCCAGCTCGCGCAGGGTGTCGCCGGTCACCGGCACATGGATCATCTTGGAGGTTTCGCCGGGCGCGAAAACGACGGTGCCGACGCTGGACGCATAGTCCGCGCCCGCCGTCGCGGAACCGTTCAAGGTGGAATAGCTCACGCTCACCGCGGTCGCTTGAGCCGCGGACAAAGTCACCGTGAACATGAGGCTCGCGGTGCCGGCATCGCCCTCGCTGAGGGAGGCATCGGCGATGTTGAGCACCGGCAGCACGGGGGCCGGCGGGGCGGCGTCGATCGCCGCCTGCCATTCCGCCCGCGCGCTGGTATCGAGCGCGATGATGTTGTTGATCTCAAGCTGGGAGAGCGTCACGCCGGGCAGCGTATAGGTCTGGTTATTCCCCTCGATGGTGACGACCAGCCCCGCCGCCGTTTCGGTGATGGAGAATTCGCTGGCCTTGAACCAGCCGAAATCGAGCTTGTCGCTCGCCGGGTCGAAATCCAGCACGCGGGCTGCGCCGTAGTCCCAGGAGATGGTGAAGGTCTCGCCCTGCTGGCCGCTCGGCGGGGTGCCGGCGCCGGTCTGGGAGGGCCATTCATCGGTGCCGGCCACGGGCACGCCCTGCGGCAGGACCTGGGAGTCCGGCACGCTCGTGAAGCCGAGCTGCAGATGCACCCGGTCCTCGCGCACCTGGGCGAAATGGAATTCGAAATTCTCGACCGTGAGATCGGCAACTTTCACATTAAGCAGGATCAGCGCCTGGCCGGTGCCGGAATTGGAGATCACCACCCCTTCCGAGCTGTCAACCATGTAGATCTGCTCGCGGGTGCCGAAATAGCGGAAGTCCACCACGTCGGTCGCCGGGTCGAACGCCACCTTGTCGATCTGGCCAATCTCGTGCGAGCGGGCATAGACGGTGTTCGGCTCGGGCGTAACCCCCTGCTCCCACGCCAGCGCCCCGGAAAGATCTTGCCGCAAATGGTCGTTCTCGATCGGCATGAAGCTGTCGATCGTGAGCTGGCCGAGCGACACGCCCTGCACGATCGCCATCTCCCCCGACCAGGGGTTCATGAAGCCGACGCCGGCCGGCGTATCCACGACGATGAAATTGTGAACGCTCACCCCGCCGAGATCGAGCTTGTCCTTGGCCGGGTCGAACCCGACGATATCGGCGCCCGAGGTGGTCACTGCGAACACGCGTCCCGCGCCGGTGTCCCCGCCGCCGGTGCCGCCGCCGGACGCGGCGTCGTCATTCTGGATCGTTCCGACGGCGGCTGCGTCAGCAAGCGTCGCGCCGGAGGGCGCCGAGAGCGTCAGCGAAACGGTCTCGTTCGCCTCCACAGCCGTGTCGCCGGCCACCGCCACATGCACCACCTTGGAGGTCTCGCCGGGTGCGAAGGTGAGGGAGCCGGTTGCGGCGGTGAAATCGCTGCCGGCGGTGGCGGTGCCGTCGGCGGTGGAATAGCTCACCGTGACGGGGGTTGCCGATGGCGCCGACAGGCTCACCGTAAAGGCAAGGTCGCTGGTGCCGCTGTCGCTTTCCATCACGACCGCATCCGCCACCGACAGGGCCGGCAGAACGGGGGTTGGATCCCCGCCCACCCCGTTCAGCGTGAAGCCGCTGGCACTGGTCGCGGCGCTGCCGGGCTCGGCCTGGAAGCCGAAGGACGCGCTCGCGTTCGCGGCCACATTGGCATTCCACGCCACGTTGCGGATGACATAATGGTCGCCGACATGGCTGACGATCTCGGCGCCCCAGATGTTGGAGATGTCGAAGGCGGCATCGAATTCCACCGTCCATCCGTTGAGACCTGCCGACCCGGCGGGCACCGTCATGGCGCCGACGAAGCCCGAACCCCAATTGTCGGCAACGGCGTAATTCACATTAGCCATCTGTCATTGCTCCAGAATTGCTTGTCCATCTGGGACACCGCATCTGCATCTCACGAAACGGAAGCGAGCGCTGTTTCAAGTCGACGAAGCGGGCGGAAAAATCGATCATGCGGCTGCAGGCGCCGCAGCGGCCGCCGAAACCACGCGAATGCCTTGCCGAAGGTGCGCGAATATCCTTTGGTGCCAGCGGGGCAGGCGCCGGGCGTTCGCGGCGCCTCGGTTTGGGGGAACCGAGACTTTGACAACCCAGAATCTGGGCTTCGCGGGCCATCCGCTCGCCGCATGGTGGAGCCGCCAATCCGGCTTCTGGCGCACCCAGATCCTGGGCTGGGGGCTGTTCTCGATTGTCGACCTCGCGAACCGGGCGGTGTCCTATGAGAATCTGGGCATCTCGCTCAGCCTCACCGCAATCGCGCTCCCCCTTCTGATCCTCGCCTCGGCAGGATTGCATGCGCTCTACACGCGGCTCGGCTTGCCTACCACGCTGAACATTCGGTCCCTGGCCTGGATTTGCGGTCTGTCGTTTTCCGCCGCCCTCGCTTTGGTGTTCTGCATCACCCTGGTGCGTCAGAACACGGGATGGACCATCCCCAATTGGCATCCCGAACAGCAGATCCTCGCCCCCCTGATCTATTATTCCTTCGTCATGCTGGGCTGGAGCCTTGCCTATTTCCTTCTGCGGGCGGAGGGCGCGGCGCGCACCGCCCGCCAGCGCGCGGCGCTCGCCGAGGCCGAGACGCTGCGGGCCGAACTGCGCGAACTGCGCCTGCAGCTTGATCCGCATTTCCTGTTCAATGCCCTGAACGGGGTCGCGGAGGAGGTACAGGAAGATCCCAAGGCCGCCCTGGTGATGGTGCGCGAGCTGTCCGACTATCTGCGCCTTTCGCTCTCAACCTATGACCAGCCGGTGGCGAGCGTCGCCGCCGAGGCGGCAAGCCTTGCGGCCTATCTGCGCATCCAGGAGGCCCGCTTCGGCACCCAGCTCGCGGCGACGCTGGAGGTGGCGCAGGAGGCAAGGGATCGGCCCATAGCCGCCTTCCTGCTGCAGCCGCTGGTGGAAAACGCCATCAAGCACGGCACGCGGCGCAACGGCCTGCACCTGCGTATTGCCATCGACGCCGAGGCGGACCGCCTGCGCATCCGCATCGAGAATACCGGAACGCTGGCCGCCGCCGCCAAGCGTCCGCGGCGCAGCGGCGTCGGCCTCGCCAACCTGCGCCGGCGCCTCGCCCTCTATTACCCCGGGCGGCATTATTTCACCTTGCAGGAGCGCGCCCCCGCGGGCAGTAGCGGCAGCGACGGCCGCACGGTGGTCGCCGAACTGATCCTGGAGGGCGCGCCATGCTGAGCGCTGCGATTGTCGACGACGAGCCGCGCGCCCGCCGCGCCATCGCGCGCCTGCTGGAGGCCCACCCCGAGGTGCGCATCGTGGGCGAGGCGAACACCATCGAGGACGCGCTCGACCTTCTGGCGCGCGAGGGTCCGGACCTGCTCTTTCTCGACATCGAGCTGGGCGAGGCAAGCGGGTTCGACCTGCTGCAGGCCCTGGAAGACCCGCCGCGCGTCATTTTCGTCACCGCCCATGCCCAGCATGCGGTGGACGCCTTCGCGGTGGATGCGGTGGATTATCTGCTGAAGCCGGTGTCTCCGGAGCGTCTCGCCGACGCCGTGCGCCGCGCGCTGCGCCAGATCAGCCCCAAGGTGCCGACACCCGCGCCGCCCCCCTCCACCGAGCCGCCGCCCGCTTCCGGCGCGGTGCTGGAACTGCGCACGCCAAACCGCACTTTGTTCGCGCCGCCCGGCGAGATCGTCGCCCTGCGGGCGGATGGCGATTTCACCCGCGTGTTCCTGGCCGATCAGGCCCCCTTGATGATGCTGCGCACGCTCGGCGCCTTCGAAACCTTGCTGCCGTGCCCGCCCTTCCTGCGCATCGGCCGCTCGCTGATGGTGAATTGCGCGCGCATCCGCAGCATCGAGACCCCTTCGCGCGACCGCGCCCATGTCGCGCTGGAGGGCCTGCCGACCCCCCTTATCCTCGGCCGCGCGGCCACCGGCCGGCTGCGCGAAGCGCTGGAGAAGGGGCGGCCGTAAGCGGCCCGTCGTGTGCCGCCGGATTGCAAGCGGCCGGCTATTTCTCGGTCTCGGTAAGCCCCCGCACGAACAGATTTTGCATCAGCGCGATCACCAGGACGGGGGGCAGCATGGCGAGGATCGCGGTGGCCATCACCAGATGCCACACCGGGTCCGCGTCGGCCGCCGCCCCGGCGAGCCGCTGGATGCCCATGACGATGGTGTAATAGCGCGTGTCGGTGGTCACCAGCAGCGGCCAGAGATATTGGTTCCAGCCATAGATGAAGAGGATGACGAACAGCGCCGCGATATTGGTGCGCGAGAGCGGCAGCAGCACGAACCAGAAGAAGCGCAGCGGCCCTGCCCCGTCGATCAGCGCGGCTTCCGTCAGTTCGTCGGGGATCGTCATGAACACTTGCCGGAACAGGAAGGTAGCCGTGGCGCTGGCGATCAGCGGCAAAGTGAGCCCGGCATAGCTGTTGAGCAAAGAGAGGTCGGCCACCACCTGGAAGGTGGGCAGAATGCGCACCTCCACCGGCAGCATGAGGGTGATGAAAATCAGCCAGAACGCAGTTTGCCGCAGCGGGAAACGGAAATAGCAGACCGCGAAGGCCGACAGCAGGGAGATGGCGATTTTCCCCAGCGCGATCGCCATGGCCATGATGAAACTGTTGAGCAGCATCGGGCCGACGGGGGGAAAGCCCTGCGTGCTGGAGCCGGTGAACAGCGCGGTG
Source organism: Roseixanthobacter psychrophilus (assembly GCF_043195195.1). NCBI lineage: Bacteria > Pseudomonadati > Pseudomonadota > Alphaproteobacteria > Hyphomicrobiales > Xanthobacteraceae > Roseixanthobacter > Roseixanthobacter psychrophilus. The sequence continues at coordinate 91,988 of NZ_JBAFWT010000016.1, forward strand.
CGATAATTCTCCAAAAACAGGTTTCCCGGCACCAGCCCGACCCGGCCGGACAGGAAATCGCCGCCCGAATGGGTGGAGGCGACGAAGGCGAGATAGACCGGCAGCACCATCACCACCACGCCGAGGATCAGCGCGAGATGGGCCAGCAGGCCAGTGAGACGTCCCGAGCCGGCCATCAATATTGCACCCGCCGCTCGATGTAGCGGAACTGCACGGCGGTGAGGATGACCACAATGGCCAGCAGCACCACCGATTGCGCCGCCGAGCCGCCGAGATCGAGCCCGCCGAAGCCGTCACGGAACACCTTGTAGACCAGGATTGTGGTCGCCTGACCTGGCCCGCCGCCGGTGGTGGCGTGGATGATGCCGAAGGTGTCGAAGAAGGCGTAGGTGAGGTTCACCACCAGCAGGAAGAAGGTGGTGGGCGCCAGCAGCGGCCAGACCACGAAGCGGAACCGCCGCACCGGCCCGGCGCCGTCCAGCGCGGCGGCCTCCATCAGGCTCGCGGGAATGGCCTGCAGGCCGGCGAGGAAGAACAGGAAATTATAGCTCACCTGCTTCCAAGCGGCGGCAAGGATCACCATCGCCAGCGCCTGCTCGCCATTGAGACGATGGTTCCAATCGATGCCGACGGCGTCGAGCGCGCGGGCGAGGAAGCCGATGGAGGGATCGAACATGAACCACCACAGAATGCCCGCCACCGCCGGCGCCACCGCATAGGGCCACACCAGCAGCACCCGGTAGGGGCTCGCCCGCTTGCCGATCAGGTCCGCCGCGAGAGCGAGCACCAAGGCGATCCCCATCGCCAGCACGGTCACGCTGGCCGAAAACACGGCGGTCACATGGAAGGCGTTGAGATAGGCGGGATCGCGGAACAAGGTGGCGAAATTGGCAAGCCCCACGAACCTGCGCGAGAGGCCGAACGCATCCTCCGTGAACAGCGAAGACAATAAAGCCTGCCCGGCCGGCCAGACGAAGAACACAAAAGTGACGGCCAGCTGCGGCGCCAGCAGCAGATAGGGCATCGGAGATTTTGGGAAGGTGACGCGCTTGGCCTGCATGGTTCAGTCCGTATGTCCCTTGCCATCCCCAATGCGACGGTGATCGGCGATGCCGCCCCGCCCGCGTGTCAGAGCTTCAACCGCATCAGACTGGCGGCGTTGAGGTACGCCACTTTCGCACGCGTTGCGCCGTCGAGCGGGGCGTCGTCGAGGAATTTTCCAGCAATTGCTGAATCCTCATAGGGATAATCCACCGAGAACAGCACATGATCGGCGCCGACCCCGCCGATCGCCGCCAGCAGCGGGACCGTGTCGCATTGGCCCGAGGTGGTGACAAAGAGGTTGCGACGGCAATAGGCCGAAGGCGCGAGCTGCAACGGCCGCTTGCCGACGATCAGTTCGGACCGGCTGTCGAGCCGCCACAGCACATAAGGCAAGGTCTCGCCCATGTGGCCGAGCACGATCTTGAGGCCGGGAAAGCGGTCGAATACGCCGGCGAACACCAGCCGCAGGAAATGGGAGGAGGTCTCGATATTCCATTCCCAGGTCGGCTTCAGCAGTTCCGGCGCGCCCTCCAGCACGTAGGGCAGCACATAGGAATCGCCGGGGTGCAGATAGAGCGGCAGGTCGAGCGCCTGCAGCCGCTCCCAGAACACGTCGTAGCGCGGGTCATCAAGATAGATGCCGTTGGTCTGCCCATTCACCATCGCGCCGACGAAGCCAAGCTCGCGCACGCAGCGTTCCAGCTCATCGGCGGCGGCGCTCGCGTCTTGCATGGCCAGATGTGCGAAGCCGCTATAGCGATCGGCGCGCTTGGCCACCTCCGCCGCGAGCAGATCATTGGCGCGCCGCGCCATCTTCACGGCAACGGCGGTGTCGGGCTCCACCTGGACGCCGGGGCCGGAGAGCGAGAGCACTGCCCGTTCAACCCCGGCACTCGCCATCGCCGCTAGGCGCTGCTCGCCGAAATCCGACATCGCCGCGATCAGGCTTGCCCGGCCCTGCGGCGATACCTTGGGCATGGCCTGGTCCAGATAGGGGATGAAATCCGGCAGCATGAAATGTTCTTCGAGGGCGATTTTCATGGCGCGGCCTTTGCCGGGATGGCGGGATGGGCGTCAAAGCGGGATGGGCGTCAAAGCTTATCCCCCTCTCCCCGCCGGGGAGAGGGCCGGAGTGAGGGGGCACCGGGCAAAGGGGGCCAAGCCCCCTATTGGTTCGCCTTCTCGAATGCCCGCAGCAGCTCGTTGCCGCGCGCCTGCGCGGTGGCGAGGGCCTCCTTCGGGGTCTTCTTGCCGGCCAGGGTTTCTTCCAGCTCCTCCTCGATCACGTCGCGGATCTGCACGAACGAGCCGAAGCGCAGCCCCTTGGAATTTTCCGTGGGCGGATTGAGCGTCATCTGGAGGATCGACACGTCGGTGCCGGGGTTCTTCTCATAGAAACCCTGTGCCTTCGAGAGATCGTAAGCGGCCTGCGTGATCGGCAGATAGCCGGTCTGCTGGTGCCACCAGGCCTGGACGTCGGCGCGCGAGAGATAGGTGAAGAATTTCGCCACCCCGCGATATTCCTCCTTCGGCCGCCCGCTCAGCACCCAGAGCGAGGCGCCGCCGATGATGGAATTCTGCGGCGCGCCTTTCACCTCGGGCCAATAAGGCTGCATGCCATAGCCGAGGTCGAATTTGGCATTGGCGAGGATCGCCGCGCGGGCCGCGGAGGAGCCGATGGACATGGCGCATTCGCCGGAGAAAAACTTCGGATCCGCCTTGGACTGGCGTCCGCCGTAATCAAAGATCTTGGACTTCTGCCATTCCACCAGCGCTGTCCAATGCTTCTCCACCAGCGGGTTGGCGATCTCCAGCACGGTGTCGAGCCCGCCCATGCCGTTCTGCTTCGTGCCGATGGGAACATTGTGCCAGGCGGAGAGATTTTCGACATTCACCCAGGACGGCCATTGCGTGGTGAAACCGCAGGGCACCCCCGACGCCTGGAGCTTCTTCGCATCCGCCTCAACTTCCGGCCAGGTCTTGGGTGGCGTGTTCGGGTCGAGGCCCGCTTTGGCGAACAGATCCTTGTTGTAATACAGGATCGTGGTGGATGAATTGAACGGCATGGAGAGCATGTTGCCCGCCGTGTCGGAATAATAGCCGGTGACCGAGGGCAGATAAGTCTTAGTGTCGAACGGCTCGTTCGTGTCGGCCATCAGCTTGTAGACCGGATAGATCGCGCCTTTGGCGGCCATCATCGTGGCGGTGCCCACCTCGAACACCTGCACGATGGCGGGATGCTGCTTGGCGCGGAAGGCGGCGATGGCGCCGGTCATGGTCTCGGGATAGGCGCCCTTGTACACCGGGACGATCTTGTATTCGCTCTGCGAGGCGTTGAAATCGTTCGCGATCTTTTCCAGCTTCTCGCCCAGCGGGCCGGACATGGCGTGCCACCACTGGATCTGCGTCTGTGCGCCAGCCGGACTGGCGAAGGTAAGCGCGGCGGCAACCACCGCCGGGACCAATGTGCGCAATCCCATCTCTGTCTCCTCAGGCGCATATGCACCATCTCGGGCCACACGGATGCGGGCTTTAGGTTACGTTTCGATGACAGCCGGCGCCAAATCCGGGAATGCAGCGGCCGGCCGGTGGCCGCGCCCTCAGGCCTGGAGCCCGCGCAGGATCGATTCAAGGTCGGCCGCCCCCCCGTCCGCCGGCCAGCGGGCGGGGACGGGGACGGGCGCGCGCGGGAGGCCGGCCTGCGCCGCGCTGCGGGCATCGCTCGGGCTGAAGCCGAATTCGCCCCGGAACGCCCTGCTGAAGCTGGAGGCATCGGCGAAGCGGAACGCCTCGGCGATCTGGCCGATGGCCCGCGCGTCCGCCGGGTCCGAGAGCGCCGCCATCGCCGCCAGCAGCCGCTGGCGCTGGATGTAGCGCGTCACGCCGCCGAGATCCTCGAACAGGCGATACAGGCGCGAGCGGGAAATGCCGAGCGTCCGGCATAGCCCCGCCGGGGTCAGGTTCGGCGCGCCGAGATTGCCCTGGATCATCCGCCTTGCCCGCTCCAGGGTGGTGCGCAGAATCGGCGCCCGCGCCTGTGCGAGGGACTCGGCGGTGGGGACGATGCAGGCGGCGAGCAGGGTGCGCGTCGCCTCCGCCACCGCCGGCAGGTCCGCCTGCGTCAGGCGGGGAAGCTGCTTTTCCAGGCTCAGCAGATAGTCTGCCAGCAGCCCGCCCAGCCCGCTGTCGGGAATGTCGTGCGGCGCGGCGTCGAAGGCGGCGGCGCTGCCGGCGAACAGGTCGCGCGGGATGAACAGCGTCAGCACCCGCCGATCATGTCCACCGCCGGCGAACGGTGCGGCTAGCGAGCGGAAGCCGAGCGGCGCGCGCCTGCCGGGACAGTCGCCTTCGTAGAGGACGAGGCACCAATGGTCGATCGGGTCCTTGCCGAGGTGCGTCCAGATCCGCTCGTATCCGGCGCCCGGCATTCGTGCCGAACTGAGCGCGAACCGGCCGAGGTTCCACACCTCCTGGTTCGCCACGAAGCCCGTCTCGGGCGCGGTCACCAGGGAAATGTCCACAGTGGGCGCCATGAAATCGTGCCAGCCGTCGAACTGCTCCGCCTTGGGCAGACCGGCGGTGCTGAACCGAACGGGCGCGAGCGGCAGCGCAGGCGCAGCATCGGCTAGCCTGGGATTTTGCGGCACCGCCGCCTCGTTGTGCCCCGCCTCCGGAAAGCGCATGTCGTCTCTGCTCGCAGCGGCCCGAAGGCCGGCTTTAGACTATCTTGGCACAGGCCAAGGTTAAACCGCCGTTTTGCCGGTGCCGCAGGGTCGAAATTGGGGCGCATGCGGGGCGGGCGACGGATTTGGACAATGCGCACACCCGCGGGACGGACGGCTCATCGCAAAACCCCCATGCCGCGCTAGTTTTGCCGATGCTGCCCGCTCCCCCCATCCGCACCGCGGGCAGCCTCAGAGCCCCCGCTCCGAAGGGCTTCCCGGAAAAGCGGCCCCGTTCTTTCCGGGAAGCCCGGCCCTTCCGAATTTGCCGGCCCTGCCGCGCCCGAGGACCGATTGATGCTGTCGCGCCGTAGCTTCCTGAAGACCCTTCTGACCGGAGCCGCCCTCGCGCCGCTCGCGATTATCGCCGCGCCTCCGCAGGCCCAGGCGCAACAGTGGCAGATCCCCAACCGGCGCTCGCCGAACTTCAACGCGCCCCCGCCCCCGCGCCGGGAGGCCCGTCCGCCGGCGCGGCGCGGCTATGTCTGGGTGCCGGGTTATTGGATGTGGAGTTCGCGCAACCGACGCTATGTCTGGGTCGCCGGCCGCTGGGAACGCAATCGCCCCGGCTTCCGCCATGTTGGCCCGCAATGGGTGCACCGCGGCGGCGAATGGGTGTTCATTCCCAGTCGCTGGGTCCGCTGACCGGGCTTCGGGAGCGCGCCCGGATTCCCCTGCGCCCCCTCTGAGAACGAGACGGCCCGGCTTCACCTCTCCCCGAGGGGGAGAGGTCGGCCGCGCAGCGGACGGGTGAGGGGGAAGAGCCTGTCCGAAATGGAACATGCCGCGCCGATAGGGCGCCGTCCCCCCCTCACCCCAGCCCTCTCCCCGGCGGGGAGAGGGGGAGATCCCGAATTCACCGCGCCCCCTCTGAGAGAGCGAGGACCCGGCTTCCCTTCTCCCGTCTGAGAGAGCGAGGACCCGAACTCACCTCTCCCCTCTGAGAACGGGCAGACCCGGCTTCACCTCTCCCCGAGGGGGAGAGGTCGGCCGCGCAGCGGACGGGTGAGGGGGCCGGGCCTTTCCAAAAACGATACAAGCCCGAGGGGGCTCCGTCCCCCCTCACCCCAACCCTCTCCCCGGCGGGGAGAGGGAGGTCCCGGATTCACCCGCTCCCTATGGGAACCCCGAGCGAGGGAGAGCGGTCCCCGGATCAGCGCTTCGGGCCACCTGCGGCGCGGGGCTTGTCGTCCACGCCCTCGGCCGGAATGGTGCCGGGGATATAGTTCGGCAGCCGTCCCGCCGGGATGATGGTGACGAGGGCAAGGCCCGCCATCAACAGCAGTCCCATTTTCAGTGCCGCAAGCCGGGCATCGGTATTGATGCGCACGGCCTCCGCCACTTGCGCCGGGGTTGCGGTGGTGCGCTCCAGCACGCCCTGGAGACGCTCGTTGCTGACGAACGTGATGGCGTCGAGATCCACCTGGCTCTGGATTTCCGGCGGCAAGGTGGGATTGTCGGCCAGCCCGCGCATGATGCTCGCGGAGAGCAGGCCCACCAGCAGCGCGCCCGCAACCGCCGTGCCGATGGCGGCGGCGAGATTGTTGGCGGTGCCGCGCAGCGAGCCGACGTCGCCCGCCAGTTCCTTGGGCGATGCCGTCACCAGCACGTTGAACACCAAAGTCACCAGCGAGCCCTGGCCGATGCCGAACAGGACGAGGCCGATCAACACCGGGCCCGAGCTCCAGTCGTTGTGCACCACGAAGGCAAGCCACAGCAGGGCCACCGTGCATAGAAGAAAGCCGGCGCGGCCGATCTGCCGGGGAGTGAGCTTCTTGTAGAAGCGCACGATCAGCATCGCTGAGAAGAACACCGAGAGATTGAACGGCATCATGGCGATGGCGGTGGCGAGCGGCGAGCGCCCCTGGACGATCTGGATATAGAGCGGCACCGAGAAGTTCAGCGCCGCTTCCAGCGCGACCACCGAGAACATGGCGAACACCGCCGCCCGCTCCTGCGGCGAGGCGATCACCTCCAGCGCCAGCAGCGGCGTCTTGCCGGCCGCCTGCCGGCGGCGCGTCCATACCAGGAAGCACTGGCCGAGCACGATGCCGACGATGATCATCACCGGTGCCGGCGACAGGCCGAACACATCGAACGGCGCGCCCGGCCGCGCGAGACCGAGGCCCCAGCGGTTCAGATTGTTGAAGCCGAACGAGAGGATGATGATCGCCGCCGCCGCCAGCACCACGCCGACGAAATCGATCTTCACTTCCGGGCGGCCATGGTCCGGCCTCAGGCGGAAGCTGAGCACGAACACCACCGCCGAAAGCACGATCAGGATGCCGAACGCCGGGCGCCAGCCGATGAAGGTGCCGAGGATGCCGCCCACGAGAAAGGCGGTCACGCCCGCCGCCGCGCGCGCCGAGCCGAGCGCGCCGAGCGCGGTCGCCTGCTGGGTGCCGGTGTAATTTTCCGCGATCAGCGCCACCAGCGCCGGCACCAGGGCGGCACCGGCCGCCCCGCACAGGCCCTGGGAGAGGATCATGATGGTGGCATTGGGGCTGAAGGTCATCAGCACCTGGGCGAAGCCGAACAGCACCACCACGGTCCGGAACACCCGCACCGCGCCGAAGCGCTGGTTGAGCTTGGCGCCCAGCATCACGAAGCCGGCCACCGACAGCGAATACATGACGATGGCGGTACCCACCGTGGTCGGCGGCACGTTGAAGCTCTCCACCATGCCGCTCAGGGCGACCGGCAGCGAGGCGACGTTGAACGACATGATCACTTGCCCGAGGGCGATGGCGATCATCGGCACCCAGGAGTTCCGGGCCACCTGATCTGCGCGCGAAGCGGCATATGCCGACATGGCGTTTCTCCCAATTTTGGATGTTGCATGGACGGCGGGGAGACCCGCCGTGGAACGGTCAGGCCTCGGGCTGGGAGAGGAAGAGGTCCATGCCCAGCTTCTGGGACAGGAACTGCGCCACCAATTGCCCCTTCACGCTGTTGCCGGCCGCGTCCAGCGGCGGCGCGAAGGTGCCGAGCCCGCCCTTGCCGGGCGATACCGTCACGATGCCGCCGCCGATGCCGCTTTTGCCGGGCAGGCCGATCTCGTAGAGCCAGTCACCCGAGGTCTCGTAGAGGCCGGCCGTCGCCATCACCGCCAGCGCGTAATGGCAGACCATGGGATCGACCACCCGCTCCTTGGTGATCGGGTTCACCCCGCCATCGGCCAGCGTCGCGCCCATCACGGCGAGGTCGTGTGCCGTCACATCGAGCGCGCACTGGCGGGTGTAGAGGTCGGTCGCCTCCTTGGGGTCGGCGTAGATCCGCGACAGGCTCTGGAGCAGGCGGGCGATGGAGCGGTTGCGGAAATTGGTGTCGCTGGCGCAGCCATAGACCTCTTCGTTCAGCGGCAGGGTGCGGCCGGCGAAGCGGGACAGCCCCTCGTGGATGAAGCGCCATTTGGCCTCCGCCGTATCGCCCGGCACCAGCGAGGTGGTGGCGATGGCGCCGGAATTGACCATGGGATTGGTCAGCCCGTCGGCGCTGCGCTCCACGGCGGAGAGCGAATTGAACGCCAGGCCGGTGGCATTGGCGCCGATCTTCTCGCGCGCCAGCCGCGGGCCGATGGCCTGGCAGACCAGGGCGAACACGAACGGCTTCGACACGCTCATGATGGTGAAGGGAACGTCGGTGTCGCCGACCTCGTGCACGATGCCGTCGGTGCCCACCACGCAGATGCCGAACAGATCGCGCGGCACGCGGGCAAGGGCGGGATAAACCGTGGAATTGGCGCCGTCCCCATTGTCCTTGAAGCGCCTATGCGCCTCGATCACCAATTGGTCGATGCGCTCGCCCGCCGGCAGATGGCCGGTGGAGACATAGTCCGCTCCGGCATCGTCGAACGGCCCGGTGTTCTCCGTCATGAAATCCTCCCTGGCTGCGCATTGCGGCAGCTTGTTGTGGCGGCGCCCGCGCCGGGCGGGCGCCGCAGGGTCGCGCGCAGCCGTTCAGGCGGCCGCGATGAGGGCCTTGCGCAGGCGCTCCTCGGCTTCGTTGGACAGCGAGGTCTTCAGGATGCGCGGCTTGTAGGGCTCGACTTCCGGCAGCACCTTGTCCTCGGTGACCGAGCGCACCAGCACGAACAGGGCCGAGGAATTGGCCGGGATGGTGCCGCCCAGGTCCTTGATGAAGCCGTCGTTGATGCCGAAATCCACCAGCGAGCCCGAGAGCGCGCCGGTCCCCGCCCCGGCCACCGCGCCGATCGCCATGCCGGCGAGCGGATTGAGGAACAAGATACCCACCAGCGTGCCCCACAAGGCGCCCGACATGCCGCCGCGCGCCGCGCCCATGGCGGTGAGGTTCACGGCCTGCTTGATATGGACCTTGCCTTCCGCGTCGCGCTCGACGACGCAGGCATCCTCCAGGTCGATCAGATGCTCGACATGAAGCGAGCGCAGTTTGTTGAGGACTTCGTCCGCGGCATGGATGCCGTCAAACCCAAAGACGACGAGATTGCTCATGAGTTTCGTCCGCTCGGCGGCGGCTTGCGAACCGCCGCATGAAAACCAGGCTGGCGAGCAAAACCGGACGTGGCGAATATGACGAAGCGGCACCCGGAGGAAGTATCCTCAGTCCCGACGTCTTGCGCCGACCGTCCTTGTTCTATGCGCCGGCAATCGACTTATGCCGTATTCGCACGTCGCAGCAATTGGCACAGAATCCCACGCATGTTCCATCCATCCCAATATTGCCCGGATGGCCGCCCTCAAATTTCCCATATCCACCCCGCGCGATTTCACGCCGTGCGGATTTATCCTGATAATAGTCTGATTTATTTGTATTTTTTAAACCCTGCGCACAACGGCGCCGCATCAAACCCCGGTTGCCGCGCGTGCAACGCAGAAGCCGAAGCGTTGCAACGCGCAAAAGCGGCAGATACAAGTTCTTCAAGTTGTTCGCGTGAACTTCGTCGGGTCTTGCTTGATCTGCCGCACCAGAACACCGTTTAAACCGCAGCGGGGACAGGCCACGAGCCGCTCCGCCACCGAGCGAATGGACAGGCGGGATGGCGGGGAAGGCGATGGGGAGCGAGAGGGCCGAAAACGCGACGCCGCCGCAAGCGAAGCCGCCGCGCTCGGGCGCCGCCTTCTGCTACCGCTGGCTGATCTTCTTCCTCGCCTGGGTCATGCTCGGCCGTATCTCGGCCGTGGATCTCGTTGCCGGCGCGGCTGCAGCGGCCTTGGCGGCGGGCGCGAGCCTCGCCGTGCTGCCTGCGGGACGCCCGCACGTTCGCCCGGCCGCCCTCCCCGCGTTCGCCCTGCGCTTTGTCCACCGCTCGCTCGTGGCGGGATGGGATGTGGCGGGCCGCGCGGTCCGCTCGCCCTTGCCGCTGCATCCGGGGCTCATCACGTTCGCCACTTTATGCCCGCGCGGGCTGGAGCGGCAGATGTTCTGCGCGATCACCAGCCTCCAGCCCGGGACGCTCCCCCTGGGCGAAACCGGCGGCGTGCTGGAGCTGCATTGCCTGGACACCGCAAGCGGCGTGCGCGAGGATCTCCAGCACGATGAGGCGGCGTACCGCGCCGCCTTCGGGGGCGGTACCCGTGATGGCTGAAACCTTCCTCGGCTTTGCCGCCTGCCTGCTGGCCTTCGCCGCCGCCGCCTTGATCCGCCTGTGGCGCGGTGCGGGAGCGAGCGACCAGATGATGGCGGTGCAATTGCTCGGCACCAGCGTGATCGCGGTCTTGCTGCTCATAAGCGCCGCCACCGGCGCACCGGCGGTGCTCGACGTGGCATTGCTGCTGGCGCTGCTCGCGGCCTTCGCCGCCGCCGCCTTCCATAGCGTGCGCGCGGCGCCTGCGCATCAGCGGCCTAGGGCCGCGCGGAAGGCGGGCCCATGAGCGCGGCGCGGGATGTCTTCACCCTCGCCTTGCTGCTCGCGGGCACCGGCTTTTTCCTCGCGGGAACGCTCGGCCTGCTGCGCTTTCCCGATTCCCTCACCCGCCTGCATGCCCTCACCAAGGCCGACAATGTAGGGCTGGCGCTGATCGTGCTGGCGCTTCTGCCCCAGGCCGCAAGCCTGTTGGATGCGGCGAAGATGCTGGCGGTCTGGGCCCTGGTGCAGATCGCCTCCGGCACGGTGGCGCAGATGCTGGCACGTGCCGCCCGCAGCGATGACGAAACGCCGAACCGGACGCCGCAGGCGGACACGGCAGCGGAGGGGGCGTCTCCGTGAGCCTCGTCCTCGACAGCCTCCTCGCCTTGCTGGCGGTGGCGCTCGCCCTGCGGGTGCTGCTGGCGCGCGATGCTCTCGCGGCGGCCATCGGCTTCATCGGCTTGGGCCTCCTGCTCGCTTTGCTCTGGGTGCGGCTTGATGCGGTGGACGTCGCGCTCACCGAAGCGGCGATCGGCAGCGGCGTCACCGGGCTGGTGCTGCTGCGCGCAACAGGCCCCATGCGGCCCCCGGCGCCCCAGGGAGCGGCGGTGCACCTGCTCGCAGCCCTGCTCGCAGTCGCGGTCTTCTGCGGCCTGTCGGCCCTTGTCCTGACCTTGCCGGAACCGGCGCCTTCGCTGGCGGACGCAGCCGCCGCGCACCTCGAGGCGACCGGGCTCGGCAACCCGGTCACCGCCGTGCTGCTGGTTTACCGCGCGCTCGATACGCTGCTGGAAACCGTCGTGCTTTTGGTGGCGCTGATCGGCGTGTGGTCGCTCAGCGGCGAGACCGAATGGACCGGCGCGCCCCCGCCCTTGTGGCAGGTGGCGGCAACGCCGCCGCTGGAATTCCTTGCCCGCGTGCTGCCCCCGGTCGCCATCCTCATGGGGCTTTATCTGTTCTGGACCGGGGCCGACAAGCCGGGCGGCGCGTTCCAGGGCGGCGCGGTATTGGCGGCCGCCTGGCTGCTGGTCCTGCTCGCCGGCCTGCGCGCGCCGCCGCGCGCGGAGGGAGGCCGGCTCAGGGCGCTGCTGCTGCTCGGCCCGGCCCTGTTCCTTGGGGTCGGCGGGCTCGGCGTGGTGTTCGCGGGAGCCTTCCTCGCCTATCCCGAGGGCTTCGCCAAGCCGATCATCCTGCTGGTCGAAGCCGCCATCACCCTCTCCATCGCGGTCACGCTGGGCCTTCTGGTGCTCGACCCACCGCAAAAGCCCGGCGCGGGTGAACCGCCGCCCGAGGCAGGGATGGCCGCATGAGCCCCCTGCTCGCGACCCCCACCCTGTTCGGCCTTGCCGGCGCGGCGCTGGTGGCCATCGGCCTTTACGGGCTGATTGTGCAGGCCGACGCGCTGCGCCGCATCCTCGCCTTCAACCTGCTGGGCGCCGGCATCTTCCTGTTGTTCGGCGTGATCGCCTGGCGCGGCGCGGGCGCCGGCTTCGGCGGCGATCCGGTGCCCCAGGCCATGGTCATCACCGGCATCGTGGTGGCGTTTTCCGCCACCGCATTGGCGGTCGCCCTGGTGCGGCGGCTGCAAGCGCTGGAAGCGGCGGGCGAGGCCGCGGCGGAAGACGCCCCGGCGGATCGCGAGGAAGCGGCATGAGCCCCCTTCCCTCGGCCCTCGCCCTGCCCGGATCCTCGCCGCTCGGCCTGCTGCTGGTGCTGGCGATCGTCGGCCCGCTCTGCGGCCTTGCGCCCCTGCTGCTGCTGAAGGCCCGCGCCGCCGAGCGCTCGGCGCTGTTCTTCCTCGCCGCCGGGCTTGCGGTCGTGATCGCCATCTGCGCCGAAGTGGCGTGGGGCGGAAGGCCGCTCGCTTATTTCCTCGGCGGGTTCCGGCCGCCGCTCGGGGTTGGCTTGCGTGCCGACGGGCTGTCCATCTTCATGCTCGGCGTCTCGGCATTGGTGATCGTCGCTGCCGGACTGTTCGCCATGACCGCGCCGGGCGCGCAAAAGCCCCGCATGCCGCTCGCCTTCTGGATGCTGCTGCTCAGCGTATGGAGCGCGCTCAATCTCGTCTATCTCGCCGACGATTTGTTCGCCCTCTATGTGGCGCTGGAACTGCTCACCTTCGCCGCCGTGCCCCTGGTGTGCCTGGACGGGCGGGCGAAGACCCTTGCGGCGGCGCTGCAATATCTGCTGTTCGCCCTGTTCGGCTCGGTGCTCTATCTGCTCGGCACGGCGCTGATCTATGGCACCTATGGCACGCTCGACATCATCCTGCTGGCGCAGCGCGCGCAGGGGGAGCCGGCGCTGCTGGTGGCGCTGGCGTTGATGACCGCGGGCATGGCCGCCAAGGCGGCGCTGTTTCCGCTCTATCTGTGGCTGCCCGCCGCCCATGCGGGCGCACCGGCCGCCGCCAGCGCCATTCTTTCGGCGGTGGTGATCAAGGCGCCGATCTTCCTCATCGTGCGGTTCTGGTATGACATCGCGACCCCGGCGCAGAACGCCGCCGCCGCCCCGGTGCTGTCCGCGCTCGGTGCAGGCGCCGTGGTGCTGTGCGGGGTGTTCGCCCTGCGCCAGACCCGGTTGAAACTGCTGATCGCCTATTCCACGGCGGCGCAGATCGGCTATCTCTTCCTGATGTTCCCGCTTGCCGCCGCAACCGCGGGCGCAAGCGTGTGGAGCGCCATCGCCTGGACCGGCGGGGCGCTGCATCTGGTGTCCCACGCCCTTTCGAAGGCGGCCATGTTCATGGCGGCGGGCGTGATCGCCGAGACCCTGGGGCATGACCGCATATCCGGCCTTTCCGGCATCGGCCGCATCGTTCCCATCAGCGTATTCGCCTTCGGCCTCGGTGGGCTCTCCCTCATGGGCCTGCCGCCGAGCGGCGGCTTCGTCGCCAAGGTCATGCTGCTCACCTCCGCCGTGCAGCAGGGGGCGTGGTGGATCGCGGGCGTGATCCTCGTCGGCGGCCTGCTGGCGGCGGGCTATGTGCTGCGCGTCGTGTTGCCCGCCCTCTCCCGACCGGAGGACGGCCTTGTCACCGTGCCGGTTTCCCGCTGGCGGGAAATGGTGGCGCTGGTGCTGGCGCTCGGGGCCGTCGCCCTGGGCCTGGTGCCGCTGCAGCCCGCCGCCTTCCTGGCCATCGGCCGGCCGGCGAGCTGGGCGGGGGCAGCGCCATGACCGCCGCCGCGCTGCTGCTGGTCGCAGCCCCCGTGCTCCCGCTGCTGCTGGCGCTCGCCTGCGCGCTCAAGCCGGTGCGCCGCTTCGCCCCGTTCCTGCTGGCGCCGGCGGCGGTGCCGGGCCTGCTGGCGGCGCTGCTGGTGCCGCGCGGCGTGTTCGTGCTGGTGGCGCCGCCCCCGTTCCGCATCAGCTTCTTCCTCGACGTGCCGGGCGCGATCCTGCTCGGCGCCTCCGCTGTGCTCTGGATCGCCGCAGGCGCCTATGCCGCCAGCTCTCTTGCGAAGGACCCGCGTCGGGGCGGGTTCTGCGTCTGGTGGCTGGCGACGCTCGCGGGCAGCTTCGGCGTGTTCATCGTCGCCGACGTGGCGAGCTTCTATCTCGCCTTCGCGCTCGTGAGCCTTGCCGCCTACGGCCTCTCGGCCCACGACGACACGCCGGAGGCGCGGCGCGCCGGCGTGGTCTATCTCGTCCTGACCTTGTTCGGCGAAGCGGTGCTGATCGCCGCCTTCGTGATGCTCGCCTCCGGCAGCCCGGACGCCAATCCGCTGATCCGCGATGCGGTCGCCCAATGGCCGGTCTCGCCCTGGCGCGACGCCATCCTGGCGTTGCTGGTGGTGGGCTTCGGGCTGAAGATGGGGCTGGTGCCGCTGCACGTGTGGATGCCGCTCGCCCATTCGGTGGCGCCCATTCCCGCCTCGGCGGTGCTGAGCGGCATCGTCGTGAAGGCCGGCGTCATCGGCCTGCTGCGCTTCCTTCCGCTCGGCGTCGCCCTCTCCGGCTGGGGCCTGGCGCTGAGCGCCATCGGCATTCTCACCGCCTATTACGGCATCGCGCTCGGCCTCACCCAGACGCACCCCAAGCGGGTGCTGGCCTATTCCACCATCAGCCAGATGGGCGTGGTGGCGGCGGTGATCGGCGGCGCCCTGGTGCAGGGCGACGCCAGCGCCGCCGCCAGCGCCGCCTTCTATGCCGCCAACCATATTCTGCTGAAGGGCGCGCTGTTCCTGGCGGTGGGCATCGCCGCCGCAAGCGCGCCTGGCGCGGTGCTGCCGGTGCTGGGGCTTAGCAGCCTGCTGGGCCTCAGCCTCGCCGGCCTGCCCTTCACCGGCGGCGCACTCGCCAAGCTCGCCATCAAGGGCCCCATGGGCGAAGGCACCGCCGGCTTCCTGCTCGCCCTTTCCGCCGCCGGCACCACCTTGCTCATGGCCCGGTTCGTGCTCCTGCTGCGCGCGAGCGCCAAGGGCCGCGCCGCCTTCCCCCTGCCCGCCCCCGCGCTGCTGGCGCCCTGGATCGGCCTTAGCATCCTCGCCCTCGCCCTGCCGTTCACCCTCTACCCCCTGGTGACCGGCGAACGGCTCGCCGCCGCCTTTGCCCTGGTCAATCTCGAAAAGACGGCGGTACCGGTGCTGATCGGCCTCGCGCTCGCCTTCGCCCTGCATCGGCGTGGCCCGACCCTGCCCGAGGTGCCGGCCGGCGACATTCTGGTGCTGGCGGAGCGGCTCGGCCCTCCGCTTGCGCGTGGGCTCGATCGCCTCGGCGCGCTCGACGGACTGCTGCGCCGCTGGGGGATCGCCGGGGTGCTGCTCGCCGGCCTCGTCATCGCCCTCGCGGCAGCGGTGAGGGCCGCGCCATGAGCCCGCGATCGCAAATTTGCCGCCCCGCCGAGGTGCGGCAAAAATCATTTCGCGAAAAGCCGTTTCTCCGTGAAGACTTCATGAAATTCTCCAATGTTCTCGACCCGGTAACACACGTTCTTCTTCGGCCCCGCGCCCAAATCCACGAACGCCAAACCGATGCCGCCCCGCGAGATGCCACCGCGCGTTTCGGCATCCACCAGCCCCAACAGGAGCCTTCCGTGCCCGCCATCAAATCCAGCACCAGCGCCAGTGCGCGCCTCCACGGGCGGCGGCTCGCACTGGCGATCCTGCTCCTCTCCCCCCTCGCCCTTGCCGCCTGCGGAGGCGAGAAAACCGTTGCAGCGCCTGAAGTTAGGCCTGTGCGCGCGATCAAGGTCTCGACCCGCACGACCCCCGACGGCCTCACCTTCACGGGCCATGTGGAGGCGATGAACGAGGTCAATTATGCCTTCCGGATCGGCGGGCGGATCATCGAGCGGCTGGTCAATGTGGGCGACCATCTCGACGCCGGGCAGGTCATCGCGCGGCTTGATCCTGTGAATGAAATCAATGCTTTACGCTCGGCCCAAGCAGCCCTGAGCGCGGCCGAGGGGCAGCTCGGCGTCTCGCGCAACACCTATGAGCGCCAGCGCGCGCTGTTGGCCCGCGGCTTCACCCCGCGTGCCCAGTTCGAGCAGGCCGAGCAAGCCTATCTCGCCTCCCGCTCGCGGGTGGAAGATGCTGAGGCACAAGTAAAAATCGCCTCCGACCGAGTCGATTTCACAGAGCTGAAAGCCGATGCGCCGGGCACCGTCACCGCCCGCCGCGCCGAGCAGGGCGAGGTGGTGCAGCCGGGCCAGCCGATCGTCCAGGTCGCCCGCAAGGACGGGCGAGATGCAGTATTCGACGTTCCCGCACAAGTCTTGCGTAGTCTTCCCTCCGATCCGGATGTCGTTATCTCGCTCACGGATTCCAGCGGCGTGACGGCCAAGGGGCGGGTGCGCGAGGTCGCGCCGCAGGCCGATCCCGTGACCCGCACCTTTGCGGTCCGCGTCGGCCTGATCGACCCGCCGGAGGCGATGCGCCTTGGCTCCACCGTGAACGGCTCCGTGGCGGTTGATACCGGCCCGGTGATCGAGATCCCCGCCAGCGCCCTGACCCGCATCGACGGCAAGCCGGCGGTGTGGATCTTCGATCCCGCCAGCAAGACCGTGGCCCTGCGGCCGGTGGAGGTGGCGCGTTTCTCGCCCGCCTCGGTCACCGTCGCCGATGGCCTGAAGGATGCGGAAATCGTTGTTACGGCTGGCGTCCAGGCGCTCCATCCGGGGCAGAAGGTCCGCCTTTTGGGAGCAAGCCTGTGAGCGGCCTCAACCTCTCCGAATGGGCGCTGAAGCACCGCTCCATCGTCATCTATTTCATGGCGGTGGCGGTGCTCGCGGGGCTGCTCGCCTATGAGCGACTGGGCCGGGGCGAGGACCCGACCTTCATCATCAAGACCATGGTGGTGCAGGCCCGCTGGCCCGGCGCCTCCGTGGACGACACCCTCAAGCAGGTCACGGAGCGGCTGGAGCGCACACTCCAGGAGACCCCGAAGCTCGATTTCCTGCGCAGCTATACCAGCGCCGGCGTGACCACCATCTTCGTCAATCTCAAGGGCAGCGCCACCGCACAGGAGGTGCCCGACATCTGGTATCACGTGCGCAAAAGCGTTGGCGACATGCGCCATACCTTGCCGGCGGGCGTGGTCGGACCGGGTTTCAACGATGAATTCGGCGACACCTTCGGTATCATCTACGGCTTTACATCCGACGGCTTCAGCCAGCGCGAGCTGCGCGACTATGTGGAGGACGTGCGCTCCAAGCTGCTCCAGGTGCCCGATGTCTCGAAGATCGAGATTCTGGGCGCGCAGGATGAGCGGATCTTCATCGAATTTTCGATGCAGGAACTGGCGAGCCTGGGCATCGACCGCGCAGCCGTGCTCGCGGCCCTGCAAAGCCAGAACATCGTCAGCCCGGCCGGCGTCATCCAGACCGGGGAAGAGGCCATTACGCTGCGCGTGTCCGGCGCGTTCGATTCCGAGCAAGATATTGCAAACGTTAATTTTGTGGTGAACGGGCGGGTGCTGCGCCTGTCGGATATCGCGACCGTGCGCCGGGCCTATGCCGACCCGCCGCGGCCGCTGTTTCGGGTGGACGGCAAGCCAGCCATCGGCCTCGCCATCGCCATGCGCGACGGCGGCGACATCCTCGCCCTCGGCTCGCGCCTGAAGGCCGCCATGTCCGACATCACCGCCGACCTGCCCATCGGCATCGAGCCGCATCTGGTGGCGGATCAAGCGGTTACGGTGGATACGGCGATCGGGGAGTTCATGTCCTCGCTCTGGCAGGCGGTGGGGATCATCCTGGTGGTGAGCTTCATCAGCCTCGGCGTGCGCGCCGGCATGGTGGTGGCGCTCTCCATCCCGCTGACGCTTGCCGTGGTGTTCTCCGTGATGGAACTCGCCGGCATCGACATGCAGCGCATCTCGCTCGGCGCGCTCATCATCGCGCTGGCGCTCATGGTGGACGACGCCATGACCACCACCGATGCAATGATGAATCGGCTCGCCGCCGGAGACGACAAGGCAAGTTCGGCCACATACGCGTTCCGCACCTATGCCTTCGCGATGCTGGCGGGAACCTTCGTCACGGTCGCCGGCTTCGTGCCCGTGGGCTTTGCGGCCAGTTCGGCGGGCGAATATACGTTCTCGTTGTTTGCTGTCGTCTCCATCGCCCTCATCGTCTCCTGGTTCGTGGCGGTGCTGTTCGCGCCGCTGCTTGGCGTATTGCTGCTCAAGGCGCCGGAGAAGAAGAAGGACAGCAAGGAAAAGCCCAGCAAAGTGCTTGGGATGTACCGGGGCTTGTTGACCCTCGCCCTCAAGGCCCGCTGGATCACGGTGGCCATCACGGTCGGGCTGTTCGTCCTATCCGTCCTGGCCCTGCCGCTGATCCCGCAGCAATTCTTCCCGTCCTCGGACAGGCCGGAACTGCTGGTGGACCTGCGCCTGCCGCAGAACGCCTCGATCTATGGCAGCGAGGAGATTACCGAGAGGTTTGACGCCATCGTGCGCGCCGATCCCGACGTGGATCGGTTCAGCTCCTATGTCGGGCGCGGCGCAATCCGTTTCTACCTCCCGCTCAATGTGCAGCTTCCCAACGACTTCTTCGCCCAGGCGGTGATCGTCGCCAAGGACGTCCCGGCGCGCGAGCGGCTGCGGGTGAAGCTGGAAAAAGTCCTGGAGGAACAGTTCCCGAACGTCGTGGGGCGTGTCTATCCGCTGGAACTCGGCCCGCCCGTGGGCTGGCCGGTACAATACCGCGTCAGCGGCCCCGACATCGAGAAGGTGCGCCAGATCGCATTCCAGCTCGCCGGCGTGGTCGCCTCCAATACCAAGGTGGAGAAGGTCAATTTCGACTGGATCGAACCGGGACGCCAGGTGCGCATTCAGGTGGACCAGGATCAGACCCGCCTGCTCGGCCTCAGCACCCAGGCCCTCGCCGGCGTGCTCAATACGGTGATGACCGGCACGCCGATTACCCAGGTGCGCGACGACATCTATCTGGTGAACGTCGTAGCCCGCGCCACCGACGAACAGCGCGTGTCCCTCGCCAACCTTGCCACCTTGCAGGTGCCCCTGCCCGGCGGCCGCACCGTGCCGCTGAGCCAGCTCGCCACGTTCGAATACGTTCAGGATTACCCCGTGGTGTGGCGGCGCGACCGGGTGCCGACCCTCACCGTCCAGGCGGATGTCATTCCCGGCATTCTGCCCGAGACGGTGGTCGGCGCGCTCTCGCCAAAGATCGACGATCTGGTGAAGACCCTGCCGCGCTCCTACCACATCGTGACCGGCGGCACGGTGGAGGAAAGCGCCCAGTCGCTCGCCTCGGTGCTCGCGGTGGTGCCGGTGATGCTGCTGATCATGCTCACGGTACTGATGTTCCAGCTCCAGAGCTTCTCGCGGCTGGTGCTGGTGCTCTCCGTGGCTCCCCTCGGGCTCATCGGGGTCGCGGCGGCTTTGCTGGTCTCGGGGCGGCCATTGGGCTTCGTGGCCATCCTCGGCATCCTCGCCTTGATCGGCATGATCACCAAGAACGCGGTGATCCTGATCGGCCAGATCGAGGCGGAACGGGCACGCGGCAGCAATGTCCAGGACGCGGTCATCGCTGCGTCCTGCACGCGTTTCCGCCCGATCATGCTGACGGCGGTTTCGACCGTGCTCGGCATGATTCCCATCGCCCCCACCGTGTTCTGGGGTCCCATGGCCTTCGCCATCATGGGGGGTCTGCTGGTGGGCACGATGCTGACGCTGATCTTCCTGCCGGCGCTGTATGTCGGCTGGTTCGGACCTGAAACACCGCCGGAGCGCACATCCGTCGCGGCAACGGCCTAGCTTATGCGGGCCGGGCCGCAGCCTGCGGTCCGGCCGCGCACGATACGCGCGGGACATTGGAGGCTCTATGCAGACCGGACCTACCGCCAGCGGGCGTGAACCCGTGTTGATCGATTTTGCCCTCCAGGGCGGGGGATCCCACGGCGCCTTTACCTGGGGCGTGCTCGACCGCCTTTTGGAAGAGGACTGGCTGCGCATCGACGGCATTTCCGGCACCTCGGCCGGCGCCATGAACGCGGCGGTGCTGGCGGACGGCTTTGCCGCGGGCGGCGCGCAAGGCGCGCGCGATGCGCTTGAAGCCTATTGGAAGCGCGTGGCGGAAGCGGCGCGCTTCAGCCCGTTCCAGCGCGGCCCCATCGACAAGATGCTGGGGCGCTGGACGCTCGACAACTCGCCACTGTTCGTCACCCTCGACCTCGTCTCGCGCCTCTATTCCCCCTACGACCTCAACCCGGGCAACTCGCACCCGCTGCGGAGCATCCTTGAGGACCTGATCAATTTCGAGCGGTTGAAGACCTCGCCGATCCGCCTGTTCATCACCGCCACCAATGTGCGCACCGGGCGCGGGCGGGTGTTCCGCAATTCCGAGATCACGCCCGACGTGCTGCTCGCCTCGGCCTGCCTGCCCACCATGTTCCAGGCCATCGAGATCGACGGCGAGAGCTATTGGGACGGCGGCTATTCCGGCAATCCCACCATGACGCCGCTGGTGCGCGAGCTCGATTCCGACGACACCATCCTCATCCCCATCAACCCGGTCGAGCGGCCGGGCACGCCCAATTCGGCGCGGGAAATCCTCAACCGCCTCAACGAGGTGTCTTTCAACGCGGTGCTGCTGAAGGAATTGCGCATGATCGCCTTGCTGCGCAAGGTCGCCGACCCCGGCAACACTGAGGGCGCGCAATGGGCGAAGATGCGCATCCACATGGTGCCCAACGCGCTGATGTCCACGCTCGGCTATTCCTCCAAGCTCAATGCGGAATGGGAGTTCCTCTCCATGCTGCGCGACGAGGGCCGCAAGTCCGCCGAGGCGTTCCTCGCGCGGGATGCGGACAATCTCGGCAAGCGCTCCTCCATTGATCTCGACGTGCTGCTGGAAGGCGTGTGAGCCATGGGACTTCTCGGCATCCTCCTCGGCCTCGGGCTGCTCCTGTTCCTGGCCTTCCGGGGCTGGTCGATCCTGCTGCTGGCGCCCATCGCGGCGCTGGTGGCGGCGGCGTTCTCGGGCGAGCCGCTGCTCGCCCACTGGACGCAGACCTTCATGACCAACGCCGCCACCTTCGTGGCGCAGTTCTTCCCGCTGTTCCTGCTCGGCGCCCTGTTCGGCAAGCTGATGGACGACAGCGGCTCGGTGAGCGTGATCGCCGACACCATGACCGAAAAGCTCGGCGAGAAGCGCGCGATTCTCGCGGTGGTGCTGGCGGGCGCCATCGTCACCTATGGCGGGGTGAGCCTGTTCGTCGCCTTTTTCGTGCTGGCGCCCATGGCAATCGCCTTGTTCCGCTCGGCGGGCGTGCCGCGACGGCTCATGCCGGCCGCCATCGCGCTCGGCACCTCCACCTTCACCATGTCGGCCATGCCGGGAACGCCGGCGATCCAGAACGCCATTCCCATGCCGTTCTTCGGCACCACGCCGTTCGCCGCGCCGGGACTGGGCATCATCGCCTCGCTGATCATGCTCGGCTTCGGCATGTGGTGGCTGATGCGGGCGGAGCGCGTCGCGCGCGCCAAGGGCGAGGGCTTCGGTGATGACACCCCGCTAGATCCAGGCGTCGCCGACGACCAATTCATCCGCGAGCGCGCCACCGCCTCCCATGAATTCGACACCGCCGAGATCTCCCACGGCGCCCACAGCACGACGCGTCCCTCCTTCCTCGTGGCGGCGGTGCCGCTGGTGGTGGTGGTGCTGGTGAACCTGCTGATGTCCATGGTGATCCTGCCCCGGCTGGACGTGAGCTTCCTGGCCGAGGAGCGCTGGGGCTCCACCACGCTCTCCGCCGTGGGCGGCGTGTGGGCGGTGGCGACCGCGCTGACGGCGGCGATCCTGGTGCTGCTGGCGTTCAATTTCCGCCGCCTGCCGGACCTGCGGGCCACCCTGGACGCGGGCGCCAACGCCTCGGTGCTGCCGGCGTTCAGCGTCGCAAGCCTGGTGGGCTTCGGCGCCGTGGTCGCCGCCATGCCGGCGTTCGAGCTGGTGCGCACCTGGGTGCTCGGCATCCAGGGCGGGCCGCTGGTGTCGCTCGCCATCGCCACCAACATATTGGCGGCGCTCACCGGCTCGGCCTCCGGCGGGCTCACCATCGCGCTCGATGCGCTGGGCGCGTCCTACATGAAGCTCGCGGCGGAAACCGGCCTCGACCCGGCGCTGATGCACCGGGTGGCGGTGATCGGCGCCGGCACGCTCGATAGCCTGCCGCACAACGGCGCGGTGGTGACGCTGTTGGCAGTGTGCGGCTCGACCCACGCCAAAAGCTATTTCGACATCGTCATGGTCGCGGTGGTGGGCGCGATCCTGGCCCTGGTGGCGGTGATCGTCCTCGGCAGCACCGTCGGCTCGTTCTGAAGGCACTGCGCGGGCCGGCACATGCCGGCCCAACGACATTCAGTTGCGCAGCCCGCCGGTGAAGACGGTGATGGGGGCGGTCACGACTCCCCCCACAGCGGCACCCAGCACCTGCACGGCTTCGACCCCGCCGCCCGATTCCTGCTCACCGAGATCCTGCCCCGCAGACAGGCGCGTACCGAGCAATTGCACCACCTCGGGGCTGGTGGTGAACTTGGAATGATTGAGCGGATCGCCATTTTCCAGGCCCGAAAGATCCAGCACCACGATGCCGGTGGCTTGTTCCAACTGAGCGGCCTTGTCCGGCTGAGTCAAATCGATGGAGCCCACGCGCGCCACCCCGCCGGCGATCAACTGCGAGAGGCCGAGCGCACGATCGTTGCGCGAGACGAAGATGGTGATGCGCGGACGATCCTTGCCCATCTCCTCGACCTGACGGCGGAACACGTCGATGTCGAGATCGGGCGAGGCCAGCACCACGTTGGAGATCTTGGCCGGGATGCGCCCGTCCTGCAGCGCGAGCTGGCGCAGGGACTCCACCGCCAGCCACGCGCCCATGGAATGGGCCATCACCACCACATCGTCCACATAGGGGCTGCGCGCCGCCGCCCGCAGCACATAGGCAAGGTCGTTGCGGGAGAAATTGGTGCTCTCGCGGTCATAGACATAATCCAGAACCCGCCCGCGCGAGGGCCAGGAGAACAGCACCGGCGCCACGTTTGCATTCATGTCGTGGACGAGTTGGGCGAAGCGGAGCACCGCTGAATCGAACCGCGTGTTGAAGCCGTGCACGAAAATCAGGACCCGCCGCTTCGTGCCCTTGGCGCCCTTGAACCAGTCGAGAACGCCCGAGCGCGGGACCGCCTCGACATCGGTAACGGCGAAATCGCGGGCTGGGTCGACGCTGCCCGGCTGGGGCCATTGCAGCGAGCCGACCGCGCGATCGGGCGGGATCGAAACCACGATATTGGTGAGCGAAAGCCCCGCCCCGCGCTCGCCGGTGAACAGAATTCCGGGCTTGTCGGTGGGTGCGCGGGTGGTGGCGGCCAGAATATCCACCTTTGAGGCACCGGGCGCGGAGCCAGATACGGGAATAAAGACGCCTTCGGGATAGGAAGAGCAGCCGCCCATGCCCAGGATGGCAGCCAGGAGCAGCAATGCCATGGGCTTGCTGTGTGCCGCGAACCGGTATCCGATCCTCATTGATGGCGACACGCGATACCCCCGGCCCGGCCCCATGACGGCGCTTTCATCCTGCAAAGCTGAATTCCGGCGCGGTTTCAAGCAAAACCGCTCTGACCAAGCCGTTGGCGATGCGCGGCACGGACACGCGGGTCCGATCCTGCGAATTTTCGGGCCGCCGGAAATGGTGTAAGGCGCACCATGGAACATGGCTGAGTACCGGCGGCGCGGAGCGTCACGCCCATCCACCCCGAGAATAGGCGCCCTAAAACGGGGCGAGACCCGATGACCACGGCGCCCGCTGAAATCCACCTGCAACTCAGCAACATCAGGAATTTCTTTCGCGTCCCCGAGATTGATCCGTTCGCCGGAGATGTCATCGATCATTCGGGGATCGACCAAGTGATGGACGCGCTGCGGGCGCGGAAAGACTGGCGCACCAGCACGACCAAAGCCGTGATCTG